>CAYQMB010000010.1:0-46975 GCA_964418565.1 uncultured Bacteroidales bacterium | reverse complement strand
TAACTCATTTATATATGCGGTAATACTATTTTCCACGCCTTCCCCACTCATCATAAATTTCACTGCACCCATTGGGCGGCAAGCTAATTGCCGATCCTAAATGGTTGTAAGCAAGTACAAACGGTTTCAAATGGCTCCCCATAATGCTTAAGGCCTTTGGTTTTACCTGTCAAACCTAATAAAATTTATGATGAGATGCAAGGATGGCTGGTTTTTTGTCATGAAAAGGCTCTAATATTGGCTTCCTGTCAGCATTGAACTGCTGTGCCCCCTCTCCTCTCACTTCAGGCCAAACATCTTCATGCAAAAAGCCATTACAAGACAAATGTCAGCGGTATTCAGCATCTGCTATCGGGCTGTGATAACAAACGTTCATACATGGAAAAAAGCACAGCATGGCGCCACAGGCTGCTACACACCACCGAATTAAGCATTCTTTAAGCATTTGCAGAGGCGGAATCTGTGATTTTTGCACGCATTCTTTTATATTTGTTCTGTAACCAATAGAATGCTATATGAAATTTCAATACCGTTTAATTGCAGTGCTGCTGTTGGGCTTGCTTTCCCTGCAAGGGAGCTTTGCTCAGGATAAAATGTTAAGCATAGAAGATGCCGTTATCGGCATGTGGCGGGAGTATTATCCGGAACATTACCGCAATTTGCAATGGCGGCCGGGAACTACGGACTTCACCTGGATAGAGGGCAAAAACCTTATGTCTGCATCCGCAACCCCGAATGAGAACAAAAGCCTGCTGAGCCTGGATGAATTTGGCACAGCCCTCATTGCCGCCAATCTCGAAGCTCCGAAGCATTTCCCCTCTGTAACCTGGGAAAGTGAGAATCGGTTTTCACTCAAAACTGACGGCCACTGGCTGCTGTACGATATTGACACAGACAAGGTGGTAAAACGCATTAAGTTGCCTGAAAACAGCGAAAACTACGACATCATTGCCGACAAGGGACTGATGGCTTTTACATCCAAAAACAACCTGATGATTGCAGATGAGGATGGCATTACCAACGTAAGCAACGATCGAGATCTTGAAATCATTTATGGCCAGACCGTAGCCCGTCGTGAATTTGGCATCAGCAAAGGCACATTCTGGTCGCCGGATGCTTCAAAACTGGCTTATTACGTTAAGGATGAAAGCATGGTAACCAATTACCCCTTGGTAAACATCACCCGCCGAGTGGCCGGTGTTGACAACACAAAATACCCGATGGCCGGCATGAAGTCAGAGGAAACCAGCCTGCATGTGTTTGATGTGGAATCGGAAGAAAGCATACAGGTAAAAACAAGCGGTGATAAAGAACAGTATCTGACAAACATCGCCTGGACACCTGACAACCAGCACATTCTGATTGCCGTGGTCAACCGCGGGCAGGATCATATGAAACTCAATATGTACAACGCCGAAAACGGCAAGTTTGAGAAAACTCTGTTTGAAGAAACCCACGACAAGTACGTGGAACCTCTGCATCCGGCACTTTTTGTACCCGGCAGCAAGGACAAATTCATCTGGCAAAGCCGCCGCGACGGATTCAACCACCTCTACCTGTATAACACCAAAGGCAAGCTGATCAAACAACTTACCAAAGGAAACTGGCTTGTCACCGACATTCCGGGTTTTGATGAAAAGGCAGAAAACCTGTTTATTGAGAGCACCAAAGAAAGCCCTATAGAACGGCATGTTTATAAGCTCAACATGGACAGCGGCAAGCTCACCAGGCTGACAAAAGCTGCCGGTACGCATTCGGCAAAATTATCACCCGAAGGCACGTACATTCTGGATAGTTACTCATCCACGGAAGTACCCAATGCGTACAACATCATTTCAGCAAAAGGCAAAAAGATACGAAACCTGCTTACGGCAGACAATCCTATGACAGAGTTAAAACCTGTTGAAATGGAGATTGGCACCATCAAAGCAGCAGACGGAGAAACCGATTTGTATTACAGATTGATCAAACCGGCAGATTTCGATGAAAACAAGCAATACCCCACCGTTGTGTACACCTACGGCGGCCCACATGCCCAGCTTATCTCCAATTCATGGATGGGCGGTGCCCGTGGCTGGCAGTATTATATGGCACAACGCGGTTACGTGATGTTCACCATGGACAACAGAGGATCTGCCAACCGGGGTCTGGAATTTGAAAATATCATCCATCGCCAGCTGGGTGAAAACGAAGTTGCCGATCAGATGGAAGGCATCAAATTCCTCAAGTCACTGCCTTATGTTGATCAGGAGCGCATAGGCGTTCATGGCTGGTCCTTTGGTGGATTTATGACCACAAAACTCATGCTGGATCACCCCGATGTGTTTAAAGTTGGCGTAGCCGGCGGACCCGTTACCGACTGGAAGTATTACGAGGTAATGTACGGCGAGCGCTATATGGATACCCCGGAGGAAAACCCCGAGGGTTATGAAAATTCAAATCTCACCCTCCGCACTGATGAGCTGCAGGGCAAACTGCTGATGATTCACGGCGGCATTGACCCGACGGTAGTTCAGCAACACAGCCTTGTGTTTGTTCGCGAGTGCATTAAAAACCGTATTCCTGTGGATTATTTTGTTTACCCCAGAGCCGAACACAACGTACGTGGTTTCGACAGAGTTCACCTCATGGACAAGGTCAGCCGGTATTTTGATGATTATCTGAAATAAGCAGGTTTTACAAGTTTATTAAAACAAACATGAAAAAACAGTGTGAAAAACAGTGGGGATGCGATTCATCGCATCCGCATCCCCACTGTTTTTCACACTGTTTTTTTCCACTTCTTTGTGTTTGAATTCCTTTGGCTTGCTTTTTAATAATTATCCAGTTTTTCTTGCTGGCTTTCTGACAAATGAACGGGCTGTCCGATAATTCGCAAATTTATTTGCAATTCTGCCAGGCTTTCCAGCACTTCCATGCGGTCGTAGGCTTTAAACAGACTGTCACCCACTGTCAAAGCGCCATGATTATCCAGCAATACCGCTTTTGAATCGCCAAGGCCTTTCACAACAGCCTCAGCAAGGCCGTCGGTGCCCATCAGGCGATATGGTGCGCGGGCAATTTTACCCAGAAAATACCGGGCTTCTCCGCACAGGTTGTTTTTTAACGGCTCAGATGAACATGCCCAGGCAGTTGCTTTGGGCGGATGAGCATGCACGATGGCCTGCACATCCGGGCGCTGCCTGTATATTTCAAGGTGCATACCGGTTTCCATGCTGGGCTTAAGCTCCGGGCTCAGTAATTTTCCTTCGGCATCCAATTCTGCAACTTCTTCAGGCCGGATGTTGCCTTTATCAATTTGTGATGGGGTGATAAACACATGCCCGTTTTCTGCCCGTAAAGACACATTTCCGCCGGAGCAGGTTGTCAGGCCACGGCTGTACAGGCGTTGCATGATGTCAGCAACTTGCTGTTTATGTTTCAGGCTGTTCATATGGCAAAGAGATTTTTTATGGATTCTGTTTCAGCTTTGATGATGCCTTTATCTGTTATAATGCCTGTAATCAGGCTCGCAGGCGTAACATCAAATGCAGGATTCACAACATCAGAATCAGGGTGATTAACGAAAATGTCTGTTCTGTTTCCTGTGGCATCCGGTCCGCTTTGCTTTAGCACTTCCTCTGCACCACGTTCTTCAATGACAATACCGGAACCTTTTTCGGTTTGGGTATCGATAGTAGAACAAGGCGCTGCCACGTAAAAGGGTATATTATAGTAGCTTGCTGCGATGGCTTTTTCCAGCGTTCCTATTTTGTTGGCCACATCGCCGTTGGCAGCAATGCGGTCAGCACCAACAATCATCATATCCACTTTACCGGCCGCCATAAGTGCAGCACCGGCATTGTCCGGAATGATGGCATGTGGCACGCCGTGGTTATGCAGTTCCCAGGCAGTAAGGCGTCCACCCTGAGCGCGCGGGCGTGTTTCATCAGCCCAGACAAAAACACCTTTTCCTGCATCATGGGCAGCGTACACGGGTGCCAAAGCAGATCCGTAATCAACAAAGGCCAGCCAGCCGGCATTGCAATGCGTTTCAATGCGCATACCGGGCTTAATGAGTTTATTTCCAAACTCGCCCATACGCCGGCCTTCTTCGGCATTTTCATCTGCAAGGCGTTCAGCTTCAGCAATGGCAGCATCTTTGCTTTCCAGTGCAGCCTGATATACTTTTTCAGTGGCGTAAAACAAATTGCGGGCTGTAGGCCGTGTGGCTTCAATCTCAGCTTTGGCCCGGGAAATAAAATCACGGTAGTTATCCACAGGGGCTTCAAAAGCAGCCTGAGCCATGGCATAACCGGCAGCAGCGCCAATGGCACCGGCACCACGAATGATCATGGTTTTGATGGCCTTGCAGGAATCCTGATACGATTCTGCTATAAACCAGCTAAATTCGAATGGCAGGCGGTTTTGCTCAATCATTTCAACCTTACCCTTATTCCAGAATATGGTACGGTGGTGTGTATTATTGACTTTCATCCGTATTTTTTCAGTAAAAATACAGGATACAAAGGGGAAATGCAACCGGATTGGCTTATATGACAGAAAATAAACACAGAGACAGGGTATCTGTGCACCGATACTTATTCGTACATAAACCGTTTAATTTTGTGTGTTGCCGTTTTCTCGAATTCATCGGGCTGAACCACAACAAGCTGAAGGCGTGAATATTTGTTTACCCGGGAGTTAACAAAACTCTGAAGGTCTTTACGCAATTCTTCCAGTTTATCATCCATACGATCATGAAGATCGTCGCGGAAATTCTGAAATTTTTCTTCTATTTCGTCGCGATCAAAATGCACCAGAGCAACAAGTTTGCCTTTTCGCTCAACCACAACGGATTCGGTAACGTATGAGTAGTTATTGATTACGGATTCAATGTCCTCGGGATAAATATTTTCGCCATTGGCACCCAGAATCATATTTTTGGTTCTTCCGCGCAGGTACAACCTTCCTTTACGATCAAAAATACCGAGATCACCAGAACGAAAATACCCATCATCAGTAAACACTTCTTTTGTCAGTACGGGATTTTTGTAATACCCCTGCATCACATTGGGACCTTTAATCAGAACTTCACCAACAGACCCGCCATCGTGTCCGTCGCTGATGCGGATATCCACATCTTTTACAGCTGGTCCGGTAGACTGCAATTTTGTTTTAAATGGCGCGCATCCTGCAGAAAGGGGAGCTGTTTCGGTAAGCCCGTATCCGATAGCATAAGGGAATTTGGCATCCAACAGAAAGCGTTCAACTTTAGCATCAAGCTTTGCACCACCAATGCCAAAGAATTTCAGTTCACCACCAAAGGCAGCTTTAATTTTCTTACCGGCAAGAAAATGAACCAATCTGCGGAAAGGTGCCAGTTTGTACATAAATCCAAGGAAACCACCATTTTCAAATTTAGCAAACACCTGCTTTCTCACGATTTTCTCAATAATCATAGGAACCGTAAGCACCAGTGTTGGCTTGACCCGCTTAAGCGCAGGCATAAGCACGCTGGCTGTGGGTGGCTTTCTCAGGTAGGTAACACTTGCTCCGTTGAGAACTGGCAAGAGCAATCCAAGCGTATTTTCATATGCATGCGATAAGGGGAGAACAGACAGAAATCTGTCATTTTCATAAACAGGCTGTACGCCGTCGCCCTGTATAGCATTAGCAATCAGGTTCTTATGGGAAAGCATCACAGCTTTGGAGTTACCGGTAGTTCCTGATGTATAAATAATTACAGCCAGGTCATCTTCTTCCATTTCAGGAATAGTAAGCTCTACCGACTCTTTTACATCTTCACCTTTGATCAGGCGCATATCATCAAGCAGTGCAACACGCTCGGGCATTGCTTTTATTTCCTCATCAAATTTCGATTCGAGACGTTCAGATACCAGCAGCAATTTTGCTTCGGAGTGCTCCAGTATGTTTATGATTTCATGTTTCTGCAGATCCGGAAGCATTGGTATCGCAATGGCTCCCATACTTACAGTCGCAAAATAGGCTATTGCCCAGTTCGGGCTGTTATGAGAAAAGATTGCAACTTTATCCCCCTGCCCGATTCCCCAGTCAGCAAAGGTTTGTTGCAGGCTCTTTATTTGCTCATGCATTTCTGCGTAGCTCATCATTCGTTCATTGTCAAATCCAAGAGCCTGATTATCAGAATAGCGGGCCTGACTGTTGTTTAGAAGAGCCTGAAATGTAAGCGCACTAAGGTTTTGTCTGTGAATCATAAGCGTTAATCCTTTCAGCGGTGAAAGAACGGGAATTATTTTTTATAATCCAAATTCATTTATTCACCATCATGTGAGTATAAAACAATCATAGCCGATGCATTGTTCATATTGCCTTCACCCAAAAACCGCAAAGAACACAAAACCAACACAATACACATTGAAGATCACAAGGCCAGGCAAATTTCACATGCTAAATATAGCAAAATCAAAACAAAAACTTAAAAATGGCTGTTGGTTAAAAGAAAGACTAAAGACCTTCTCGTATGAAAACAATACAGGGCAAAGTACTTGACAAATTGTTATCCCAAAAAAACATCCTACTCATTGACACACGACCAGTAGATGTGTACAATGGATGGGATGGTGAAAACTCTCCCGGAGGACACATTCCCGGAGCAAAAAGTCTGCCTTCCAAATGGACATCGTATATTGACTGGATTGAGATTGTCAGAAAAAAAGGGCTGCTGGAATACCAGACCCTTGTATTGTATGGTAACAAGCCTTCAGAAGTAAACAACGCAGCAAAGATGTTTGAAAAGGCAGGTCATACCGATGTCAGGATATATGGTGATTTCATTCTTGATCACCAGGACAGCCCGCGCTTTAAGCTTGAAAAACTCAGTCGCTTTCATCATCTGGTACCGCCATGGTGGGTTAAAACGCTGATTGAGGGTAAACCAGTTGATCATATGTATGGAAAGGATGCCGTAATCTGCCACGTTCATTATCAGAATCCGGAAGATTATAAAAAAGGCCATATACCCGGAGCCATACCACTTGACACAAATGATCTTGAGTCGACAAAAACATGGAACCGGCGTAGTTCTGAAGAGTTGCAGCAAGCACTCACCGAACATGGCATAAGCAAAAGCAGCACTGTGATTTTGTATGGCAGGTTCTCTTATCCTGACAATCAATCGGATTTCCCGGGTAGCAATGCAGGTCAACTGGGTGCCATGCGGGCAGCTGCCATCATGTTGTATGCCGGTGTAAAGGATGTCAAGGTGCTGAATGGGGGGCTGCAATCCTGGCGAGACGAGCGCTATCCCATTGTAACTGACAGCATAAAGCCTGTGAATGTTCGCACTTTTGGCGGCAAAATCCCGGGCAAACCGGAAATTATGATTGACACACCCGGAGCAAAGCAGCTCATTCAATCTGACGATGGTGAAATTGTCAGCATTCGAAGCTGGCGGGAATGGATTGGTGAGGTAAGCGGATACAATTATATAGACAAAACAGGTCACATACCCGGCGCTGTGTTTGGTAACTGCGGTACAGATGCATACCACATGGAAAATTACCGGAACCTTGACCATACCATGCGTGAATATCATGAAACAGAAGCGAACTGGAGAAATCTGGGGTTAACACCCGAAAAACGAATCGCGTTTTATTGCGGTACAGGCTGGCGTGGCAGCGAGGCTTTCTTAAACGCCTGGCTGATGGGTTGGCCACACGTTTCAGTGTATGACGGAGGATGGTTTGAATGGAGCAGTGATCCCGATAATCCAATATCAACAAAAGAAAACGACTGATTATGCCTTTACAGAAAGATACGACACTGATGGAACAGCCTGAAATAGTGGATTTCGTTCCTACTCAGGATCCTCAGGAAGTAAAAAAAGAGATATTAAGGGAATTATTGGCTGAAAAAAAGTCCATTCCCAGCAAATTCTTTTATGACAGCAAAGGTTCTGCTCTCTTTGAAGAAATTACCAGGCTGAAAGAATATTATCCCACAAGCTCTGAGAAATACATAATCAGGAAGGATGGAAAATCCATTTTCAGAGAAGCAAAGCCCGGGTCGATTACTGAACTCGGAAGCGGGGATGCTTCAAAAATCTCAATTGCCTTGTCCCGATTAGCTCAAAACGGACAAAAACAAGTACGCTACCAGGCTGTGGACATCAGCAGATCCGCTGTGGAAAACTCGATTGAGGCTTTAAAAACAACCTTCCCCGCCATCAAAACCCGGGGAATCATTATGGATTTCACCAATCATCTGGATTTATTGCAACCGGCTGATGATGAGCTGTTTTGTTTCTTTGGCTCTACACTGGGAAATTTCTCACGCCATGAGGCAGTTCGTTTCCTCTGCAACCTCCGCAATGTAATGAAGCCCGACAACCACTTGTTGCTGGGACTTGATATGGTTAAAAACCGGGATATTCTGGAACGGGCATATAATGATGCATCCGGAATAACCGCAGCTTTCAATTTCAACATACTCAATCATATCAACCGAATCATACAATCAGATTTCAGGAAACAGGATTTCAACCATCTGGCATTTTACAATGACAAAAAAGAACGGATAGAAATGCATCTGCAGGCAGGCCACAACATACAGGTTAACAGCCCTCATTTTGATCAGACCCTGAACATCCATAAGGGAGAACGCATTCTTACCGAATATTCCCATAAATATTCAGAGAAAAGAATAGAACGCATGTTAAACAGTGCCGGTTTCAGCCTTAAAAAGAGTTACACAGATGCCAACGGTTATTTTCGGCTGCTACTGCTTGTACCATCGGAATAATTCCTGATTCCCCTGCCCCATCACTGGCCCCATTCTATGGAAAACACAGTTTTCAGTTCACCCCATTGCACTGTATAAACGTTCTGAAACTGCCGGTATGCCTTTGAGTTGCACTCAACAATTTCACACTGTTGATCACCATTCAGGTCAACAACATTCATCCCATGAATTTTTTCGCACATTTTTTCCTGCTGCGATATTTCCGTGCTTTCAATGAGCTCACCATCATCCGTCCGGATTTGCCGTATATAAGCAGAACCAGGGGCGCAAATCTCATCCGGATCATCCGCGTTTTGCATACGCTTACGACCAGCAAACCATACCAGCGTATCTTTCAGCTTGTCGGCATCGATATCCGATATCAGCACTTTCATATCCACACCAGAAAATCCGGAAATCATTTCCTCGTCAAAGAACCTAAGCACGCTGGTATCTTTACGGACAGCTTCAGCGGGTTCCGAATAATAGTCAACCAGGGGGGTCGAATTGTCCGGAAAGGGGTCATGTGAGGATGTCAGAGCCAGCCAATGGTTGGGACTTTCTCCATAATTCAAAATCAAATGTGGTGAATTTGTATGTACCTCAAGGTACTGCTGCAAATTGCCCTGATTAACAAACGCCATGGCCGGAAACAGGTAATGCTGTTTTCCATAACAGTAAAAATGGTTAAAACTCATCAGGGTATCCTTACCTGACCTGGTATATATAAAATCGGTATCAACACGAAGCAATTCATCAATAGCATACCATGTATTTCCAGAATAACCTCCCAGGATACAATTGAGTTCGAGGTTTACAGCCAGATCAATCAAAGGATAATGCATGTGTTCCTGACTGTTATTTACAGCAGAAAAGAGCATGTCCAGGGCAACATTGCGCAACCTCTGCACCGCATGGTTAAAACTGTCATCTTTATTCTGTACGGAATGATAAATGTAAAAATGAAAAACCAGTTTATGATGAAAACCATCCAGCCAGGTTAAGTAATAATGCTCTATTCCTCCGGCAGTATCAGCCTCATAACTAATATATTCCTGATAAACCGTATCCTGATTCTGCACCACCGTATCGTACAGATGGTATTCTCCGGGTTCATAATAACCCTGGTATACCTCGTGAGCATCAGGAGTACATTGCATACACGGAAGCTGATGTAAATCGATGCGAACGCGCTGAATGCCTGCATATCCAGCCAGTTCACTAAGATCAAACAAGGCATTCCCACGGGTATTCCTGAGCAAAACAACCTGCACCGGCATTTCCATTTGCAACTTATGGTTCCAGATTGACAGGTTTATGTATTCCTGTATGCTATCAGGAGGGATGCGATATTCATCAGATTGTGCACTTTTCTGTTCGTCAGGGGCATTGGTAAGGCTGTCTTCTTTAGTGTTTTTCACAGTACCATCCTCCTCAGGCTTATCGCTTTGGTTACAGGCTACCATAAGCATAAGTGAGGCTCCGGCAAGTATCAGTGAAAAAATCCGCATCATATAGTACGCCCTTTCATAGCATATCCCAAAATGAAATGCATTACAATCTCCGAAGATAACAAAATTGTATGAGGAAGGGAAGCAGAAATTCACCGAATTTCACACCGGCAGTTCCATCAGCAGAACACGAGCATCCCGGATTACTTCCATATCAATTGCACGGATTGATTGAATACCAATGGCATCCCTGGCCTTCAAATGATTACCGGCTATTGCTATTTCACCATCAATAACAAACAGATATATTCCATGATTCTGCTTGTGAAGCTCATAATTCAGCCGTTTTCCGGATTCAGCCTTTCCAAGGTAAAGCCAGGCATCCTGATGTATCCATAAACCTTCATCGTCCGGATGGGGCGATACAACCTGATGCAATATGTCAGGATTAGCATCAATATTAAAGCTCATTTGCTGATAGCGCGGACTCACATTTTTCTCACGCGGAAAAATCCATATCTGAAGTAAATTCAATGCTTCCTCAGCATCCGGGTTAAATTCGCTGTGATATACTCCTGTACCGGCACTCATAACCTGCACATCACCGGCCCTGATTACAGAACCATTGTCCAGGTTGTCTTTGTGCTCGAGCTTGCCCTTTATGGGGATGGTGATAATTTCCATATTTTCATGCGGATGAACATCAAATCCACCGCCTGGTGCAATAATGTCATCGTTTAATACGCGTAACACACCAAAATGCAATCGTTTTGGATTGTAATAATTGGCAAAACTAAATGTATGCCTGGCTTTTAGCCATCCATGATCAGCTTTTCCCCTGCTCCCTGCTGTGTGAATTCGTGTTTTCATATTTGTTTTTATTTTATGTTTTACCTTGCTATTCCAGTGAAACGATAGATTTCGCCAAACTCCCTGAAAAAAAGACAGATAAAAATCGCTTTCCAGATAAACAATCCTTATTTAGAATTGTTCTAAATACAAACAAGGAAAAAACGGGATATTATGATACAACTTAAACTCTACACATTTATACTGATACTGACAATATCATTAAGTACCAACGCTCAGTTTTCGGGTGGCAGTGGTACAGAAGCTGATCCTTATTTAGTAAGCACAGTTTCCGACTTAAATGAGGTCAGAAATAATCTTGACAGCTATTTTGTACAGACAAAAAATCTGTATCTGGGAGGATACGATCACAATAATGATGGTGGTGGCTGGATGCCGATTGCCGGAGCGGGAACCGGAACACGGTTTACCGGACATTATAATGGTCAGGGATTTGTTATATACAACCTGACAATCAACCGTCCGAACACCGACAATATTGGTTTGTTTGGACATATTGGGGTAGATGATGATGTTACGGACATCAGCATTCATGATTTGGGAGTAGTAAATGCCAGTGTTTCCGGTGCACGTGGTGTTGGAGCCCTTGTTGGACGTGTAACGGCTAATCAGCATACCATAATTGAGTATTCTTTTGCCCGTGGCGGAAGCGTTACCGGTGATGGTGCCACAGGTGGTCTTGTTGGCTCCAACAACAGTCATCGTTCAACAGCAAACAGTGATGGCTATAAGCCCCGCATTTCGAAATCCTTTGCTGATATGGATGTATACTGGTCTGAAAAAAACACAGGTGATAAATTTGGTGGGATAGCCGGTTGTACACAGAAAGGCATTATTATCAACTCATATTCACGTGGAAGTGTTAATGTAGATAATACAGTTGCACAGATAAGCAGTGTTGAAAGAGTTGGTGGAATTGCAGGCTGTGCTCTGCAAAGAGGAGAAGTTCTTTATTCTTATTCCACTTCATTGATCAATGTCCCTGTGAGTAACCCTTCTGTGACTAATATTGGAGGCTTAGTTGGCACAGCTGATGGTAATTCAACAATTGTCAGTGCATACTGGGATACGGAAACGTCAGGATGGAACACGTCACCGGAAGGTGAAGGTGAAACTACCACTGCAATGAAGAAACAATCTACCTTTGTAGATTACGATTTTGTCAGCATCTGGGGCATTGACCCGGCCATCAACGACGGCTACCCTTATTTGCGCAGTGATTACACGGACATATTGCCTGTGGAATTAACGCATTTCACGGTTGAAAACTCAGAGAACAACGTTCGGTTAAGTTGGGAAACAGCATCAGAAACCAATAATGACTATTTCACCGTAGAAAAAAGTAGCGATGGTGCTGATTTTTATCCTCTGGCCGAGCTAAACGGAGCCGGAGACAGCAAAACGCGCTTAAGCTACACTTACAGTGATACGGATGCAGACAATGGCATACATTATTACCGGTTAAAACAAACAGATTATGATGGCACATCAAGCTATTCTGACATCAAATCGATTCAGGTGACAGAGGATGAAACATTCAAGGCAGAGGTTTACCCCAATCCTGGCAATGGCAATATTACCATACGCTCTAAAATCAATAGAACAACGGTGTTTATCATTACAGACATTTCAGGTAAATCTGTTTTCAGCAGCACAATGAATGCAGGAATCACGCAAATAGACATCAGTCATTTGCCCGCCGGAACATACATTCTCAATGCAAAAACCATACAGCCGGAACGCATTATTGTCAATTAATCCGGCATAGTTTTCGGTGATTAATTTCATTTCGCGGGGCAGCACAGGGCTGTCCCGTTTTTATTTTGCTTTGAACAGGCATTTGGCAATTACCGGTCTGTGATCACTAAGGTATTTTCCCGTATCGTATTCAACCTTTATATGGCGGTATGACATCACATGAAAGCCGGAAACAAAAATAAAATCGATACACTTTTCCTTCTTTGCATTCCCAAAAGCATTGATGGTTCCTTCAGGCCCCTGAAAACTACGACTGATATCCCTGCCATAATCCACATAAGGCAAGAGTAGCTGTATGGGATTTTCCTTGTACAGCGCATTAAAATCACCGGCCAGAACAACCGGGTTTCCAGTCGGATTCATCTCCAGCATCCTTTCTGTAATAAGCTTTGATGATTCTTCACCTGCCTGAACTCCGAGATGATCGTAATGCACATTAAACAGGTAAAACGCTGTATCGCTTTGCTTATCAAAAAGCTTTCCGTAAGTGCAAATTCTGGGCAGGCTTGCATCCCAACCCACAGAAGGCTTATTGGGAGTTGGAGACAACCAGAAGGTGCCGCTTTCAAGCAAATCAAACCGTGTGCTATCGTAAAAAACAGCTGCAAACTCCCCGGCATTACCGCCATCGTTTCTGCCAACACCAAAATACGCACAGTTCACCAGGCCGGAATTCATGTATTCTATCTGATTATCCAAACCCTCCTGTGTACACAAGACATCCGGAGTTTCATTTTTAAGGTACTGCAGCAATTGAGCCTTTCTTTTATTCCAGGCATTTTCATCATCCCCGGGATTATCATAACGGATATTAAATGACATGATTTCAACATGCTGTCCGGATGCAACCCCATTAAGCAAAATCAAGATCAATACACATAAAACACAAGCCAGATTTAAACGCATAATTTAAAATTAACACAGTTGCCCCTTACATTGGTTGGAATTTAGCACCACTTTATTAACAAGTTATTAACCATGTTCTCTGTATTGCTTGCTATATGGGACTTTCGAAAACCACACAACACGCTGTTTTTTTAATAAGCTCAAAAAACCCAGGAATTTCAAAATATCAAACGTCGTCAATAAATTTATTTCATATATATTTAAACGTTTTTTTTATTATTTTATATCTTTTTAGAATATTTCACCTACTTTATTTTTTATACAAAAGTTTTTTCTTCTACATTAGTTCACAATTGGGGATTTCAGAACCCCCAACCTTCTTATTTTCACATTTTTTAAATTTTTTATATTATTATCATATTCTATGTTGTATATTAAAAGGACCTGAATTAATTTTTATTTACTTTTTGAATTTGTTGTTATTATGATGATGAGAGGATTCAAATTAGCATTGACAAGTTTGCTTTTGTTTGTCGTAACAGAAGCACTCCCTCAATTTTCAGGGGGCAGTGGCACTGAAGAAGACCCCTACCTGATTAGCAATGCATCGGATATCAACAATGTGCGATATCATTTAAAAGCGCATTATATACAAACAAAAAGTATCGACCTTAAGAACTACGATCACGACGGCGATGGAAAGGGATGGCTTCCGATTGGAGGAGCAGGTACGGGCACCCGTTTTATGGGTCATTACAACGGCCAGGGCTTTGTCATCAGAAACCTCACCATTAATCGTCCTGAGACAGACTATGTGGGGCTGTTTGGCTACGTAGGGGTAGACGATGATGCCACACCGATAAGCATCAATAACCTGGGAATTAAAAACGGTAAAATACGGGGAGCAGATGGTGTTGGTGCATTGATAGGACGAATTAAAGGCAACGATCACACGCTTATTGAATACACATTTGCTGATGGTTGTATTGTAACTGGCGATGGTAATGTTGGCGGACTCGCAGGCATTCTCTCCAGCTTTAACACCACATCCAATTCGGACGCTTACAAGCCTGTTGTTTCAAAATCATATTCATATTGCGATGTTTATTGGTCAGCACAGGCTTCCGGGAGAAATTTTGGAGGCCTCGTTGGACAAACAAGAAAAGGCTTAATAATCAACTGTTATTCACGCGGAAGTGTAAATGTTGATAACTCCACGGCACAACTCAGCAGCATAGAATGTGTCGGAGGTATTACAGGATCAGCCTTTCAGCGCGGAGCAATACACAATTGCTACACAACCTGCCTGATTAATGTTCCACCAAGCAACCCGTCTGTAACCAGCGTAGGTGGACTAATTGGCTTATCCGATGGGAATTCCGAAAATGCCTTTGAAGGAGCATACTGGGATACTGATGAATGCGAATGGCCCACCAGCCCGGCCGGAACAGGCATGACCACCGAACAAATGATGATTCAATCAAATTATCCAGAATATGATTTCATCAACACCTGGGGCATTGATCCTGAAATTAACGACGGCTATCCATATCTTTTAAGTGATTATACAGACATTCTTCCTGTAACCCTCGCATCATTTACAGCCAAACCCGTTGACACTGGCATTAAAATACAATGGACAACAGCTACTGAACTAAATAACGATTTTTTCACACTAGAACGAAGCACCAATGGCAAAACATTTCAAGCCATCTCACATATTGCCGGAGCAGGCAACTCCCTATCTCCTATTTCATACCGGTATATCGACAACCCGTCGACAGTCAATACAGTTTATTACAGGCTCACACAAACTGATTTTGATGGCACGTGTTACTACTCCCCTATCATCCAAACCAACACTGATTTACCGGTAAAGATCTTTACCAGTCTTTTCCCCAACCCTACTCATGGTAAATTCCTCATCGAAACAAGGCTCAATGCTCCGGCAATTTTTTTCATTTATGATTATACGGGAAGGAAAGTGTACCAGGGTAAAATCGTATCGGCACGTCAATGGATAAATGTTGAACACCTGCCGGCAGGCAATTACACCCTGGTAATCGAACACAATCCACCCGAGCGGTTTATCATTCATTAAGCCGTTTCACCACATATAATCAGTTCAATAGCCAGAAAACAGGGACAGTTGAGAAGCTGTCCCTGCTTTTTTACCTGTACTCCGGATTTTCAAAATTCCAGCGCGCACCTGCATCCCAGGCATCACGGTTATTGCCATAAGCGGGATAACCTCCCTTATCGTTCAGCATTTTTGCCAAATGCAATAAATTATACGTCATAAACGTGGTATTCCTGTTGGTAAATTCATTCTGTGGCCCACCAGACCCTTTGTCCAGGTAACTTGGGCCGGGACCGGCCTCGCCTATCCATCCGGCATCTGCCTGCGGCGGTATGGAGTATCCCAGGTGCTGCAGTGCGTACAGAATCCCCATAGCTGTGTGCTTTATTCCATCTTCATTGCCTGTTATAATGCAGCCTCCGGCTTTTCCATAATACAAATACTGGCCTGCATCGTTTGTCATTCCGCTCATGCTGTACAATCTCTCTATCAGATGCTGCGCAACGGAAGATTTCTCGCCAAGCCATATGGGTGTCCCTACAATCAGAATGTCGGCTTCAATTATCTGTTCAAATAGCTTCGGCCAGTCATCCTTATCATGCCCGTGCTCGCGCATATCAGGATACACCCCGGGGGCAATATCGTAATCCACAAGTCGCAGGCTTTCCACACTAACCTTTTCCTTTTTCATGATGGATCTGGATACATCCATCAGACCATCTGTATGGCTTTTATCCGGAGATTTCTTGAGCGTGCAGTTTATGTACACCGCTTTCAATCCGCTAAAATCTGTTTTTTCCATATGCAAATATTTTAAGCTTATTTATGGTTCTTTCAATGAAATCAGACAGGCAGGAGGCTGATCTGCTATGCATCCATACTCCGGATATCCGCAAACGTTCCTGAAGGATAATCTTTGTACAGCTTATCCATGGCATCAAGCAGATTGGGAGCCAGATCAAGCGGCCGGGGCATGTCATCTGTACCACGTGCAGATTTCAATCGCTCAAGGCTGGGAAAACGGTCATCTTCCGGTAATCCGGTGAGATAAGATTGCATGCTGGTATCAACCAGTCCCGGTGCCAGTGCACTGATGTGTGTACCAGGCATTTCCTGAGCATACAACTGTATCATCATATTCAGGGCTGCTTTACTGATGGCATATGCATTCCATCCCCGGTGCCCATTCACTGCCGCACCCGAAGAAATGCCAACAACCTGTTTCACATCTGTATCCGTGTTTATAATGAGATCCAGGATTAGTTTATTGCTCCACAGGTTAATATCCATAACGCGTTTCAACTCGTCAAGGCTGGTTTTATGCATATCGGCAATTTCGCCGAGCACACCGGCATTTAAAACCACGAGATCTAAGGGTGCATGGCTTTGCAATATTTTCGGAAGCTGTTCCCGTACCTGATCAAAATCCGCTAAATCCAAAGCATAATGCGTATAATCCTTGCATGATTTGAGACGCTTGTTTTCTCGCCGGCTGATTCCTGCCACACGGTGTTTACGGGAAGCCATATACCTCGCCAGCCCGTCTCCTAATCCGGAGGATGTTCCGGTTATCAATACATTCATAATCAACTTGTTTTACATAGAAACAGGCATAAGCAAGGAAAGTTTTAATTTTCTAACTGCTTTTTTTCTCACGTTTTCATCCACGACATTTTATGTCAGGCGACGGGCTTTTATAGTTTTACGGATGTCATTGTATAGCTTTCACATGCTTAAAGTCACGGCCTTCATATATGCTTATTTTCCGACCTTTTCGTTGCAATTCACAGTCTGATATCATTGCGACTCACGATAATATATTTTATTAATCATCAAGGCATTTGCGTGCTTAAAACAGCAACATCAACCTACCTTTGCCGTTGTATTTTTGAACCGTAAAAGAAAAAACGTTTATGAATGTAAGAAAAACATTAAGTTATGGATTCGTTATTATCGCACTTATGTTTGGCCATGCGGGCATGTCTCAAACACAAGAAGGAAACCAATCCACAGACAATGAATTTACCGATGCTGAATTGCAGGAATTTATGAATTTGCAGAGCAGCATGCAAAAAATCAACCAGGAAGGCCAGCAGGTTATGGTAAAAGCCATACGCGATAATAACCTGACCATTCAGCGCTATCAGGAAATTGCAAAAGCCAAGAAAGGCGGACAGGAACCTGAAATGACCGAAGAAGAGGCCACCGCTTATGAAGCCTCTGACAAAGTTATTCAGAAAGAGCAGCAAAACATGCGCGCGAAAATGGATGAAACCATTGCAAATTCATCCATGAGCAAGGAACGCTATATTAGTATCAGCCGCACTGCAACCAAAGACAAAGCCCTTCAGGAACGGCTAAAAGGATTGCAGCAATAACGATTTTACAATTTCAACCAAAACCCGGCTCCTGTCCGGGTTTTTTTTGTACCTGAAACCGCATTATGTTAAAAAGTTATGGGAGAACTAAACCGGGCACAATTTTAAGTATCCTGCATTGAAAAATCCGAATATTTCCAATGTCTAATGAGCCTGGAGGGCTCAAATGTGGTCATCATATGTTCAAAAAAACATTACACCTGAGACACATTGTAAGCATTGCAGATGCAGGAGCATTCCAAATTAAGATTCTCCCGCCATTTTTGCCTGACCCATGATACCATAGCATCACCATAAGCCTGAAGCACAACAGACCTGAAATGTGCAGGCACAAAAAAAACCGCTCCCTGAACAGAGAGCGGTTTTTTTTATCTATGGTTGATTAGTATTTTCTTTCTTTAATACGTGCTTTCTTACCGGTGAGACCACGCAGGTAATATATCCGTGCACGACGTACTTTACCACGTTTATTCACTTTAATTCCCTCAATAAAGGGAGAATTATCCGGGAAGATACGCTCAACGCCATAACCTCCGGCTGCTTTGCGCACTGTAAAGGTTTTGTTCAGACCTTCGCCACGCCGCTGAATAACAACGCCACGAAATTCCTGTACACGCTCTTTGTTTCCTTCACGGATTTTATACTGTACTGTGATTGTATCACCAGCACTAAACTCGGGGAAATTGGCTTCTTTTGAGTATTCTTTCTCAACAACTTTCATTAATTCCATTGCCGTACGCTTTAATTAATTTTCCTTCAAATTTTGGCTTGCAATATTACGAATTATTTTCAGATAAACCAACATTAATTCAAATCTTTTTTAAGACAGGAATTTACACCTTATCACAGAGGGAAATTCACACATTTGCATGAGAAGAAAAATCCCGTCATCACATGCATGCATCACGCTTTAAAATACAGGCAGCCTAAAGGTTTTCCGGGCATCATTTTTATTTACCGGTTTTTATGGTTTGGGCTTCATGATCAAATTCAGATCCACGCGCTGAATGCGGAATACTAAAGATTCCCAGCAAAACAATAGCTGCTATAATCACTGCCCATCGCCTTTCTTTACGCAGGTTTAAGGCCATAGCCGCTATCCAGAACACACCGGCAATAAGTGTTTTATTATCGGTAAGGTCCATTCCAACAGGGAAACCCGTCCATGCTTGTCCAAATGCGTAATGCTGCACTATCGGGCCAAAGACAAATCCCCCTATAACTAACGCAGCTAAGGCCCACCAGGAAACCCGCCGGTAATTTCCTATCCGGCTAATCGCCATAAACAAGGCCACTGTACTCAACAGCATAGCAAGAAACATGGCAAACACATGAGGAATAAGTGCCCAGCGAGGAACGGTATCTTTATAGCGGACAACCGCTGCATCATGTTCATTACTAAACATCATTTCCCCTTTGTAATAAAGCTTAACAAAATACTGCAGTTTACCCGCAGCCGGTTGTACAGGGAGTTTACCTACAAGAACCTCATCCTTGCGGGTCATTTTAAGGCTGTCTGCGTCAAAATCGCCGGGGAATTTTTTATAAACAAGGCAGATGCTGTCAATTTTCTCGTGCACCGGGATGCTCACTTCGCATTTTGCATCCGTGGTAGCACTGCGGGTAAGTTCAAATGCTACAGGCTCTCCATCGATTTGTGTATTAATGCTCAGGGGATAAGTAGGTCCCGTTTTTCTCTGATATACCGAAGCTCCCAACGTAAGGACAAGCGCCAGCAGCCACAACACTATTTTTTTCCAAATCATAATCCTGCTTGTTAAAATGTAAGTTCAAGCTCTCTTTTAACACCATCTTTTATGACAACAAGCTTTACCTTGTCACCCTTTTCAAAATTTGACAATACCTTCATGTATTCGTAAATACCAGATATTGTATATTTTCCAATCTGAACGATTACATCATCCTTTTCGACACCGGCTTTCTCAGCAGGGCCGCCAGGCCGCACCCCATCTACACCAAGCCCGTTTTCAGCTTTTCCTGCAACATCCGGCATAATACCAAGGGTCACTGTCGTTCCACCACCATGACGGGATTTATCTGATTGTTTTGCTTTGCGATAGGTAAGTCGGGTATTTGGGTCATCCAGTGAATCAATAAGCTTAACTGAAAGTCCGGCCGTCAGTTTTATGCCATCGAAATTAATTTTATCCACATCATCGGAT
Organism: uncultured Bacteroidales bacterium; assembly: GCA_964418565.1. Classification (GTDB taxonomy): domain Bacteria; phylum Bacteroidota; class Bacteroidia; order Bacteroidales; family ML635J-15; genus JAQIBY01. The sequence continues at coordinate 26,667 of CAYQMB010000010.1, read as the reverse complement.
GGTTTATGGTAATCATCATGCAAGCCACTGTTAAAAAACAAAACAGGCACACCTTCGCTGTAAAAAGACGCCTGATCTGAACCGGCATATCCACCACCTCCAAGTTTGAGTTTCATGGGTTTTTCGTTCCATGTGTTTAATATATCCTCAAATTCATCAGCGGTTTTTACACCGGAAATGCTCATCAATGAATCTTCAACACGCCCGATCATATCATAATTAATCATGGCTTTTACGTTTTCCGGCTGAAACAGCATGTTATCCACAAAGTATGAGGATCCTATCAGACCTTCCTCTTCGGCACCAAACAAGACAAATGCGATGTTTATGTCCGGCTGCTTTTTTGCATAATAATCGGCAAGCATCAGCACCATTGCAACACCTGAGGCGTTATCATCGGCTCCATTATGTATAGCGCACTGATCTGGTGTCCTCGATCCGGAGCCGTACCCGCCATAGCCGAGGTGATCATAATGTGCACCGACAACAAGCCAGGCAGATGTATCCTTGCCCTCAACATATCCGCAAATGTTAGCTGTGGTACTGTAGGTTTGGTCAATTGACACCCTGCCATCAAGTATCATCTTGCTCTCAGCATTGAGTGCTTCCACCTTTCGGGGATCCGGATTTTCTGTATCAATAGCGTAGCCGGCTTTTTTAAGGGCTTTTTCAAAGGCTGATGCTGACATTTGAATGGCCGGAATCCCGGCTGAACCAACTGTCCGTGAATACCGGAACGGATAAAAGCCCCGCACGCCAGCCGAATCATTTTCAACCAGCAGCACCATTCCGCCTGCACCTGCATCTTTTGCATCGAGTGCCAGCCCGATAAGCTCCCGATAAGAACGTCTCCCCTCCTCCGCATCAGGTAACACCACCAACCATTGCCCGTTTAGCGCTGCACTACCGGACAAACCGGAAATGCGGCACAGGTGTACAGCAGCCTTATTGGCTTTTTCTGCGGAAAACGTCAAAGGCATAAAATCATGATTCATTTCAAGGGCATCGTTATTCAGGCTTATGCTGGTTTCATTACCGGGACTGATAGCAGTTAACACGTCAAAGTTTTGCACAAAGCCCTCATCAAAACCGTTTATCCCATACCGCTGAAATTCGCCGGAAATGTAAGCAATAGAGAGTGAGTCTCCTTTTGTTCCGGGAAACCGGCCTTCCAGTTCATCGGATGCCAGGTAGTTAATGCTTTTTTCGGCAATGGTAATATCCTGTCCCCAGGCACATGAAAACGGAAGCGCAAAAAGTAATAAGATACAATATCTGCAAACCATTAATGTCAATTTTAAAGTTTCGAAATCAACCGGCAAGATAAAAAATTGTTTGTTATCCACACAAAGAAGACTGCCATTCCCTTATAAAAAGAAGCAGGTTTTTGTTAAAACGCTTTCTTATGGTTTACTTTGTTGTCCAAACAACAAAAAAATGAATCATCTTCTAAAGGCAAATTTTGATACCCCTCTGGATACAGTGCCATTTTCCCAAATCAATGACGAGGATTTTTTACCAGCCCTCAGGGAATCAATCAAAGATGCCAGGAAAAACCTGCACACCATCAAGACAAATCCGGAACCACCCGATTTCAAGAACACCATTCTGGCCCTGGAAAAAGCAAGTTTGATTACCGACAGGGCCGCCAACATTTTTTTCAACCTTTTATCGGCTGAATCCACTGACAAGCTGCAAAAAGCTGCCAGGACAATTTCTCCCATGCTTTCGGATTTTTACAATTCCATATTGCTGGATGCAGAGTTATTTAAGCGCATTGAAACCATCTGGGAATCTGACCACAAGTTGAGTGGCGAAGACTATCGCTTGTTGGAGCACACCTATAAATCATTTAAGCGACAAGGTGCCGGCTTATCACAATCCGGTCGTGACAAACTCAAGAAAATCAGCAAGAAAAAAGCTAAACACTCACTGGATTTTGACCACAACTGCCTTCAGTCAACAAACGATTTCAGATTACATATCACCAACGAAGAACAACTGGCCGGATTGCCGGACCATTCCATTGAAGCAGCAAAAGAAACAGCAGAACAAAATGAGATGGACGGCTGGGTTTTCACACTACAGTATCCCAGTTATCTGCCCTTTATGAAGTATGCCAAAGACCGGGATTTACGAAAAAAAATGTATCTGGCCAGAATGACGCAATGCGGACCTGACAGCCAATACAACAATCACAAACACATTAAGGAAATTGTTAAGCTCAGAATAAAAACAGCCCGTCTGCTGGGATACGAAACCTATGCTGATTATATACTTGAAAAGCAAATGGCAGGCAACCGGCAGAAAGTGATGAGTTTTCTGACACGCCTGGCAGATGCTGCTGTACCTAAAGCCAACAATGAGTTAAAAGAACTCAGGGCGTATGCAGACTCGCTTGGTTTTACCGATAAAATTATGCCCTGGGACCTGGCTTATTTTACAGAAAAACTGAAAAAGGAAAAACTTAAAATTGATGACAACATCACCCGCCCGTACTTCAGTCTGGAGCAGGCAGAAACGTCGGTATTTGAACTTGCAGGAAAGTTATACGGGTTAAGCTTTAAACAACGAAGTGATATTGATGTATATCACGAATCTGTCAGGGTATTTGAAGTCCGGGATAAAGACCATAATTACACAGGCTTACTGTACCTTGATTATTTTCCACGTGAGGGAAAACAAAGCGGTGCCTGGATGACCGGATACAAAGAACAGCAGCAAAAAGATGGAAAAAACATCCGTCCCCACGTATCTGTGGTTTTCAATTTCTCAAAACCCGGTAAAAACGAACCGGCTTTACTAAGTTTTTCTGAATACACCACGCTTTTACATGAGTTTGGCCATGGGCTGCACGCGCTCTTAAGTCAATGCAAATACGAGAGCTTATCCGGAACATCAGTAAGCAGGGATTTCGTTGAGCTGCCATCACAGTTTATGGAGAACTATGCTTACGAAAAACAATGGATAAAGAAGGCAGCCATGCATTACAAAACAAAAGAGGCCATGCCCGATGAAATGATAGAAAAGCTGAGCTATGAACGTCAGTTTAATGCCGGTTTTTCATCATCCCGTCAGATAGGTCTTGCTTTAACAGATATGGCATGGCACAGTTTAACAAAACCTACCCGTCTGAAAGTGCCTGAATTCGAATCAAAGGTAACAAAACCTGTTTCTGTATTGCCTGAGGTTAAGGGAACAGCAACAAGCCCATCGTTTGGTCATATTTTTGCCGGTGGATATGCCGCAGGATATTATGGATACAAATGGGCTGAAGTCCTTGATGCCGATGCTTTTGACGTATTTTTGCAAAACGGTTTGTTTGACAAGGCAACCGCTGATAAATTCAGGCAGGAAATTCTGGAAAAAGGCAATTCCAGAAAAGAAATGGATTCATACGTTGCATTCAGGGGAAGACCTCCTAAGGAAGATGCCTTGTTAAGACGAAGTGGTCTTAAAAATTAGAAAGGTCCCGCATAAAATGCAGAACCTTTTCTTAACCCTAAAACCAAATCAACTATGAAAAAACACACACAAACAAATCTTTGTCTGTATTAATTTCACTGCTAAAGTACTGTGTTTAACTTACCAATAACATGACAAATGTTTGGTTTCATGCTTATTATATGACCAATAAAAATCCAACTGATGGTGTATAATTTTAGCAAACCAACACAATTAGGTATATTTTAAAATTCATTAGATATACCTTCAATAATCCAACATCTGATTCTAAAACCGCTTCAACGCAAGGGTTTTTGTTGTTTACAAAAAATTATCAGGTTTTGCTATAATTTTATATTTTCTGTTGCTGTAACAGAAAGACCAAAAAACCACCAAAACACGAACAAAAGTATTGCAGTCCCGATCCCCGGCCTGATCCCGCCCTACAATCTGAATGTCTGCTGCTTAAGCATCGTGCTCTTATTCGTATACATTGCCACTGAAAACAAGGCCGTCACAAAAAACAAAAAGCATAGTTAACCTGTTATCTGAAAAGTGAGATTTAACAGTTTTTATTTGAAAAGTCTTTATTACTTTTACATGCAAATGAAGATCATTAATTACTAATACAATTAAACGACAATAGTCCTATGAACAACGAACGTTTTACAGACAGGCACATTGGACCGCGGGATTCTGATATAGACAAAATGCTGGAAACCATTGGTGTCGACACATTGGATCAACTCATTGATGAAACCATTCCCTCATCTATTAAATTAAGCAAACCCCTGGACCTGCCTGAAGAGGGTATATCGGAGCAGGAGTTTCTGACGCATATCAAAGAGCTGGCCCAAAAAAACAAAGTATTCAGAACATACATCGGAGAAGGATATTACGGAACCAATGTTCCCTCAGTCATCAAGCGTAATGTGTTCGAAAATCCTGGTTGGTACACCTCATACACACCATATCAGGCCGAAATATCACAAGGCAGGCTTGAAGCCTTACTCAATTTCCAGACGGTAATTACAGAGCTCACCGGCATGGAGATGGCCAACAGTTCCTTGCTTGATGAAGCCACATCTGCAGCAGAAGCCATGTCCTTAATGTTCGACACACGCTCAAGAAAAGATGTCAAGGCTGGTAAAAACAAGCTATTTGTTGACAAGAATATTTTCAGACAAACGCTGGATGTCATTCTGATGCGGGCCGAACCCATTGGCGTTGAAGTGGTTGTTGATGACTATAAAAACTTCAAAGCCGTAGAAGATGGCAATTTCTTTGGAGCCATCGTTCAATACCCGGCTGCCGATGGTACCGTCAGAGATTACACGGACTTTGCCGATCAGGCTCATGAAGCCGGATTGCTTGTAACAGCCGTCATTGATATAATGGCTCAGGTCTTGCTTGAGAAACCGTCAGAATGGGGCGCTGATGTTGTAGTTGGTAACACTCAGCGGTTTGGAGTACCCATGGGATTTGGAGGCCCTCATGCTGCATTCCTGGCGACATCTTCAAAGTACAAACGCAACATTCCCGGGCGTATCATCGGTGTATCCAAAGATAAATTCGATAAACCCGGATTACGCATGGCGCTGCAGACACGCGAGCAACATATCAAACGTGAGCGTGCCACATCCAACATCTGTACTGCCCAGGCCCTGCTGGCCAATATGGCCGGTTTTTATGCGGTTTATCATGGACCGGAAGGCCTGAAAACAATTGCTTCTGACATCAATAGAAAGGCTGCCATGCTGGATGAAAAAATCACAGCACTTGGTTACAAACAGCAAAATCAAACGTATTTTGATACCCTGCGTTTTGAATTACCGGAAACCATACAGGCATCACAGATACAGGCCATTGCTGCAGATTATAAAATTAACCTTAACATTATCGACCAGCAGACAGTAGGCATAAGCATGGATGAAACTGCCCGCCTGACTGATTTGAACGATATCATCAACATTTTTGCCAAAGCGGCCAATCAGCATCCATCACCAGTGAAAAACATTGCTAATAAGCTCAGCATTCCGGATACGCTTTTGCGTGACGATAAGTTTATGCAGCAGGAAGTTTTCAATGCATATCACAGTGAAACGGAAATGATGCGCTACCTCAAAAAGCTTGAGCGCAGAGACATTGCCCTGAATCACTCCATGATTCCACTTGGGTCGTGCACCATGAAACTTAATCCGGCAACCACCATGTTTCCCTTAAGCTGGGAAGAATTTGCCAACATCCACCCTTTCTCACCTGCCGATCAATGGAAAGGCTACCAGGAACTGATGTGCGAACTTCAGTCAGACCTTGCTAAAATCACAGGTTACCACACGGTAAGCCTTCAGCCCAATAGCGGTGCAAGCGGCGAACATACCGGCCTGATGGTTATTCGTGCTTACCATAAAGATCATGGGGAAGGACATCGCAATGTATGCCTGGTCCCATCATCTGCACATGGTACAAATCCGGCAAGTTCAGTAATGGCCGGAATGAAAGTTGTTGTTGTCAAATCCGATGACAATGGAAACATCAGCACAGATGATTTGCAGGAAAAAGCTGAAAAACACAAGGATGATCTTGCAGCTTTTATGGTTACCTACCCATCCACCCATGGGGTGTTTGAAAGCAAAATCAAGGAAATGAACAAAATCATTCATGATAACGGTGGCCTTGTGTACATGGATGGAGCCAATATGAACGCACAACTTGGCCTCACCAACCCGGGTAGCATAGGTGCTGATGTCTGTCACCTAAACCTCCACAAAACGTTTGCCATTCCTCATGGCGGTGGTGGTCCGGGAGTTGGTCCCATAGGTGTAACCGAAGAGCTTAGTCATTACCTGCCAGGCCATGCTGTTGTGAAAACCGGTGGAGACAAAGGCATCAGAGCAGTTTCTGCCAGTCCCTACGGATCAGCAAGCATTTTACCCATCACATACGGTTTTATTAAGATGCTCGGACTTGATGGTCTGAAAAAATCATCTGAAATTGCCATACTTAACGCCAATTATATTGCAGCCTCCCTTAAAGACTGGTATGAAGTTCTTTACACAGGGGAAACAGGACGCTGTGCACATGAAATGATTCTGAATTTGCAACATTATCAAAAGGAATATGGTGTGGGATCAGCTGATATTGCCAGGCGCCTGATGGACTATGGTTTTCATGCTCCAACACTCTCATTCCCTGTGCATGAAACACTTATGGTGGAACCAACAGAGAGTGAAAGCAAAGAAGAGTTAGATCGGTTTGCAGAAGCCATGATTCAAATCCGTAAGGAGGTGGATCTTATTAAGGATGGTCCTTATACAAGTGAAGATAATCCCGTTCTCAATGCCCCGCATACCGCTGAAGAATGCCTCATGCCGGAATGGAAACATACCTATACCAGGGAAACAGCAGCCTACCCACTAAACTGGGTTCGCGAAAACAAGTTCTGGACATGGACCGGAGCCATTGATAACGGATATGGCGACAGGCACCTTGTATGTACCTGCGATCCCATCGAATCGTATGAATAATATTTCTAAGCCATAGTAAAACCGTCTGAATATCAGGCGGTTTTTTTTGTTTTCTGTCGTTTTTGCAGCGAGAATCTTTATTTATCTCAAAAAAATGTGGAAAAAACTAAAATAAAACGTAAATTTAGCTTTTAAAACTGACGGCTATGAAACATTACTTAGAACTGGTATTCATTTTACTATTTGCAAGTTTTGCTAACCTGTTCGCAGGCACAGAAACTCCGCCCGTAAAATTCGATTCAGAAAAACCTGACGCAACAAACGTTTATTTCTTTGAAAATCAGGGCGAATATAATAATTATGTAGCATATTATGCCCGTGCTAATTTCGGCAATTTGTTCTTAAAAAGCGATGGAAACCTGGCATACAGCCTGGTTAAACGTAGCGGTGACCAAGTCACCAATTACGCTGTCTTTGAATCTTTTACAGGGTCTAACCCCGGGCAGATTTCAGGCATTAACGGACAAACGGGAAAATATCACCGGTTTATAGGAAATCTGCAGCATCAAAGCCAAAAAACCAATTACGAATCAGTACTTGTTGAAGAACTGTATAAGGGAATTGACCTTAAACTTAAAATGCAGACTGATAACATAGAGAAAATATTCATAGTTAAACCCAGGGCCGTTAGCTCTAATATCCGGATTAAAGTTGACGGATGCCAAAGCCTGCATACAGAAAACGGCGCTCTTGTATTGAACACCACCGAAGGCAACATCAGCTTCACAAAACCCATTGCCTATCAGATAATTGAAGGCCAAAGGCAAAACATACCAGTTTCATACAACATACATAAAAACAATACATACGGATTCACAACCGGAGAATACAACAAAGACTACCCCTTGTACATTGATCCCCTACTGGCATCAACATTTGCCGGTGGAACAAGCAATGACTACGGACAGAGCATGGCTTTTGACCAAAACGGAAAACTGTTTGTCACAGGTTACACATGGTCTGGTGATTATCCAACAACTGCCGGCGTATATGACGAGGTATACAATGGCGGTGATTACGATGTATTTGTAAGCCGGTTTGACTCTACCCTCACAACCCTCGAAGCTTCCACCTTTATTGGAGGCAGCCTCTACGATATGGGGCGCAGCATAGCCATCGACCCAGCCACCGGCAGCGTAATCATCATTGGCGATGTGGAATCACTTGACTTTCCCGTTACTGCCGGAGCATATGCCCCGGCGCATGGTGGTGCAGAATCCGATGTGTTTGTGTGCAGGCTTTCCAATGACCTGAGCAGTCTGCAGGCTTCCACATACCTTGGTGGTAATGGCGATGATATTGCTACAGATGTAATTTTCAGTACCACAAGTCAGAATATCTATCTCACCGGGTCCACACAATCTGCTGATTACCCTACAACACCGGGAGCATACGACAACTCTTATGACAATCCGAATAAAGCAGTATATATCAGCCAACTGGATTATAATCTCACAACCCTGGTGAGCTCCACTTTGCTGGAAGGTAACAGTAACGAGGAAGCACAGGCATTAAGCTTTGATCAGAATGAAGACATTTTGCTTACCGGATATACGGGAAGCTTTTCATTTCCCACAACAGCCGGAGCATATGACCAGACACACAACTCCAGCAACGATGTTTTCCTTTCCCGCATGAGTGCCGATCTGAGTACACTTATGCACTCAACCCTTATTGGTGGCGCATCTTATGAAAGAGGGAATGATATATTAATTGATCCCAACGACGATATTTTCATTGTGGGATATACGGCATCTGACAATTACCCAACAAGCCCCGGCGCTTATAATCAAACATTTGGCGGAGCTGTAGATGCCTTTGTCTCTAAGTTCACCTCAGATTTGAGCGGATTAATGCACAGCACCTTCATAGGTGGTACGCAATGGGAATATGCCTTCGATATTGAAATGGATATGGATGACCACCTCTTTATTGCAGGTAACACCTACTCTTCTGATTACCCGACAACCACAGGCGCATATGATACCATCCACAGTGATCCTACCAACAGCACAGATGTGTTTATCAGCAAAATCGACACAAGCCTGAACTCCATACTTGCATCTACCTTCATTGGAGGGGACACCTTTGATTATCAGGAAGACCTGGTTATGGATATGTACAATCAGGTATTTATCACAGGCTATACAGCCTCGGATAATTACCCGACAACAAGTGGTGCTTATAGTGAAACTTTCAATGGAACCCCTGTAAGCACCAGAGAAATGTTCATTTCCAAATTTGACAAAAACCTTTCTACCGAACCTCCGGTTATTATCGGTGATCCGGTGGATGCAACAGTCTGTGAAAACGCATCCGCACAATTTGTTGTAGATGCCATCGGAGGTGGAACACTAACTTATCAATGGTATCAGGGTGGCGCCGGAACATACAGCTCCATACCAGGAGCAACAAACGACACCCTCAATCTACCGGTGGATTTAAGCATGGATGGGGACTCCGTTTTCTGCGAAGTCAGCAATGAAGGTGGTACCGTTTACAGCGATACCGTGATGTTGAGTGTGGATGAGCTGATTGTTGCTGATGCCGGATCAGACCAGTCACTTTGTGAACTTGACAACACAAGCATGGCAGCCGGTTCTCCGGCACCGGGAAGCGGGCTCTGGACGCTCATTTCCGGAAGTGGAAGCACAAGCACTCCTACAGACCCGGCTTCTGCTGTAACCGGACTGGGAAATGGCGAAAACTATTTTGAATGGACAGTAACCAACGGAACATGCGTTAGCCATGACACGGTTATTATCCGTCAGGACAGCCTTATTCCCGCCGATGCAGGCCCGGACATCAGCATTTGCGAAATCGACTCGGCAACAATGAATGCAACCCCTGCTGCACCAGGCACAGGACTCTGGACTGCCAACGATGGCGGAACGCTTGATAATCCCAGCAGCCCGGTTTCGGACGTTTATAACCTACCTTATGGAACCCATTCGTTTACATGGGAAGTTACAAACGGCGCATGCACTGACTCCGACGATATGACCATTACCCGCGACAGCCTGGTTGTTGCCGAAGCCGGACCAAACCAGATGTTTTGCGAATACGACACCACAACCCTCGAAGCCGATATCCCTTCAGCCGGCACAGGTGTATGGTCTGTAATCAGCGGCAACGCTGTTTTTGACAACCCCACAGATCCCGAAACAAGCATTTCCGGACTGGACTATGGCCCCAATGAACTGGAGTGGACGGTTACCAATGGCGCGTGCATCTCCACCGACCAGGTTACCATTCAGCGGGATTCAATTATTCCGGCCGATGCCGGAAGCGATATTGACCTTTGTGATACCTATCATGCCGTTATAACAGCCGGCGATCCTGATCCTGGAACAGGCCTCTGGTCTGTCTTAAGCGGAAGCGGCAACTTTGCCCAGGACGATCAGCACGCAACCACCGTAACAGGCCTTAGTGTAGGCGACAATCAACTTCAGTGGGAAGTTACCAACGGAACCTGTGTGGATACCGATACACTTGTCGTTCACATTGACACAACCGTTCAGGCTCAGGCAGGGCCTGATCAGCAAATCTGCGGAGACAGTACCTTCCTTACCGCTCTGAACCCGGCCCCCGCCTCTGGTATATGGAGTGTATACAATGGCACGGGCACCATCAATCAGCCCGACACAAATCACACCTACGTTACCGGCCTTGCTCCCGGTTCCAATACCATACACTGGACGGTAACCAACGGTGCCTGTCAGACATACGATGAAGTTGAAATCATAACGGATACCATGGTGGTTGCCGAAGTAATGGATGACACAACCGTATGTGATATCAGCACACTGGTTATTTCAGCTACGGATGTATCTCCGGCAGACGGATACTGGACAATCATAAGCGGAGGTGGCAGCATTGCCGATAATACAGCCCCAATAACCACCATTAATAACCTGCCGGAAGGCGAAACCGTTCTGCAATGGAATGTTGAAAACGGGGAATGCAGCGATCAGGCTACGGTAAGCATTACCCGCGACCTACTCATACAGGCGTCGCTGGATGATGATTATTCAATTTGTGCGGAAACTGTTCTGCTGGCAGGCAATGATCCGGCTCCCGGCTCAGGCGTATGGACAAATCCGGGAGGCAGCGCAAATATCTCCGACCCCGGAAATCAGCAAACAGATGCCACCAACCTCGAAATTGGTGAAAATACTTTCACCTGGACCATCACCAATGGTGCCTGTGAATCCACAGACTCAATTATCATCACACGCGACAGCCTGATGATTGCTGATGCGGGCGAAGACATTTCGCTATGCCAGGAAGACAGCATTGTGCTGCCCTCAGATCCAAATGGAAACTGGAGCCTTGAATCCGGCAGCGCAGATGTCGACAACACAACTGACTTATCCGGCCCCATCGCCATCGTCACCAACATTGGCCTGGGTGAAACCGTTCTGTCATTTACCATGACCAACGGTGCCTGTATTGACACAGACAACCTCATCATCAGCCGCGACAGTCTGGTAATAGCAAATGCAGGTGGTGATCAAACCATTTGCGATGATTTAAACACCATGTTGATCGGAACGGATGCACCTTTTGCGGATGGCACATGGACAGTAACAGCAGGCGAAGCAAGCGTTGACAATCCCACTCAGGCTATGACAAATGTTTCAGACCTCAGTGCAGGTGAAAACACCTTTGTCTGGACAATTGTTAACGGAGCCTGCATGGATTCAGACAGCCTTACGGTTACACGGTATGAATCCGTAAGCATTATCAAACAACCACAGACAAGAACGGTAATTCAGGGAGACACCATTATGTTTATTGTTGAACCGGATGGGGATTATACCGATTTCCAGTGGCTTAAAGATGGTGTGGAATTAACCGACAGCCTTACCCCCTACTCCGGCTCACAGAATGACACACTGATTGTCAACCGGATCAGTTATGAGGAAGAAGGCACATACGCCTGCCTTATCAGTGGTGAATGCGGAGATGTTTACTCCAACAGTGCAGAATTGTTTGTGGATGGCGGTGTAAGTATTTTCCCGAATCCGACAGACGGCGACCTTTACATCCGCATATCACGCCTTGAAGAAAGCTACCATTTCAGGCTGATTGATGCACGCGGACGGGTTATTCTGGAAGATGACAGCAGTCACAACCGCCAACACCTTGACCTGTCACCATACAGCTCCGGGCTTTATTTCCTCAGCATAGAATTTGAAAACGAAACCATCAATTACAAAGTTGTTAAAAAATAAACCCTTTCTGATAACATTTTACAGGCTGCTCAATGCAAACGGGCAGCCTTTTTTTTGCCTAACTTACAGACCCTTATCCATTTTCAATCACTTACAAACGAATGTAAAATGACAATAAACGCTTATTAACCGACTGATGTAAAGGGTCTGATTTATGTTTGCAGTGAAATCAAAAAACGTTAAGAATTATGAAAACATCAGAAAACAAAATCATGCTAATAGGAAGATTAGGCGCAGATCCGGTTGTACGCAGGTTTGAAACAGGTCAGCGCATGGCACGTTTAACGCTTGCCACACACGAGACGCGGAGAAATCTTGAAGGCAAATACGACACCATAACCAACTGGCATCAGCTGATCGCCTGGGGAAATACCGCAGATATTGTCAGGCAGATGCTACGCAAGGGCAAGCGCATTGCAGTAGAGGGACGCATTAACGAAAGAAACTGGAAAGACCGGGATGGCACATCACGGCGCCGGAGTGAGGTGATACTAAAAGATTTCACATTGCTGCAATAATGCTGATATGCATCAACGCAAACAGGCCACGCACATTGCGATGGCCTGTTTTTTATGCATATCATATGAGGACGATAAAGGTTATCTCTACATTTTTTCCGGCACCTCAATTCCGAGGGTATACATTGCCTCTTTCAGGGTAGCGGCAACTTTATCTGCGAGCATCAGTCTGAATTGCAAAATATTGCCATTTCCTGCTTTCAGAATGGAATAATCGTGATAATACTGGTTGAATTCTTTGGCAAGTTCAAACGCATAATTGGCGATAAGTCCCGGATCCAGTTCTTTTCCGGCTTCACGCAACACCATTTCATAATGGTCGATTGATTTAATAAGCTCCAGTTCCTTATCGTTGGTTTTGTTTTCCTCGGACACCATTTCCGGCACGGAAATATTCATGGCTGAAGCTTTCCGTACGATTGACCGTATCCTCGCGTGCGTGTATTGAATAAAAGGTCCGGTGTTACCATTAAAGTCAATGGATTCCCGGGGATTAAACACCATATTCTTTTTGGGTGCAACCTTCAGGATAAAATATTTCAGTGCTCCCATTGCGATCATGAAGATCACTTTATCACGGTTTTCTTCAGGCATGCCGTCAATTTTCCCAAGCTCTTCTGACATTTCCCGGCTGGTGTTCACCATCGCATCGATCAAATCATCGGCATCAACGACTTTTCCTTCGCGGGATTTCATTTTACCTTCGGGGAGCTCCACCATACCATAAGACATATGGTTAATAATATCAGCCCAGGGGTAATCCAGTTTTTTTATGAGGGCTTTAAGCACCTGAAAATGATAATTTTGCTCATTTCCAACCACATAAATCATTTCATCGGGTTTATGCTCTTTATATCGTTCTGCAGCGGTTCCGATATCCTGAGTCATGTACACCGATGTGCCGTCTTTTCTAAGCAGGATTTTCTCATCCAGTTTTTCATCCGTCAGGTCAGCCCAGACAGAATCATCCTCTTTGCGGTAAAAAACACCTTTTTCAAGGCCATGGAGAACAATTTGTTTTCCTATTTTATAGGTTTCTGATTCATAATAGGTTTTGTCAAAACGTATATCCATTTTTTCATACGTTTTATCAAACCCCAGATAAACCCAGTTATTCATTTTTTCCCAAAGTGCCATAACCTCATCGTCGCCTTCCTCCCATTTTTTAAGAAGGTCACGGGCTGCGTTCATAATCGGGGATTGTTCTTTGGCATCCTTTTCACTCAGGCCTTTTTCAATCAGACTTTCTACTTCCTGTTTAAATGCATTTTCAAATTTAACATACAAATCGCCCACGTATTTGTCACCTTTCATGCCGGCTTTTTCAGGGCTGCCATCCGGGTCAAACTGCAGGTATGCCTGCATGGATTTGCAAATGTGAATTCCACGATCGTTAACCAGGTTTACCCGATTAACTTCATGTCCGTTGGCTTCAAGAATTCTTGCAATGGAGTCGCCAAGCAAATTATTGCGGATATGCCCAAGGTGCAGGGGTTTGTTTGTATTGGGTGATGAAAACTCAATAAGCACCCTCTTCTTTTCTTCCGGAAGAAGGGGTTTCCCTGCATTTTTACTTATTTCATTCAAGCGCTCTATCCAGAATTCACGGGAAAACGATAAATTCAAAAACCCTTTAATGACATTATAGGTTGAGAGTGTTTCAATTTTTTGTTTCAGATAAACGCCAATATCGTTTGCTGTATCTTCGGGTTTCTTTTTGCTGTATTTAACCACAGGAAAGATCACCACTGTAAGATCACCGGTAAACTCCTTTTTTGTGCGCTGCACCTGAATTAACTTCGCATCCGGCTTGTGCCCGTAAAGTATTTCTACTGCCTCTGCTACTGTCTCCCTAAGCTTCTTCCGCATAAGTATTCAATTTTTTTACAAAATTAAGTGTGTCAAATTAAAAACACAGTTTATTTCAAATTATTTACTAACATTCTTTTTTGCATAAAACTTACAAACGTCTCTCAATCCGCATGTATGGCATTTGGGTTTTCTGGCTGTACATACGTATCTTCCGTGCAATATCAGCCAGTGATGTGCATCCGGCAAGAGGTGTTTCGGAACGTAACGCAGAAGTTGTCTTTCCGTTTGCAGCGGTGTTTTTGCATTTGTGCTCAGACCAATGCGTTCAGCCACCCGAAAAACGTGCGTATCCACAGCCAAAGTTGGTTGTTTAAATGCTACAGACATTATGACATTAGCGGTTTTTCTTCCTACACCAGGCAGGCTTTGCAGATTTTTCATATCGCCGGGCACCTCTCCGTCAAAATCCTCAACAAGTTTTTGCGCCATGTGTTTGAGGTATTTCGCCTTGCTGTTGGGATAGGAGCATGATTTGACATACTCAAAGAGTTCATCTACCCCGGTCCCGGCCATGCTTTCAGCATCCGGGTATGCACTCAGCAAATCGGGAGTTATTTTATTGACCCGCTTATCCGTACATTGGGCAGACAATATAACCGCTACAATCAACTCAAAAGGGGTATGATATATCAGTTCGGTTTCAACCACTGGCATTTCCTGTTTAAACCAGGCAAATACCTTTTCGAACCGTTCTTTTTTTGTCATAATGCATGTTTATCAACAACAAAAGGCCATACAGACCGATGATAATCTGCAAATATACTAAATTAATCTTCTTTCAATTCATGATTAATATTTTGTCCGACAACATTACTATTTGTTTTTAAGCATATCCAGAAACTCATTTTCTGAGATAACCGGAATGTTTAAGGAGTCTGCTTTTTGTTGTTTAGAAGGGCCAATATTATCCCCGGCTAAAAGGTATGACGTATTGGAAGAAATCGACTGCACATTTTTTCCCCCATTTTTTTCAATCATGGATTTCAGTTCTTGCCGGGAATGCTTTTCAAACACGCCGGAAATAACAATTTTCTTCCCCTTGAGCACATCAGATTGCTGCCGGCTCTCCTCTCCTGCTTTCATCTGTAATCCGTAAGAGCGTAATCTCTCCACAATTTCCTGGTTGGATGGCAGGTTGAAATACTCAACAACAGAACGCGCAGTGGTTTTACCAATATCATCTACGGCTTCCAGCTCTTCCCGGGAGGCCGCTGCCAGTTTGTAAACATCGGAAAATGCTCTGGCAAGCACTTTAGCTGTAGTTTCCCCCACATATCGTATGCCCAGGGCATAAAGCACGCGCGGATAGGGTACATTTTTAGCTTCCTGAATGCCATCAATGATGTTTTGTGCTGATTTTTCACGAAATCCCTCCAGATTTACTATGTCCTCTTTCGTTAATTCAAAAAGGTCGGCCATATTTTCAATCAAGCCTTTCCGCAGGAACAAATCGATTGTTTCGCTACCCAGGCTGTCAATATCCAAAGCTTTACGGCTGATAAAATGTTCAATCTTACCACGAATCTGAGGCGGACAGGCATTTTCGTTCGGGCAAAAGTGTTTTGCTTCTCCTTCTTTCCGGATAAGCTCTGTGCCACATTCAGGGCAGTGGGTAATAAATTCGACTGGTTTGCTTTGGGGAGCGTGTTCCTCCACACCAACGATTTTGGGAATGATTTCCCCGCCTTTTTCAACGAAGACCCTGTCTTTTTCATGCAGGTCCAGCAATTTAATCTGATCGGCATTATGCAGGGATGCTCTTTTCACGGTTGTTCCTGCGAGCTTTACAGGCTCAAGCATTGCCACAGGCGTTACAGCACCCGTTCTGCCCACCTGGTACCCGACGGATTTTAGTGTTGTAGCCACCTGTTCTGCCTTAAATTTATAGGCAATTGCCCAGCGCGGAGATTTTGCTGTCATGCCAAGTTCCTCTTGCTGGTCATAGGTGTTAACCTTTATAACAATGCCATCAATTTCGTAAGGCAGGTCGTAGCGTTTTTCGTCCCACTCATCAATAAACTTAAATACATCCTTGAGTTCAGCCGCTTTTGTCATGTGTTCCGGAACCCTGAATCCCCATTTTTTTGCCAAATCGAGCGCTTTATAATGTGTAGCAACCGGTGGTTTATCTGTCACCAGATAGTACAGGAAACAATCAAGCTTACGTTTAGCAACTTCCGAGGATTTCTGCATTTTCAGGCTTCCGGCAGCTGCGTTGCGTGGGTTGGCAAAGGGATCATCCCCATTTTCTTCACGTTGACGGTTAAGTTCTGCAAACACGGAAGCCGGCATATACACTTCACCACGGATTTCAAAAATACCGGGCATGTTTTCGCCTGTAACTTTTAAGGGCACCGAGCCAATGGTCCGGATATTGTCGGTAACATCATCCCCCTGATAACCATCACCTCTTGTTACCGCCCGTTTCAGGGTGCCATTTTCATAAGTCAGGCTGATGGATACACCATCGTATTTTAATTCGCAGACGTATTCAGGCGCTTCCCCCAGTCCTTTTCTCACCCGCTGATCAAATGCTTTCAGCTCGTCCTGATTGTAGGTATTATCCAGGGACAGCATAGGGTACCGGTGTTTGACCTGATCAAAATTCTGATTGATATCATTGCCAACACGTTTGGAGGGAGAATTCGGATCATCACATTCAGGATGTTTCTTTTCCAGTTCAATCAATTCATTCATGAGCTGGTCATATTCAAAATCCGAAATTTCCGGATTTGCCTCAACGTAATATTTGCGGTTATGGTAATTCAGTTTTTTTCTGAGTTCTTTGATGCGATATTCTGCATTATTATTGCTCATTTCCGTTAAAATTTTCGGTTGTCAAAATCAGGTACAACTAATGCTGTCCCGGTACATTTATAATTTTTTTAAAGGTAATAAATTTGCAACATTTGTGTAATATCCCGAAAAGGAGAATGGAATAATTATTAACAAATAACCAACGCAGTATGAAAAAATTACGCAATGCATTAGCAGACAATGGAAATTACCATTGTTTTGGGTGTTCACCAGACAATCCCCGCGGATTAAAAATGCAGTTCTGGCAGGATGGTGACGAGGTGATTTCCCGTTTTGACCCTGAATGGTATTACGAAGGCTGGGAAGGCATAATGCATGGAGGTATTATTGCCACCATGATGGATGAGCTGGGAGCATGGTTAATTTTTACAGTTTCAAATACAACAGGTGTCACAACAAACCTGAGTGTCAAATACAAAAAACCAGTACCGACAACAGAGGGACCGTTGGAAATCCGTGGCAGGATAAGCCATCAAAAGCGCAATATTATACAGCTAAAAACCGAAGTAAGAGACCATAAAAACACCATATACGCTGAGGCAGACATCACATATTTTACATTTTCAGAAAAAACAGCCCGTGAAAAGTATAATTTTCCCGGTCGTGAAGCATTTTACGGAAAGGATTAAGCGATGTCATAGCATCACAGTAGCGGTAAATGAGAATCCCTCTCCCGGGCTGGTTTCATATTTATAACTAGCATTTATCATATCCAGCCGGTTGTTGATGTTCCTCAAACCAATGCCTGACTCAGAAACATTGTTTCTTGCTTTTTCCATGTCAAAACCAATGCCATCATCCTCATAAAACAGGGTGATTTTTTTCCCTTTGGATTCAAAAAGCTGAATATCAATAACAGATGCATCTGCATGCTTCAGGCTATTGTTTACAAGCTCTTTAATGATGCGAAACAGTGAAATTTCTGTGTTTTGTTCAAGTCTGGAATTCAGGTTGGAATCAAAGTGTATGGAAGGCGCATTTTCACCGTCAAACTGCTCAATGAATCCTTTGATTGCCTGATTCAAACCAAAATCAATCAGCACACCGGGAATCACATTGCTGGACAAATTCCGTGAAGTCTGAACAGCGGAATCGACAAGTTCAATTATTTTATTTAATGTATCCTCAGCGTCATCCTTACATTTTCGCTGCAACAAACCCGAATACATTTTGATACCGGATAAAATCGGGCCAAGCTCATCATGCAAATCTCTGGCAAAGCGCATTCTTTCCTTTTCTTCTGTATCGATAATGCTTTTCATCATTCTGTCTTCAAACGCCTTTTTCTCGGTAATATCCGACAAAACAACCATGATGGCAGGGGAATTCTGAAAACGTGTTTTGATGGCTTTCACCAAAAAATACAGCAACTTACCATCTTTGGATTCCAATGGGATTTCAAAAACCGGATAACTGTTTTTTCCGTCTTTCTTTTCAAATTCAGATTCCACATTTCTGAAATATTTGTCAATCACAATTTTTCGAAAGGCAGATTTATTTAATTCTGTAAGTGTATAGCGCAGTTTTTTTTGAAAGGCTTCATTCACAAAAAACACATGGTCACCATAATAATAAAAAATCGGATCAGGAATCTGGTCAACGGTATTTCTGTAAAGCTTTTCATTTCTAATAACCTGCTCCCTGGCTTCTTTTGCCTTCTGCTGCATTTTAATCTGCCCAACAGCTTTATTTACTACTGCCGGCAAAACATCATTAAAATTATCATCTTTCACTACAAAATCCATTGCTCCCATTTTCATCAGGGATATAGCCAGCTGGATATCACTATGACCGGTTATGATAATGAATGGGGCATTGTATTTCATTTCCTGAAGAACTTCAATGAGCTCTTTACCGTTCATATCCGGAAGGGTATAATCAATCAACAATAAATCAGGATTGATTTCATTGTAGTTTTGCACAAGCTCTGCTGCCAATGTATAACCTGTAGCCCTGTGCCCTTCCTGCTGCAACTTATAAGTGATTAGTTTATTCAGACCTTCATTGTCTTCTATAAGGACTATGTGCATAGCAATTATTTTTCTTAAAAATAAACAATCCCTGCATGGATACAAAAGAAAAAGTATAATACAGCCCCATCATCAAGGATATACCTTAGCACCTAAGCACAATAAAGTATCCCTGTAAGCCTTTTTACTGATTTTATATTTACGACTTTCCCGCCTCAATTATGGCCTGCCAGTGCTGTATCTTAGTAATACAAATTTTGAAAAATACATGTTAAAACAAATTGCCATATTGATATTTTTTGCGCTTGCTCCTTTTATATTACAGGGACAAGGTGTTGAGGCTGGTTTTAGCATTTCAAACCATCAGGGTTGTTCACCTCTGCAGTTAAATTTTGACAACCATTCTGAGGGCTCAAACCTCTCCTATCACTGGGACTTAGGCAACGGGAATACCTCCACATTAGAAAACCCGGGGGTTATATATACTGAGCCCGGAACATACAGCATCCGGTTAATTGTCAGCAATAATTTCAGCAGCGACACCCTTACTTTATCCGACACAGTACATGTATATGCGAGTCCTCAACCCACAATCACAATTAACAGTGAAACCGATGGTTGTTCACCTTTCGAGTTAAGTGTAAGTGCAAATACCGAAGGAGCATCAAACGGAAGCACCTACCGCTGGGATTTTGGTACGGGCAGCATATCGGAGGGACAATCAATCACAAAAACCTTTAATCAGGCAGGTCAATACGATATATTATTGAGCGAAATAACACAACATGGTTGTTTTGCTTCCACATATATGGAAAATGCCTTCGACGTATATGAGGCACCAACATTTGATTTTACAGCGAATCAGTCATCTTTTTGTAACACACCGGCAAGCGTAGAATTTACAGTTAATACAGGCATACCCGAAGATGCTGACATTCTATGGGATTTTGGTGATGGCAATACCTCAGTCGCCTCCAATCCCTCACATGTGTATACAGATTTTGGCAGCTACACCGTGAGCTGCACTATCATCACTACTGAAGGCTGCAGCAGAACAGTTACCAAATCAGATATGATTGAAATCGCTCCTGTTGATGCAGATTTTATTCCCGCAGATACCGTATTCTGCAATCAACAAAGCATAGATTTTACGAATTTATCCTCCGGGTTTAGCCACACGGAATGGGATTTTGGCGACGGCGCCACATCAAGCCAGGTTAATCCGCAACATACGTATTCAACTGCAGGAAGCTATGAGATCAATTTAAGGGTTTGGAACGATGACGGGTGCGAAATGAACGCCACACATAGCATCCACATCGAGACGGTAGAGGCAGATTTCACCCTTAGTGAAACATCCCTCTGCGAGCTTCCTGCTTTTGTTGAATACCAATCTGAAACAGAAAATGCCGTTGCCTGGGAATGGCACACAGAACTTGGTGTCATCAGTCAGCAGGAAAACCTTCACTTGCTGTATACAGATTCTGTCATGGGAGCCGGCACTAATTATCAGAGACAGTTTACAGACAGCCTGATTGTTACAGGCCCTATGGGATGCACAGATACTGCCATCCATAATGACGGGCTCAACATCGACCTGCCACGTGCATATTTCACACCCAATAACTTACCGGCTTTCGCTAATGAAGTCAGAGGTTGTGCTCCGCTTTCTATTGATTTCAATTACGCAGCAATATACACCTCTGAAAGCGATAATATTGAATCGGTGCACTGGAATTTTGGCGACGGAACAACAAGCAATGAATACAGCCCTGCTCACACATGGACAGAAACAGGAGAATATCTGGTCCGCATGACCGTAACTACTGTCAGCGGATGCTCCAACTCGTTCGAAGCTTTAATTGAGGTGGGCAGCCAGCAAACAGCTGACTTTATTCACAATATACCGGATACCATTTGTGCTTCCGATTACATCAGCCTTCTGGATCAATCCGAGAATGACAGCCTGATTGACCAATGGATCTGGAACTTCTCCGATGGCGGAGTAAGCATAATGAAAAACCCCTCCTATCATTTTACGGATACCGGAAGCATGAACGCCAGCCTTGTAGTGGGTTATAATGGATGCATGAGCGCTCCGGCTACGCAACAAAATATCACATACGCCAAAGGACCGGTTGTTGAATTCACTTATGCCTACGACTGCGATGAGCCTTTAAGCTATCATTTTTCAGGAGAATTCATTGATGCAGATGCATGGTATTGGGATATGGGTGATGGCCACACAGGATTCCACAACCAGGAAACAGTGGATTACAGCTATGCTGAAGCCGGAAACTATACGGTTAAACTCATTGCTGAAAATCATGAAAATGCATGTTCGTATACATCACAGAAAACCGTTAAGCCTCGCCGGATCGCTTCATCAATTGCCGTTGACACAAGCTATGGTTGTTCCGGCCTTACGGTTACGGCTAACGGGGATCAAAGCCGGCATGCCATTGCTACCGATCATGATGGCGAATGGGGTACCTATCACTGGATAGTTGACAACGGCCTTGTTGATTCGGTAAGCAGCCAGGCATACAGCCATACATTTACAAGCCCGGGCGAACATACGATCAAACTCATTGTATCTGACAGAAATGGTTGTTTAGACACCAGCCGGCAAATCATAAGCATACACAAGCCGTCTGCCCGCATTCATTACAGCAATAGCACGGGTTGTGCCCCGCATATGGTGAATTTTTCATCTCAGGTAGCATCAGATGCCGGCATTTCAGATTATTACTGGAGTTTTGGTGATGGTTCAGGCAGTCAAAATGCAAACCCACAACATGTTTTCACAAGCGGAGGTAATTTCTTACCAGAACTCACAGTAACGGATACCCTTGGCTGCAGCACCACAATATCAGCCGACAGCACAATTGTCAGCATTCAGCCCTCTGCACAATTCACCAGCAACGATCAGGCATTATGCGTGGGTGAGACCATAATTCTCACACCTGATGAAGAAGCCACCGGTGTACAATATCATTGGGAACTCAGCAATGGTGCAGAATCAAACGGTACCACGCCGGAATTCACCCTCAGCCAGGAAGGGAACTATGATGTCAGTTTATCGGTCATCGACGAAAACGGATGCACAAATCAGCAAACAAGACAGGATTATATTGATGTTGAATCTTACCCGCAAATTGATTTCTACGCCGACAATACCAGCGCTGCATGCTACCCTGCTGAAATCAGCTTTCAATCAACCAGCACTCAAACGCTAAGCAGCTATACCTGGGATTTTGGCGACAGCAGCATGGGTTCTGATCTTGCACATCCGATACATAATTACACTCAACCCGGAACATACAATGTCAGCCTGATTGGCGGAACAAATAATGGCTGTACTGATACTGCCACAATAGACGCATACATTGAAATTGGGGGTCCTTCTGCTGATATAATTATTCCGGATACAACCTGCCCGGGTGCTGTATTCAATGCACGGATTGCTAATGCCAGCAATGTTGAAAACTGTCTGTGGGACATGGGCAATGGTGCACTGATAAGTAATGACAGCATAGAATACTCATACAATACAGCAGGTGATTATCAACCCGTAGTCATGCTACAGGCAGATGACAATCACACCTGTGACAAAGCGTTTACACTAAACATTAATGTTCCCGGCTTTTATGCAGATTTCACTACTGTGGATCAGGTATGCCGGGGAGAATCCTTCCACCTAACCAACACATCGGCCATGGCTGATGAATTTGTATGGCACCTGGGACGTGAAAATACCACCTATGAATCGGAACCGGAAGTCAGCATTCAAACAGCGGGAGAGCATACCATTTATTTAATTGCCAGTGCCGATTTTGGCAACACAACCTGCGTAGATACCACCACAAACAATATTCAGGTAAATCCCACGCCAATAGCAGAATTCGGGCATCACCTTGAAAACCCGCACCGCTGTGTATTGCCAAAAACGGTTTGGTTTACCAATGAGAGTTCAGGGGCAAACCAATATGCCTGGAATCTTGCAATTGAAAAAGACCGTGAAGTGCTGTTTGATCAGTCAGCTAATCCGCAACACAGCTTTGAAACTTCCGGCACTTATGATGTTCAGTTAATCAGCACAAATGAATTTGGTTGCAGTGATTCTGTAACGCATCCTGTAACAATAAATCCCATTCCTGAAGTCAGTTTCTCACTTAATAACAAACAGGGTTGTGAGCCGTTTGAAACTCAAATACACCTTACGAACGCAACTGCTGGTGTTGACAAAGTCATAAAAACACAGTGGACTCTGGGAGATGGAACTCAAGCCACAGAGCAAAGTCCGGCGCATACATATGCAGCAGGCACGTACCCTGTAAGCCTGGCTTACGAAATGGAAAACGGATGCCGTGATACCATAAGTAAAGACTCACTCATCACTGTTTTCCCGACCCCGAAGGCTGATTTTACATATGAAAGTGCTGATCCTGAAACTGAACCCGAGAAATACGGTGAAGTACAATTTTTCAATCACAGCGGAGGCGGCACATCACCATATACGGTAAACTGGGATTTCGGAGATGGTTTCACCTCACCTGAAGCCAGCCCCCTGCACCGCTACGCGAGCAACACTGACTTTCATGGCAATGCTTTTACTGCCAGCATGCTGGTTTCAGATAAAAACGGATGCCGTGACAGCCTGACAAAAACCGTACATATAGACTATTTTAACGGCTTGTTTGTACCCAACGCCATTATACCCAACAGCAGACAAGGCGAACAGGATATTTTTCTGCCAAAAGGCAAATCCCTGGAATCCTACCATTTGGAAATTTTCACACGCCATGGTAAGAAGATATTTGAAACCAGTGAGCTTAGTCCCATTGATGGCAGCCCGCAGG
The DNA here is from genome assembly GCA_964418565.1 of uncultured Bacteroidales bacterium. Classification (GTDB taxonomy): domain Bacteria; phylum Bacteroidota; class Bacteroidia; order Bacteroidales; family ML635J-15; genus JAQIBY01. The sequence continues at coordinate 2,420 of CAYQMB010000010.1, read as the reverse complement.
AAGCATGGAACGGCAAGTATAACGGAAGAACTGTCGAAAAGGGAGTTTATGTCTGGAAAATTGAAGCCAGATTTTCTGATGGCAACCAATGGAATTACACAACAAAAAGCGGTAAAACAACAAATACCGGTACAGTATTGGTTATTAGATAATATGCAAACCATTCATCTGGTTATTAGCGAGGGAGTCGGTTATTTAACCGGCTCTCTTTTTTCAGATATCAACACCATATGTTATTAAATAGCCGGGCATGTTTTGTTGTGTGCAAAATATAACCCTATATTTGCCTTGCCTTTGGTTCCAAAACCGGACATACCGGTAGGGATTAAAACGGGAATGCCGTGAAAATCGGCAACAGTACCCGCTGCTGTAAGCTTCAAAGGCATCTGGCACCCCTCGCCACTGACCGCAAGTCGGATCGGGAAGGCCGCCGGATGTGGAGTAAGTCAGAAGACCTGCCAAAGCAATGTTTTAAGAGGCTTTCGGGTTAAAAGCTGAAGATATCCGTATTTGTAATATCACATCAAATCATGGATTTTTTTCACCCCGACAGTCGCTGATTGCAAATCAATTATTGTGAAATGTTAAATTAGTTAATTGTATGGTGAAAATTTATCCTTTACTGCTAAGCAGCCTGATGACAGCCTGTTTTTCTGTGTCCGGGATTATGGCACAAAACACAGCAGATTTTGAAAACCTCAACCTCGATGCCGAAAGCTATTACGACGGCAGCTCTGAACACAGCGGAACAGAATACGCAACAGAGCATTTCCCTTACACCTCCGGTGGCATTACGTTTCCGCTAAACTACACTGACTGGGGAGGAATGGGATCCTTTGGCGGGGTAGCTTATTCCAACCTGACAGATACAACAACAGCATTCTACACGAACTACTCAGCATACGCTACAACCCCTGGAGGGGCTGAGGGATCTGCAACCTACGGCATATTCTATCCATCCTACGGTTTGTCCGACTCCCTTGTCTTTCCAGAGCCTGCAGAGCTCAGCGGAATGTATGTTACCAACCACGCATGGACATACCATTACATCACCGGCAGCGATGGAAGCGGTGAAGGCACCTACACAAGCGGCGACTCTCTGGTTCTCAGCATTCATGCTTATCAGGAAGGTGGCATGCTGGTGGATTCTGTCAATTACTACCTGGCAGATTTCACAGACGACAACCAACAAGTTGTCAACTCCTGGACCTGGCTTGATCTCTCAGGGATGTCTGATGTAAATTACATCAAATTATCCCTCACAAGCAGCGATGACATGACGCCACTATATGCATGCATTGATGAGCTTACATATGAAATCACAACCGACATACAACAAGAGGCTGAACCCGGAACCACTGTTTACCCAAATCCGTTTAATGAATCCATTCATATAAATGCGATCTCAAAAGGCCATTACGCCTTGCTGGATGCCAGTGGCAGAAAAATTAAAAACGGTAAAACCCAGCGTGGTTTGACACATATATCAACGGCAGAAATTCCTCACGGGATTTATTATCTGCAATTGACATCCGGCAAACGAACACATGTACAAAAAATCATCAAATAGTTGTTTTTCAGGGGGTGCTTTTCCTTTTCATGAATGCACCCCCGTTTTTCTGACATTATGAAACACCTGACAGCAGTCATAGCCATTCTATTAAGTTTCATTCATGCCACAGCTCAGAATGAAATTGTCACAGCTGATGATAACCGCATTCTTGGCTGGGCTGACAGTTGCCAGCTTAACCGGGGACATATCAACATGACTGACACAAGCACTGCCTTTGCATCGTTTGGTGCCGGCACAGATGGTTATGGCCCGGCAGACGGGCAAATTGTCAGTCTGGGCGACCACGGACAAGCTGTCTTAACCTTTTCGCAAGGCATAACCAATGGACCGGGCATTGACTTTGCTGTGTTTGAAAACGCGATATATTCACCCCCCGGCCAGGACAGCATGCTATTTGCAGAACTCGCGTTTGTAGAGGTTAGTTCGGATGGCGAACATTATGTGCGTTTTCCTGCGGTTTCTCAAACTGACAACAGCTCACAGCTGAACAGTTTTGAGCCCATGGATTACCGAAATGTCTACAACCTTGCAGGGGCAACAGCAAGCTTCAGTGGTTGCGGCTTTGATCTGGCAGATGTGAAAGACAGCATAAATATAGACACAGATCACATCACACACATCCGCTTAATCGATGTTGGAGGGAACATTAATCCTGAATTCGCTTCATATGATTCCGAAGGGAACATCATAAATGATCCATGGCCGACAGAATACGCATCGTGTGGGTTTGACCTGGATGCCATTGCAGTGATACATAACAGTACGGGAACAGAAGTACAACACCAAAAAGCGCTGACCATTTTTCCTAACCCGGTACTTTCAGTTTTACATATTGAAGGAATAAGAA
>CAYQMB010000009.1:0-49659 GCA_964418565.1 uncultured Bacteroidales bacterium | reverse complement strand
CTCCATTTGCACTTCCGTTACAGCTGAGGTTGGTGATGTCAGCCTGCAATTCCGGTCCATCACTATTGGACAAACCGATAAGTTCTGTAATCTGACAACCACTGTTATCAGCAATGGTAACAGAATAGTAACCTGCCGTTAGGTTTGTGATGTCTTCACCAGTATCCCCATTGTCCCAGGTAAATGTATATGGTGGAATACCACCTGATGTACTGAGATGAATTTCTCCTGTATTGGTTCCACAGGGTGGTTCTGTCATTGTTACGTTTGTGATGATTTCAGAAGGTTGAGTTACATCAAAACCTTCGATGGTTATGCAACCACTTGCGTCGGTTACCATCACTTCGTAATAACCAGCGCTTAAACCATTTATGATGTTGTTAGTTTGTCCAGAAAGCCAGCTGTAATCATACGGACTTGTTCCGGTTTGCGGAATAATTACTATTTCTCCATTTGCACTTCCGTTACAGCTGAGGTTGGTGATGTCAGCCTGCAATTCCGGACCATCACTGTTGGACAGGCCGATTGTATCTGTTATAGAAGCCCCCAAAGCATCTGAAACAGTTACAAAATAATAGCCTGCCTGCAGTGATGAATTTGTTGATGTATTTGCTCCATTGTTCCAGGAGAAGGTAAGTGGAGTTATACCACCCGAAACAACTGCCTGGATCTCGCCATTGGCAAATCCACAATCAGGTTCAGTAATGTTGTATGACAGAGACATATTGGTGCACATTTGTCCACTTAACCAGTTCGCAGGTTCAGTAATGTAATTAACTGATAATTCCTTTGCCGTAACATTATCGGTAAAATCGAGACTAGTACAATTTCCTTCAGGACCAATGTATTGAAAGGTCAGATAAAGAAAATCCCCATCGCTTAAGGTTTCTGAGAAAGGGTTTCCCCAGGCAAATGAAAAATCTGAGGGGTATTCGCCAACCGGAGATAATGAAATTTGATTGTCAGAATAACCAATGTATTGCAATTGGCTGTTATCCCAGGAGATGGTACCTTGAATTGAGGTGATTTCATCTGATATTCCACTTGCTGTGACTGCAATTGTGACTTCGTCATTGGGTGATACATTTGCAATTTCTTCAAGCTGTATGTTAACTTGGGAAAAACCAGTACTGAGAATAAAAAGGAAGAAGGTTCCAAATAAGTATTTGATTCTGTTTGTTTTCATGATTTTTGTTTCTGAAATTGTAATAATTATTACTTTTTGATAAACTTGAGTATTCTGCTTGTTCTTGAAGCATTTGAAGAGGCATTTATCCGGATGTAATACATGCCTTGTACCAGGTTCTGTATATCTAGTTCAATTATATTACTATCCGTATCAACATTTGTTTTATTGATAATTGTTTTACCAAGTACATCCAGCAATTCAATATCAATATTATCCATTTTTTGAGCTGGGAGTTCAATAAAAAGCTTATTTGTTGCCGGATTTGGATAGATTTCAATATCAGTTAAAAGTTGTTGGTTTTCCGCATAAGACGGATTGTTATCACGATAATATGTAATTGGGATATTTTTGCTTCGGGTGTAGTTTGGATGTACAATTTCATTATAAACACCTGTGATATTAAGTTCATTTGAGATTGTAACGGATGATGATAATTTCTCAAATTCGAGTTCTAGGAATTTTTGATTGTATGATAAGTCAAATGTCTTCTCGGGTGATGGCACATACAATAAGCGAACCATCCCATTATCATCCTTAATAATAAGTTCTGGATTGTTCTCAATTATCTGATCGGATTTTTGATTGATGAATTGAGATAGGTGTTCTTTGTTAAGAAGCAGAGATGCATTTTTTAGTTTTATTTGATTGTTCGGGTAGCGGAATTCGATTTGCAGACCTTTTAGTCGATCATATTCTTCTACTGTGTTTAAGTTTACTACAAATTGATTTTCATTTTGGGTACTGTTTGTGTGTCCGTTTTCGTGGGTTAAAAAGTCAGAACTAACCGCTTTTGATCCCGACCAGGGGCTTGGATTTCCGTTATAAAGGTATGCATCTGCATCGGCATTGTAATCTCCGAAACCTATTATAATCGGGTCATAATTTACAATTCCAGTATTAATCTCCAGCGTATCCAAACTATTATTCCATATGCCTAAAGGCATCATGACACTCATATCATTCACAGTTTGATCAAAAGGACTCACAATTTTTAACCGAAGTAATGCTTCATCGACGGATGATAATATATCGTCATTGTTGATATCCATAGTGTTGAAATAATAATCTTCAAAAATGAAGAGCAGGTTGTCGGGTTGAACAATTCTTCCTTTAAACAATGACACATCCAATGCAGTGATGTTGTTTATCCAGGTGTTATACATGTTGTGAATTTTCTCTGTTCTAAGGATGTATGTATCGTTCTCAATGTCTGTAAGCGCATAGGTGCCATCAGAAAACGTTGTATCCCTACCAATTTCCATACCACTCATGTCTTCAAGGATTACTATGGTACTATCAATGTGATATTGTGGTTGATTGTAGCTTGCTCCAGCGGGTTGAGCCTGAACAGAGCCGGCGTACATCACTTGTCCGGATATCTGATTCAAATCCTGGATTTGAATCAGAACAACATTGGAGTTTTCTGAATCACATGGAGGGTCATTAACAAGTGCACGATACCACCTGTCTTCTGTTAATACTCCCATTTGTGCACTGCCTAATACCGGGTTGGTAGCACCCGAAATGTTAGTCCAGCCAGTAGATCCATTGGTTGAATATTGCCATTGAATATCACCTTGATAACCTGATAAATTAAGGTCGGTGGGCGATGTACCACTTGCTATTGTCTGGTTAGTTCCAGCGACACCTCCAATAGATTGTGAAACGGCTACATTTATTGATTCACAATCTGAATTTCCGCATGAATTTTCCCACCGACCATAATATACCTGAGTAGATGATGGTGCTACTATAAAATTATTACCTGTACCAACAGGGTTTGTGCCGCAGTTTCCCTCATACCATATAAATGTGTCGCCTGAACCTCCAGAGAAACTTAGAACTGAGGATTCTCCAGAACAGATGCTATTGAATGATGCACTAACATTCTCAGGCGCAACTGCTAAATTGTTTATAGTTACATCGTGATCTGCACTTGCTGTACATCCATTCAAATCAGTAACTGTGACAGAATAACCTCCATGGCTCAGCGAACTTGCAGTAAATTCATTATTTTGCATTGCGGACGTAAAATCATCAGGGCCTGTCCATGACCAAGTATCTGCATCACCTCCTGTTTCATCTAAAGTAAGTGCGTCACCTTCGCAAACCGGACTGTTTGAAGTAATCGTTGCTGTGGGCGGTTTTGCAACTTCGACAAAAGTGCTATCAATTACAGTACAGCCGAAATTATCTATGATTTCAACAGTATAATACCCTTCATCACTAAGCTGACAATTTAAAATTGTAGGATTCTCTTCTATAGAAGTAAATCCATTAGGACCACTCCAGTTCCATGAAGTAGCATCACCTCCACTCTCAAATAAATTGAGAGGATCGTCAATACATACAATGGAGTTACTACTAACACTGATGTTTGGAGAGCTGTTCGCAAGACTAAATGGGCTTTGATTAAAGTTGTTAAATCCGTTGATGTTGATGTAATCCATCGGACTACTCGTGTTGCTATTACTTCCAGACAAATAAGCCCAGGAGTCTGGAGTTAATGTCCAATTTGCCATGCTGTTCCAGTTGCCATCAGTAGCCGGATCGAAATACATATTAATTCCAACAACCGAGCTCCCTGATACCTGACTAATGTGATGAAAAAACTGACTGTTAACACTACACAATTCAGATGACATCTCAGTGATGTCGAATGATTCAACAGACGCGGTGGTGTTGGCCATCCTTACTTTAAAACGATTACTCAAAGCATCCTCCGGAATTATGTCTAAAGGTCTGTACCTTAATGTACCTATGGATGAACCTACAGGGAACAGGTAAGTTGTTGCCATATTGGTGTTCCTTATCAACCCACCATTGATGCCACTTGAAATAAAGCCGGTTGTCCGGGTAATTGCTGATGGGTCAGTGTTCGTTACCTCAAAATCAAATCCTGCAGTGAATAATTCAATGTCATTTAAATTTAATACCCCGATGCAAAACTGGTCGTTTGTCAGGGTTTTCATATTGCTTCCACTAAGATGAAGATTGTAAAAAGTGGTAGTCGAAGTACCACCAACATTTTGATAACCACCTTCGAGAAATACAGTACTTGTATTTGCTGTAAAACTACCGTTGTTAACCCAGTCCCCAGAAATATGGTATTCACCATCACCCTGAGAAATGTCGGAATTAATAAAATTCCCAGTGACAATTATCTGTGCCAAGTTACCGGCATTTTGAATATTAAGTGTCCCACTATTGTTATCGAATGTGCCTCCAACGTATAATTTCGTGTTTTCCAGTTTTACGGTAATGCCATTGTTATACAACGTTTGTGCTTTACCTGGAATGACTATAATAACAAAGAGCAGTATGATGAGCGAAACAGAAATGTTGGTTTTCATAGCTAATGGTTTTGAAATATTTAATAAAGCATTTTGTATTATACACTTAATTGAATTATCAAAATTAAATTCTTGTACCTATTAAATCAATACCCTCAGCTTGGTAAACTTAACCTACCTGGATACAGGTATAGCAAATTGAGATTTTGCAAATAGTCGATTCTTTGACTACTAATATTGGGAAAAAACCGGCCTAAAATGTAGGCATTATGTTAGGAAAGATAAATTGTTGGGTGGATAGGGGATGATTAATTAAAGTTGCCTTTAGGGTACATAGCCGGTTTTTATTATTGTTTCTCAAAATAACAACAATAAATAATTAAAGTCAATCCCAGTATAAGGGCATTTTAAATACCTGTTTTCCGGTATTTGTATTGGTATATTAGATTAAATTCTTTTGAATCGCATATTTTATAAGTCCCACAACAGATTTACAATGGGTTTTTTTTAAAATATTTTTTCTGTGAGTTTCAACGGTTAATGGGCTTATGTTGAGCCTGGTGCTGATATTTTGTGTAGTGTATTCCTGACCAATTAATTTCACAATTTCAATTTCACGTGCAGAGAGTTTTTCTTTCCTTTTATCAGTTTTGTTGTTGTCTGATACATTGTTTAGAATGGAAGATATTACTGTCTGACTATAAAACAAACCACCTTCACTTATTCTTTCCAAGGCTAATACGAGTTGTTTTTTTCCTGAATTTTTAAGGATATAACCATCCGCTTCGCAATCAATTATTTTAGAAACAATTTCAGAATCATGATATGATGTTACAACCAGGATTTTTATATCCGGGTATTTCTCTTTGATGATTTCAGCAAGTTTTGTTCCCGACATTTCCGGCATCTTAATGTCAAGAATGACAAGATCAATTTCTTCATTTTCTAAAATATCCAGGGCATTTTTTCCTGATGTTGCGCAATTGACAATTTTGTATTTTGCATTGTTTCTTAAAACAAGTTTGATCCCATCAATAAAGAGCTGATGATCATCCACGATTAATATGTTTGTTTTGTTCATTTTTTATCAGTTTAAAGGTATTAACAATTGAATCTTTGTCCCTTGACTGTATTTATTATCAAAATTAAGCGTTCCATTAATCATTTCAAGGCGAGAATAAATGCTTTTCCAACCTATGCCTCTTGAATTATCCGGAGTTACCTCTTTTATACCCACACCATTATCAGTATAAATGATATTCAGGTAATCATCATAGTATGTAAACTTTATGGATATTTTGTTGGCACCAGCATGTTTCAGTGTATTACCGGTAATCTCCTGTATTATTCTAAAAATAGCAATACGCTTCATCTCCAAAAGCTCTATCTCATTACCCCGTGATTCAAAATCAGCCGCAAAATTATCAAGTTGATTGATATTTTTTACTAAGCCTTTTACTGCTGCATGAATACCGAGTTCTATTAACGCTCCAGGCATCATATTGTGTGAAATATTTCTTACCTCAGTGCTGGTTTCATCTATGAGGTCTAATGTATGTTCAAGTATATTTTTTTCATCTTTGGCTTCTTTGAACAAGATGGAATCTTCCAGTTCGTTGAGATTGAGCTTTGTGGTGGCTAGCATCAGACCCACACTGTCATGCAAGTCACCTGCTATTCGTTTCCTTTCCATCTCTGCAGCTTCGATCACATCATGAAACCGTTTTTCCTTGAGATTTGCAATGTCTTTTTCCTTATTTGTTTTTACTTTCAAATAGGTAATAAATGTGCCGGATAAAAGAACAATGAAACTCACACCAAAAACCAGTAACTGTGTCTGTTTTGTTTTTCTCTCCTCCAAAAGAACAATTTCTTGTTGTTGATTTTTGCGATTCAACTCAAGAATCTCCTTTTTACGCTTCTCTGCCTGGTATCTGGCCTCATACTCACTGATCAGCTCTGCTGTTTCTACGTTGTAAATCGAATCTCTAACTTGGGCGTATTTTTCATAATAAGCCAAAGCATCAGTAACATTACCATTTGCCTTATTGATTTTGTACAAAACTTTAAGTGCATTTGATCTGGCTTCCTTCGCTCCCATGCTTTCTGCTTGTCCCAATGTAGCCTTTGCGTATTTTTCAGCTTTGTTATAAGCTCCCAGTTTAAAATACAATTCAGCAAGCTCTGAAGATGCCTCCATTTGATGATTGATAAGGCTTTTTGTTTTTGAAATCTCAAAAACTTTTTTTTGGACCTTTAAAGCTTTTTTATTTTTGCCATTCAAGCTAAGTAATACCCCCTGTTTGTGCAAGGTGTTAAGGATGTGTGGTGTACTTTGTCTGTTTTTGGCAGCTTGCATTGCATTATTTATCATGATGGAAGCAGAATCAAGTTGCATTGCATTCATGTATATATCCCCGATTTGCAAATAACACGTAGTCAAAAAATCATTGCTTTCAAATTGTTGCAATATTTCTAATGCATTAAAATAATAGTCTTTGGCTTTCTCACTATTGTTGATTTCGGTTAATGTTTTTCCAATTCCGATTAGGATTACTCCCCGCACATAAGTTTTATGATGATTTTCACTCAATTTAAGTGCTTTGTAGAAATATTCAATTGCACTGTTATAGTCACTTTGATAGGAACAAATACCACCAAGATTTGAATAACAATTAATCATATTTGAAGTGTCCTGATAGATGGTGGAATAATTAAGGGATCGTTTTATGTTTTTTTTTGCTTTTTCATACTCCCCAAGACGATAATAACTATTTCCTATTCTATTCAAACATCGATATACTAACTGATTTTCATTTTGCCAAAGAAATAACATCAGAGCCTGTTTATAATACTTTACGGATAGATGATAATTACTGAGGTTATGATGGGTCATACCCAACTGATAATAAGCCATGGCTATTCCGGGGGTATAGTCCATTTCTTTGGACACGGTCAGTGCTTTTTCTCCATAGATAGCCGCCTCTGCCATATTAAAATCATCAAGGATTTCAGATAGCTTAATGCAATTATTAATAACACTTGTATCTTTAGCATCACTGTCTGCAATTTTTCGAATGCTATCTATCTTATCCTCATTTTGAGAAAAAACAAGCGCTGGTGTACTTAAAGAAAGAAGCATTACCATCCAAAAATATGTACTTGCAATTCTCATGAAAAAGATCTTAATAATTTCTAATGAAACACTCCTCAACCTATTACCACAAAGTTATCATTTTTAGTGAATAAATCATCAGATATCTACATTAATATTTTGGATATTGTACCCTCTATACAATTTTGCTCTTAAATGCTTTTTTGGTGTTTTCGTGAAATTGAATCATTGCACGTGTTAAGCTTCGTGTTAAATCACCGCAGATAGAGAATACCGACCATTCTGACATTTTTCATGGAAAGGTGAAATTTGCGCAAAGCCGGGGGCAACTAAAAGCCGGAGACTGTGCCGCCGCAGGTAAGCCATTAGCCCCGGAAAAGGCGGATGCGCCCAAAGCCCTATCAATCTGAAAGACAGTCTTTTTTTGGCGCTGTAACATTCCACCATTATGAAAAAATCGGGTAAATCGCTTTTCAAATGAAGCAGAAGCCTTATCTTTACCATCCAAAACACACAAAAACGATAATTATGGCAGATTTACTTAAAGGAAAAGTTGCTCTGGTAACCGGAGCTGCCCGCGGAATTGGTAAAGCAATTGCGTTGCGATATGCACAGGAGGGTGCCGATGTGGCATTCACCGATATTAAAGATGACGAGAACCTGAGAAACACGGAAAAAGAATTGCAGGCCCATGGCACAAAGGTTAAAGCTTACGTAAGCGATGCCGCCAATGCCGAAGCAGCTCAGCAATTGGCAAAAGACATTGTCAGCGATTTTGGCAAGCTGGACATTCTTGTCAACAATGCCGGCATCACACGCGACAATTTGCTTATGCGCATGACGGAAGAACACTGGGACATGGTGATGAACATCAACCTGAAATCCGTTTTCAACATGACCAAAGCCTTTATGCGTCAGATGATGAAACAGCGCGAGGGCTCCATCATTAACCTGAGCTCTGTTGTGGGTGTCAGCGGCAATGCCGGACAGGCCAATTACTCAGCATCCAAGGCCGGTATCATAGGGTTTACCAAATCGGTGGCACAGGAACTTGGCAGCCGCAACATCCGCGCCAACGCCATTGCACCGGGTTTCATTGAAACTGAAATGACAGCAGGCCTTCCCGAAGATGTGAAAAAAGACTGGTATGAGCAGATTCCACTCAAGCGTGCCGGCAAACCCGAAGAGGTAGCCGATGTGGCTGTTTTCCTGGGATCAGACCTGTCATCCTTTGTTTCCGGCCAGACACTGCAGGTTTGCGGTGCCATGCTGACATAAGAAACCGATGCTGTTTTCGTTTATTAACAGCATACACTAAAACCGAGCTATTTTGAACATTAACTTTGTATACTCAGCCTGGTGGCTGCTGCCCGGAATTCTGGCAGCAGGCGGGCTGAGTTATTTTCTTTACGCCAGAGACAGGCAATTGCGTGATGTGTCCCGAAAAAGCATCACAACACTGGCTGTCTTGCGCTTTTTGTTTTTGTCGGGAATTGTCATTCTTCTGCTCGGCCCCACCCTCAACATTCAAAAATCCGAAAAGGAGGAACCCGTATTTATCCTGGCCCAGGACAATTCTTCATCAATTTTGCTCAACGCGGATTCGCTGTACTACAAAAATGAATACCCGGAAGCTCTGAATACGTTAAAATCTGAGTTATCACTGAATTTTGACCTGCATTACATGCAGTTTGGTGACAGTGTAAGTGATGTAGCACTACCGGATTTCAGCGATGGCATTACCAATTTTTCGGATTTGCACTTTGCGGTTGCAGCAGGCTATTCCGGACGGCATGTTGCCGGCATGCTACTGGCAACAGACGGCTTATACAACGAAGGCCGCAAACCACTTTACCTGTTTAGTGATCTGAAATTTCCTGTATTTACACTGGCTCTTGGCGACACACTTCGCAAGCGGGATGGATTGATTTCAGATGTCAAATACAACCGGCTGGCTTTTCTCAACAACCGCTTTCCACTGCGGGTGTATTACGAGGCCAACAAACTGGATGGCGAGCGCATGCAGATTAAATTGCTCAAAGGGGAAGCCACCCTGGCAATCCGCAATATTCCTGTTGACGGTAACGACATCAGCAATTACATTGATTTTAAAGTAAAGGCATCAGAAACCGGTTTGCAGACATACCGCGTTCGCATTGAACCGATGGAGGACGAAATCAGCCTCGAAAACAACGAACAGTTGATTTCTGTTAACGTCATTGACAATCAACAGGAAATACTCATCATGGCAGCAGCACCACATCCCGACATTGCTGCTATTAACCGGGCGCTGAAGCAAAACAAGAATTTTTCTGTCGAAACAAAAACGCTGTCTGATTTACCAGTATCCCTTGAAAAAACCGATTTGATTGTATTTCACGAGGTTCCGGAAAGACAAAATGCAGCCTCTTCCATATTTGAGCAGGCGGAAAAACGAAATATTCCGGCTTTGTTTATTCTTGGCCCCCGCTCAAACGTACAGGCATTCAACAGTCTGGCACTGCCGCTTGCGGTTAACATCAAAGGCCGGAGCTACGATGATGCCCAGCCTGCAGAAATTATGGATTTTGATCGTTTCAGACTGTCACCGGATTTTCTGGGCGTACTGCAAAACATGCCGCCACTAAAGGTGCATTTTGCCGATTACAGGTTTTCAGGCACACAGGATGTTTTATTCAGTCAGCGCATTAACAGCGTGGAAACCGGCAAGCCTCTGATCGCACTGTCAGGCAATGAAAAACGCAAAATGGCTTTTATTACCGGTACGGGCATATGGCGCTGGCGCATTACCGACTACATACAAAACGGAAACCAAAAGGGGTTTGACGATCTGATCAACAACCTGATGCAATATCTGATCACCAAAAGCTCAGGCAAACAATTCTCGGTAAAAACGGAACAGATCATCACCGAAAACCACTCAGTTGCTTTTGAGGCAGAATTGTACAACGAAGCCTATGAGCTAATCAACGATCCTGAGATAGAGCTCATGCTTACAGACAGTACAGGGAAAACCGGGAACTATACATTCAGACGTTCCCTGAATGCCTACCGCCTTAGTCTGGGAAGTATGCCGGCAGGACAGTATAGTTGGAAGGCAGAGGTGAATTACAACAATCGGATGTACACCGAAGAAGGTACGTTCCTGATTGAACCGGTTTCTCTCGAAGGCTTAAAAACCAGCGCCGATCACAAAATACTTAATCAGATCAGCAAAACAAGCGGCGGTGAGATGTTTACACTTGAAGATATGCAAAACATTCCGGTAAAACTGGAATCCTACAATTTATCCAAACCCCGCATCAGCACAAGCATGAACCAGTCGGTTCTGTTAAACCTAAAATGGATTTTCTTTCTACTTCTCGGCCTGATATCCATTGAATGGTTCTTCAGAAAATTCTGGGGCGGGTATTAATCACATTTATATTATTATGCCGTGCCCCTTTTTGTTTTCCGGCTTGCGCAAAACCTTCAGGGTCGTACCTATCAGTACATGACCTTCAGGGTCGTACCTATCAACCCTTTGCAAGCAAAAAGGTTTTAACATGTACCACAGAAGATTGGAGCGACCCTGAAGGTCGGGTTGGGAGCGACCCTGAAGGTTGCGTTGCGCCCGAAGGCTGAAAACAAAAAGGGTCGGGCTATCCGCTTGTACTCCTCATCCGCCGGGTGGCGGACTGCGGGGTACCGCTTCTATCCCTCACGGATTCATTCGCTGTGGCCTTGTTGATATTTCCGGGGTGAAAATCTACACTTACGGTTTAAACATTTGGGGCATTGGTCCTTTAATCCTGTTGAGCTGCATCAATACCAAGTTCACGTGCTTTTTTAAACATAAACTCTCTGGCAGCCTCGTATTCGTTTGGAATCTCTCCATCGAGTATGGCATCTTTTATGGCATCCTTAATCTGACCGATTTTTGGTGAAGGCTCCAGATCAAAGGTTCGCATAATTTCCTCACCATCAATGGGCGGCTGAAAATTCCGTATGCGGTCTTTTTCTTCAATTTCGCGCAGTTTTTTGCGGACGAGCTTAAAGTTGTTCAGGAATTTTTCTTTTTTCTTCTGATTTTTTGATGTAATATCAGCTTCACAGAGCATCATCAGGTCATCGATATCATCACCGGCATCATACAGCAACCGGCGAACAGCCGAATCGGTAACAGCATCCTCCACCAGACTGATGGGGCGCATGTGGAGCCGTACAATTTTTTTGACATACTTTAATTTGTCATGAAGCGGCAATTTCAGACGCTTAAAAATACGACCAATCATTTTCTCACCTATAAAATCGTGCGCATGAAACGTCCAGCCATGGCCTTCAACATATTTCTTTGTCTCAGCCTTTCCGACATCATGCAACAAAGCAGCCCAGCGCAACCAAATGTTATCTGTTACCTTTGCAATATTGTCAAGCACCTGTACGGAATGTAAAAAGTTCTCCTTATGAGCACGGTTGTTATGCACTTCCACACCGGTAAGAGCATGCAGTTCAGGCAAAACAATCTTCAGGAGCCCTGATTTATTCAACAGCTTGATTCCTTTACCAGGGTGGGGAGAAGCCATGATCTTATTGAGTTCATCAGCAATGCGTTCACCGGAGACAATGCCAATTCGTTCTGCTGCATTCACAATTCCCTGAAAGGTATCCTTTTCAATGGTAAAATCCAGTTGAGCGGCAAAGCGTATGCCTCTCAACATCCGCAAAGGGTCATCAGAAAACGTTTGTTCAGGCTGTAAGGGTGTCCGGATGATTTTCTTTTTTAAGTCGTTTATTCCATCAAACGGATCGGTGAGTTCTCCAAAATTATTTCCGTTCAGTCCCAGCGCCAGGGCATTGATTGTAAAATCCCGGCGGTTCTGATCATCTTCAATGCTGCCATCTTCCACAAGGGGTTTACGGGAATTTCTCCTGTACGATTCTTTCCGTGCTCCGACAATTTCAATTTCGTAAGCATCTTTCACAATCTGTGCCGTACCAAAATTCTTAAAAACACTAAGGTTATCAGCCTCTATACCTTTTGCCAGAATTTTTGCGGCCTGGATTCCGTCACCATGGACAACAATATCAATATCGTTGGATTTTCTCCCCAAAAGCAAGTCTCTGACATAGCCGCCAATTAGCCACAATTTCAGCTCATGCTTATCTGCAATCCCGGAAATCTTCCGGAACAACTCTATATCTATCTCTTTATCAAACTTTTTCATTCCTCAACTACTCAGTAAACAATTTTTCCATTAGCTTGTTGACTAAATAAACAATCCACAAAAGTAATAATTGTTGTAAGAACAAAGTTATGGTAGAACATTTAACAAAAGAAACGTTTATCGAGAAGGTATTTGACTATACCAAAGAAAAAGACTGGAATTACAAAGGTGACAAGCCCGCAATGATTGATTTCTGGGCAGAGTGGTGCGCACCGTGTAAGATGGTAGCCCCTGTCATCGAGGAGCTTGACAAGGAATACAAAGGGAAAGTGAATTTTTATAAGGTAGACACTGAATCACAACAGGAGCTGGCTGCTATTTTCGGCATCAGAAGCATACCGAGTTTACTGTTCATCCCTGCTGACGGCAAACCACAGATGGCTGCCGGTGCATTACCAAAAGAAACCTTTGAAAAAGCTATTTCAGATGTATTGAAGGTTGAGAAACCTGAGTAAAAATTGAAAAAATCATTTAAAAAAAGCCGGATGCATGTCCGGCTTTTTTTATTTGGGAAATTGTACCTTTGTTTTATGAAACTGCAGACCATAAAAACAGAAGACAATTCCTGGACACTGAAAAGTGAAAAATTCAAAGAGCATTACCATTCTTATCACGGAGCAATCACCGAAAGCAGCCATGTTTTCATAAGAAATGGATTACTAGCTGTGCAAAAATCCAATGTGCGTTTACTGGAGATCGGTTTTGGCACCGGCCTGAATGCTGTGTTATCCCATCTTGAAGCTAACAACCGAGGCATGCATATTGATTATTACGGCATTGAGTTGTATCCGCCATCAGATGAGCTTCTCAGGGATTATTATTCCCGTTTTGAAGAACCAATCCGCACTGCAGGGCTTGCAATGACAGATAAATCCTGGAACGAGACGCTTAATTGCGGTGAGAATTTCACACTTTGTAAGGCTCAGCAGGACTTTCAAAGGTACCTGCCCGAAGGCCCGTTTGATCTTGTATATTTTGATGCATTTTCTCCGGATGCACATCCGGAAGCATGGACCAAAACCATGTTTTCACGCCTCGCAGGCCACATGAACAAAAACGCTTTGCTGGTAACCTACTCATCCCGGGGTAGCGTAAAGGAAAATCTGCGAGGAACGGGGTTTTCTGTCAAACGATACTCAGGTCCTCCGGGAAAAAGGCATATAATTCGGGCAGAAAAACAATGACTTTTCATATTTTTTTGTTAGTTTTGGCCGAAACTTCCAAAAACCAGAGTATATTATGAAAAGAATTATGTTTATTGTCATTGCAACAATGTTTGCAATGAGCGGTTTTTCACAAACAGTGGACTACTGGTGTGTAGATGGCCGTGTGTATTTCAAAATCAATGACGATGTGGCTCTGAATGTCAGCCACAACGAAAATGGACAAATTACCCCCAAAGACGTTGGCTTTTTACGCAGCCTGGCTGATGAATATCAGGTCACCGATTTGCGTATGGCTTTCATGACTGCTGAGTCAGACGTGTTGCAGCGTACCTTCCGTATGGATTTCGAAAAAATCCATCAGGTGGAGCAACTGGTAAAGGAAATGAACCAGCTTCCCGAGATTGAGTACGCTGAAAAAGCACCTTTGTTCAGGATTTCCATGGTGCCTGATGACACCTATTACGGATCGGTATCCGGCAGTTTTGGCTCGGCCGACGCCAACTGGCACCTGACAAACATAGGTGCTGAAACGGCATGGGATGTTACCACAGGTGATACCAACATCGTGGTGGCTGTACTTGACAATGCCATTTACGTTGATCACCCTGACCTGCAAAACAAAATTGTAGAACAGGTAGACCTAGGTAACGGTGACAACGACCCCAACCCGCCGGAAAGCACATACATCTGGTCTCACGGCACCCACAGTGCCGGCCTTGTTGGTGCTGAAACCAATAACGGAATCGGTGTTGCCTCCATCGGTTATGATGTCAGCATCATGGCTGTTAAGCTGGGTGATGACGGATCTGACGGACAAGCAATGGCCGCAGGTTTTGAAGGCATCGTATGGGCAGCCGATCATGGCGCCGATGTAATCAACATGTCATGGGGATCACCACAATATTTTGAAACCATGCAGAACACCGTAAACTATGCTTATAACAAAGGCTGTGTTATGGTGGGTGCTGCCGGAAACAACGGCAACGGCATGGAAACACAAATGAACCCGGATATTCCTGTTAATTATACTGGTTATCCGGCTGCTTTGGATCATGTGATTGCCGTTGGCTCCAACGATGTTGGCGACAATAAATCCGACTTTTCCAATTACGGCACCTGGATTGATGTGCTTGCTCCGGGCGGTTATTACAACGAGGGTCTTTTTGGTATTGGTGCCTTTACCGTGCTTTCTACTACAGCAAGCCCGGCAGGAGACATGAACTCTCTTATGGACGGCAGCGGCGGTGGTGCTGCAGAATACGGTGTTACCGGACAGTTTGATGTCATGCAGGGAACATCCATGGCTGCACCTGTAACCTCAGGCCTTTGCGGACTGATGCTGTCAGCCAATCCTGACCTTACACCTGAAGAGCTTACAGCGCTTCTCAAAGCCACATGCGTAAATGTGGACGCTGAAAACACTGAATTTATTGACAGCATCGGAGCGGGACGCATTAACGCTGCTGCCGCCGTACAGGCTGCCAGCGACTCCGTTGCTCCCCTTGTTGCTGATTTTGAAGCCAGCGCCGTTGTTATTCCCGTTGGTGGAACAGTTGATTATACCGACCTCACAACAGGCACTCCTTCAAGCTGGAGCTGGACATTTGAAGGCGGCATTCCTGCCACCAGCACCGAACAGAACCCTGCAGCCATCACATACGATGAAGCAGGCGTTTATCAGGTAAGTCTGACAGCTTCTGATGGAACCAATACCGATACCGAAGTAAAAACAACCTTCATTATTGTTGGTGGAGCTTCAGGTGGAGCTGAATCAGCATGGATAGAACAAAGCACGCACTTTACATCGCAATACCGTGGTGTATTCCAGACATCCATTGCAGATCATAACACAGCATGGATACTCACCTATGACGGTACAGGCGGCTCGATAACCAGCGATTTTGCACGCACAGCAGACGGTGGAGAAACCTGGATCCCGGATACCATAGAAGCTCCGGATCAACTTGCTCCGGGATGCATTTCTGCGGCAGACGACATGAATGCCTGGGTTGCCATGTACAATACCAGTGGCGGAGGCGGCATCTATCACACGGATGACGGCGGCGCTACCTGGTCTGAGCAACCAACCGCAGCATTTGATGGTGCTTCATCATTCCCCAATGTTGTGCATATGTTCAATGCCAGTGAAGGCTTTTGCATGGGTGACCCCGAAGGTGGAGAATTTGAAGTTTACACTACTACTGACGGCGGTACAAACTGGTCGCGCGTAGACGGCGCCAACCTGCCCGATCCGCTTACCGATGAAATGGGCTGGACAGGCGTATACGATGCTGTGGGTGACGTTGCATGGTTTGGAACCAACAACGGCCGTATCTTCAAAACCACTGACAAAGGTGCTACATGGGAAGTGCTGACAACCGGTGAAGATAATGTCAGCCGTATCAGTATGACAGATGAAAACAATGGTTTTATCATTGCGCAGGTACAGGATCAAACCACAGGAGAAATCACAAGCTGGGCGATGCGTAAAACCACCGACGGTGGACAAACATGGAATGTTATTGACATTCCTGAAGCTGAGCAACCCTCCGATATTTCTGCTGTACCCGGACAGCCGGGAATGGTGATATCGGTCAAAGTTAGTCAGACAACCGAAGAAAACTTCTCTGCTTACTCAATGGACTACGGTGCTACCTGGACAAATCTTGATGATTCTATCCAGTACACCAACGTTCAAATGCTCAACGACAGCGTTGGCTGGGCAGGCGGATTTAACCTGGATGAAAACAACGGTGGTATTTATAAATGGGCCGGAATAGAAGGCGCGTCCACACCATATTTCACTTCCTCCCCTGTTACAGAAGTAACCATGGGTGAAACCTACACGTACAATGTTACTGCTGAAGATCCGGCAAGCCAGCCACTGACAATTTCAGATACAGAAATACCAACATGGCTCACGCTGACAGACAATGGTGACGGTACTGCTGTGCTAACAGGTACAGCTCCCGATATCACTACCGTTAGCGAAACACACAGTGTTGCCCTTGAAGCAAGCAATGGCAGTGAAACCGGAGCACAAAGCTTTGTAATCACCGTTAACACATCAAATCAGGCACCGGCCATTACCTCAGCAGCTATTACCGAGGGAACTGTGGATGTTGAGTATTCATACACAGTAATTGCCGAAGATCCGGAAGATGATGATCTGACATTTACTCTGGTTGAAGGTCCATCCTGGATGACAATGACTGACAATGGTGACGGAACTGCCGACCTTGTTGGCACACCTGATGTAACAAGCATGATTGGCCTTCCGGTTGAGATTTCTGTAACCGACGGCATGTTTGAAGACGCTCAGAGCTTTAGCATAACTGTTGGATCCAATGCAGTTGTGGATTTTGGTACAGGTGAAGTTACTGTATATCCGAATCCGTCAAACGGTCAGTTTGCGCTTGAAAACTGTCAGGGTGTGAATTATGAAATATTCAACCTCAACGGCAGTTTGATAAACAACGGCAGCATTCAGGAAAACACGCATACCATCAATCTGAAAAATCAGGCCAATGGAACCTACCTCCTGAAACTTCACAAATCCGGTGAAATAGCTACTGTAAAACTGCAAGTTATAAAATAAGGTCTAATCAGTTAAGAAAGCACAGATAAAAACTGTCCGGCTTATCAGTCGGGCAGTTTTTTTTATTCCACGTCAAATTCAGAGTAACAAAAAGCCGCCTTCCACAATGGAGGCGGCAATTTTGTTGAGGTAATCATCAATGATTAACCAATTTTATCAAGGAGATCTTCACGCAATGCTTCGCGATCATGAATATTGCAATCATCCAACGACGTGACATTATCCGTGATATAAATTAGTTCTTCCATAAATTTGGGCGCTCTGCTCACGCCTTCGCCGGTGTTAACAAGCACGGATTCGCCGTCTTTAATAAGGCCTTGTTTCAGAGCATTCAGAAAACCACCCATGCATACAGCTGAAGCCGGACCCATAGGGATTTTGGTTTCATAAGCAATCCAGCGGGCGATATCGTGCATTTTCTCTTCTTTCATCTGTATGATGCTGCCATTGGTGCGCCGCACCAGTTCAGAAATGATGGGATAGGTTCCGGGTTTGCCGGTTGCCAGCGTAGGCACTGAGGTTGGCGGATTTTCAATCACAGGAAAATCTCTGTTCCAACCTTCAGGAAAGTCATTTTCCACCGCATGCTGCCATGCAATTGCCATGGGCGGACATTTATCCGGCTGCACCAGAATTTGTCGTGGCATGGGCTTTTCAAACATGGTTCCCTGCACATCTTTTAGTGCTTTATCAATGGCAATCGGTCCTGTTCCGCCGGAAAGTGCCTGCACATAAACATCAGGCAATTTACCCATTTGCCGGAACCATTCAAACACCATGGTTTTTTTGGCCTCAACGCGCAGCGGGTCAACATTTCCTCCGGTCATCAGAAAGTTATGCTTTTTTGCAAAAGCAGCCGCAAGTTCTTTGGCTTTGGCATAATCACCCTGCACGCGGAATACTTTCTGTCCATAGGTATTAATTTCCGACTCGGAAGCTTTTAGCGCATCCACGGGCATAAAAATGTATGCATTTACCCCCGCCATAGCAAGGTATTTGGCAAACGATGTGGCTGTATTGCCTGTACTGGCCACCACGTAATTCTTTATGCCGGATTCTTTCAGGACACTGGCAGCAAGACTGGCGGCCGTATCTTTAAAGGTACCTGTACCCCCGTTTTTATCATTACGGTATACCCACACCTCATTGTTCAGCCCATACTTATCTTTGGCATATTTTTCAAGAAAATGCCACCGTTCTGCAGGTATTGCTCCTTCCTTAAAAGAAACAATATTTTCCCTTAACTTCAAAGGCAGATAGTCAAAATAATGCCATAGCGAGTCAATTTCACAATCCGGGGTTTCCATGAGTTTTTCCAGGCCGGTAAAATCAACCGGATACACTGCCTCCACATGTTTTGCACCACAGGTTGGGCATACCTGATTAACCGAAAACCATGCTTCAAAATCCTGAAACTCCCGGCCACAATTTGTGCACTTTAACGAAAATTTATTTGTCTGCATTACGCTATCAATTAGTCAGTAGACATGTCTTTCAGATCACCTTTACGGTATTCACCGGCTTCAAGTTTACCACGGATTTTTGTAAAGGCTTCGAGGGTTTCATTTACATCGTCGAGGGTATGCACGGCTGTAGGTATAAGGCGCAGCATAATGGTATCTTTCGGCACAACCGGATACACGACAATGGAGCAGAAAATATTAAAATTCTCACGCAAATCCACAACGGCATTTGTACCTTCCACCAATCCGCCTTCAAAAAAGACCGGAGTTACAGGTGATTCGGTTTTACCAATGTTAAAACCACGTTCTTTCAGGCCTTCCTGCAGTGCAGTAGCCACTTTCCATAAGTTGTTTTTATGGGAAGGATCATTTTTTAGCAATTCAAGACGTTTGAGTGCGCCTTTAACCATTGGCATTGGCAGTGATTTGGCAAATGTTTGAGAACGCATGTTGTATCGAAGGTAATTGACGATATCCTTTTCGGCAGCTACAAAAGCGCCTATACCTGCCATGGATTTGGCAAAAGTTGAAAAATACACATCAATTTCCTTTTGAACACCGTAATGCTCACCGCATCCTGCACCAGTTTCACCCATGGTACCAAAACCATGAGCATCATCCACGAGCAGTCGGAAGCTGTGATTTTTCTTCAGGGCGACAATCTCGTCGAGGTGGCCAAGATCACCAGCCATACCAAAGACACCTTCGGTAATAAGGAGGACGCCTCCACCTTGTTTTTCAGCCACCTTTTCTGCTCTGGTAAGCTGCTTGTCAAGGTTCTCAATATCGTTATGCGGATAAACAAATCGTTTCCCCATATGCAGACGCATACCATCCAGAATGCAGGCATGCGATTCTGAATCATAAACAATCACATCATGACGGTCCACAAGTGAATCAATGATGGAAACCATACCCTGATAGCCGTAGTTTAACAGGAATGAATCTTCTTTTCCCACAAAGTCTGCCAGTTTTTGCTCCAGCTCTTCGTGAAATTTGGTTTGGCCTGACATCATACGAGCGCCCATGGGATAAGCCATGCCGTATTCTTTAGCAGCATCAGCATCCGCTTTGCGTACTTCGGGATGATTTGCCAATCCCAGGTAATTATTAAGGCTCCAGGTAAGCACCTCTTTGCCTTTAAATTTCATTCGCGGCTTAATTTCACCCTCCAGCTTTGGAAAAGTAAAATACCCGTGTGATTTCTCCATATGACGCCCCAGCGGGCCCATTTCGCTTTTGACTTTACTAAAAATATCTGCCATGATTCCGTCTTGTGTTAATTAAAATTCATATTAAAACCCTGCACCATAAAAAAAACATGGTACAGTATTTCGCACAATGCAAATGTATTGGTATACTCTCAGCCCTGAAAGTGAATTAATACTGAAATATATTCGTATTTATACGTACTGACATTCGTACATTTGCGTAACACTGTATGCGTTTTAGTTTGCTCTTTCACTTAGTTCCAGCCAGCGCATTTCCTTATCATCCAGTCTTCCGGATAATTTTTCAAACTCCAGGGCAGCACTGTTAAGCTCAGCTGCTGACAATTCTCCGCTATTCATGGCTGTTTCGAGCTCTGATTTCTGATCAGACAACCGGGCAATTTCCTCTCCCAGAGCTTCGAACTCACGTTTCTCCTTGTATGACAAGCGATTTGCATAGGAGTTTCTGATGTCTTTTTCCGATGTTTTTTTCTGTTCCTGCTTGTGTTTGCTTGTCCGGAATTTTTCAATGCGCTCTTTTTCCTCCTGATTAGAACGGTAAACGGAATAATTACCGGGGAAATCCTTAATTTTTCCATTACCACGAAACACAAAGAGGTGATCAACAAGTTTGTCCATAAAATACCTGTCATGAGAAACAATCAACACACATCCCGGAAAGCTCATCAGGTAATCTTCAAGCACCTGCAGGCTTACGATATCCAGGTCGTTGGTTGGCTCATCGAGGATAAGGAAGTTTGGTTTTTTAATCAAGACTGTACAGAGATACAGTCTGCGTTTTTCGCCGCCACTGAGTTTTGATATTTTCTGTTGTTGCTTTTTAGGGGAAAACATAAAATACATCAAAAACTGACGTGCTGTAAACACCTTATCCTTTCCCAGGTCTACAGCTTCGGCAATCTTACTCACGGCATCTATGACCCGATCATCTTCATTAAAATGTATGCCCTGTTGTCTGTAATAAGCCACATTTACTGTAACACCTTTTTCAATTCTGCCTGTATCAGTTTTCACCGTACCCTCAAGCATATCCAGAAAGGTTGTTTTTCCGGTACCGTTATCCCCGACAATACCTATTTTTTCACCAGGGACAAATTTATAATTAAAGCCTTTGAACAAGGTTTTTCCATCGTAGCTTTTTGAGAGATCATATAAGTCAAACACTTTCTTCCCCAGCCGGGTTGAAGGCACATTAATTTTCAATTCGTCTTCATGCTTAATTTTGGATTTCTCCTTTAGCTCATAATAATTTTCTACACGGAATTTTGCTTTCGTTCCCCGCGCTTTGGGCATACGCTTCATCCACTCCTCCTCTGTTTTCAACAGATTGGCAGCTTTTTCAGCATTAGTGGCCTGAATGGCTTTGCGTTCCTGTCGTAATTTCAGATAGTGTGAATAATTGCCTGCGTAGGTATAAATCCGGTTATCATCAAGTTCAAGAATGGTATTGCATATGCGATCAAGAAAATAACGGTCATGCGTAACCATAAACAGCGTTTTGCCAGAGTTGGTAAGGAATTTCTCAAGCCATTCTATCATGCCAAGATCAAGATGATTTGTTGGCTCATCAAGAATCAGCAAATCAGGTTCTTCAAGGAGAACAGCAGCCAGAGCAACCCGTTTTTGCTCACCCCCGCTGAGTAAGGCCAGCCGCTTACCGGTATCAGTAATTTTAAGGCTTGACAGAACCTGCCTGACCTGTTGTTCAGTGTCCCAGGCATTTTGGCTATCCATCTCATCCATAGCTTTCTGTATGGTTTCGGAATCACTACTGCCCAGTGCTTTCTGATACTGCCTTACAGCATTCATCATGGGTGATTTCAGATGAAAGACAGCATCCATCACGGATTTATTTTCATCAAGAATGATATTTTGGGGTAAATACCCGATTCTCAGATCATTTTTCTTCGTGATTTTTCCGTCATCCGGCAGCTCTTCTCCGGCCATAATCCGTAAGATGGTGGATTTACCGGTACCATTTCTAGCAATAAGAGCAGTTTTATCGCCCTGCGAAATGCCGATTGATATATCCTCAAACAATAGCAGGTCACCGTAACGTTTGCTGATATTTTCTGCCTGTAACAGACTAAGCTTATTCATAATTATGATTGTCCTTATCCGTTAGCAAATCAGGCCTCAACTGTTTTGTTCTTTCATAAGCCTGCTTTTCTTTCCAGTCATCAATTTTTTTAAAATTCCCACTCATCAGCACCTGTGGAACCTTCCAACCGTTATACTCTGCGGGCCGGGTATAAACAGGAGGAGACAAGAGGTTATCCTGAAATGAGTCACTCAGGGCAGAGCTTTCATCAGACAACACGCCGGGAATAAGGCGCACAATACTATCCGTCATCACAGCAGCGGCAAGTTCTCCACCAGTCATGACAAAATCGCCTATGCTGATTTCCATTGTCACGATATGGTCTCGTATCCGTTGATCAATCCCTTTGTAATGACCGCAGAGAATAATAATATTTTCTTTAAGGGAAAGTTGGTTAGCCAGAGGCTGATCAAAGCGTTTTCCATCAGGGGATGTATAAATAATTTCATCATAGTGTCTTTCTTTTTTCAAGGCAGAAATACAGGCATCAACAGGTTCTGCCATCATCACCATTCCGGCATCGTTACCATACGGATAATCGTCAACCTGACGGTGTTTGCCCAGACCGTATTCCCGCAAGTCGTGAAGATGGATTTCAGCCAGCTCTTTATCCTGTGCCCGTTTAAGGATAGAGTAACTCAGCGGGCTATCCAGCAATTCCGGCAAAACTGTGATAATATCAATTCGCATCAGATAAAATTTTGTACAAAATTAATCAAATCCGCCTGCCAAAAATCAGAATAAATCTAAATTGTTGAAAATTAAGTGTTTTTTAGGAAAAAAGCTTTGAATTTTCTGGCATTAAGTCTTAATTTCGAACATTTTTACTAAACTTGCAGGCTTAAAATTTGAGAAAATATTGATGCTAAAATGCAAATGACATTTTAATTATGAGCGAAGAACTCCAAAACAACCCTCTGAGCGACAAAGGAAAGGAAACAGACAACCTTCCTGAATCGAAACCATCTGCTGAAAAACCGGATACAACACAATCCGGCACAACACCTGAACCATCAGAAGAAAAGCAGAATTCGGAAGCAACATCCCCGAAACCCACTCCTGAAACAAAAGCCAGCGAAGATCAACCTGAGGTAAAGCCCGAAGCCGAAACGGACAAAGGATCTGATGATGAACAATCATCTTCGGAAGAAAGCATGCCGGATTACACAAGCATGAGTAAGGAAGAATTGCTTCAGGCATTGAAAGAAATTGTTATTGATGAAGAAGTTGCAGGGAATAAAGCCCGGGTAGATGCCATTAAAAACAGTTTCTACAAGCTAAAGCAGGCTGAAATTGCCGACCTCAAACGCCTCCACACTGGTAGCGGGAAGGACCCCATGGATTTTGAGCCACCTCATGATAAAGATGAAACCTACCTTAAGGAACTGCTTGACGATTTTAAAAAGAAAAAAGCCGAGCTCAACAAAAAGCTTGATGCCCGGCGTCAGGAAAACCTGAAAAAAAAGGAGGAAATCATTGAAAAGATAAAAGTGCTTGCTAACGGTGAAGAATCCCTGAATAAAACGTTTGAGGAATTCAGGGAATTGCAAAAAGAATGGCAAAGCATAGGTAATGTCCCCAAGGAAAGCGTAAAAGATCTCTGGCAAAGTTATAACCTCCAGATCGAACGCTTTTATGATTTTATAAAAATCAACAAAGAGCTCCGTGACCTTGATTTCAAGAAAAACATGGAAGCCAAAATAAAGCTTTGTGAAAAAGCTGAAACCTTATTGCTTGAACCAGACATCAAAGTAGCCTGGGAGACATTGCAAAAGTTGCATGACCAGTGGCGCGAGACCGGGCCGGTACCCCAGGAGAACAGAGACGAACTGTGGGAACGCTTCAGTAAAACCACACGTGAAATAAACAAGAAACATCAGGATTTTTTCCTGGAAAAGAAAGAAGAACGAAAGAAAAACCTGGAAGCAAAAACCGCTTTGTGCGAAAAAGCCGAAGCGCTTGCAGGCAAAGAATATGACAAATTAAAAGACTGGACCGAAGCAACCGATGAAATCCTGGAAGTTCAGAAAGTATGGAAAACCATCGGGATGGTTCCCAAAAAGCATAATTCAGCCATTTACGAACGTTTCAGAGCTGCATGCAATGTGTTTTTTGATAAAAAGCATGACTTTTTCAAGGAACGTCACAGCCATCTGGAGGAAAACCTTCAAAAGAAAACAGACCTGTGCGTTCAGGCAGAAGCGCTTAAAGACAGCACAGAATGGAACAAAACCCGCGATGCACTGATTGAGCTTCAAAAAGAATGGAAAACCAGCGGCCCTGTGCCACGAAAAGAAAGTGACGCTATATGGAAACGTTTCAGGGCTGCATGCGACCACTTTTTCAATGCACGAAATGCACACTTCAAAGACAAAAAAGAAGCTGAAAAAGAAAATGCTGAAAAGAAGAAAAAGCTAATTGAAGAAGTAAAAGCATTTAAACCATCTGACAATAAAGAAGAGAACCTTAAAGCCATTCAGGATTTTCAGGCTCGCTATTCCAAGATTGGTTTTGTCCCGATTAAAGAAAAAGACAAATTGCATAAAGCTTTTCGAAAAGCCATTGATGACATTTTCGGAAAGCTTGACATGTCTGTCAAAAACCTGAATCAAATGCAGTTTCAGTCTCAAATAGACATGTGGGTAAAAGAAAACGACGCACGCAAACTGCAAAAAGAACGTCAGCAAATCAAACAAAAGATCAATAAAAACAAAGAGGATATCGTTCTCCTTGAGAACAACATGAGTTTTTTCTCCGGCAGCAGCAGCGAAACTGTGCTTAAAGACGTCAGAGATAAAATTAACAAGGCAAAAAAATCAAACGAACACTTGCATGAAAAGCGCAAAATGCTTGATTTAGCCTTAAGAAACCTGAAAGACAATGAATGATTTCCTGAAAAAAACACGTTTTACCGTTATTCTCTTTATCACAATGCTGAGTCTGGGAGCTCATGCACAAACCGGCAACATCAAAGGTTTTGTGTATGACAAGGAAACGGGTGAAGCTTGCCTTTTTGCCAATGTTTTTATTGAAAACAGCAGGCTGGGTGCTGCCACGGATGCCAATGGATACTTTAACATCAACAAAGTCCCTGCAGGAAAACATCAGTTAATCATTTCCTATGTTGGATATGATACCCTGCGCACTGAAATCACCATGAAAAAAGGTGGCATTATCTCTCGGAATTTTTATTTAACACCATCCTCCGTTGTACTTGAAGAAACGGTTATTTCGGCGGAACGTTTGGAAAAGACGACACAGGTACGAACATCAATCACCAAAATCCAGACAAAACAAATCCAGAAATTACCATCGGTAGGTGCTGAGCCTGACCTGGCGCAGTATCTCCAGGTTGTCCCCGGTGTTGTATTTACAGGTGACCAGGGCGGACAGCTATACATCAGAGGCGGATCACCCATACAGAACCTGGTTTTGCTTGATGGCATGGTTGTTTATAATCCCTTTCATTCCATTGGTTTATTTTCAGTTTTTGATTCAGATCTTATCGAAAATACAGACGTGTATACAGGCGGGTTTTCTGCTGAATACGGAGGCAGGATATCCTCTGTTATGGACATCCGTATGCGCAGTGGAAACAAAAAACATTTTGCCGGGAAAATCAGTGCCAGTCCTTTTGGCAGCAAATTGCTTGTAGAAGGGCCATTCAAGAAATTCGAACCGGGAAAAAGCAGTGCAACCTACATCTTATCAGCAAAAACATCTTACCTGGATCAGACATCAAAATACCTGTATCAATACGCAGATCCTGATCAGGATGAAGAAGAAGGCCTTGATCCTGCCGAAGATGATGTTCTGCCGTTTTCTTACACAGACCTCTATGGTAAACTTTCCTTCAACAGCCCAAGCGGAAGTAAACTAAATCTTTTTGGGTTTAATTTTTCAGATAAAGTCAATTATGGTGCCTTATCCGACCTGGGATGGAACAGTACCGGTATTGGTAGTAATTTTGTGATTGTACCGGGTGGTTCTACCGTAATGATCAAAGCAGATCTGTCATATTCAAATTACGGAATCTCCCTCTCAGATGCCAATAACCGCCCGCGCAGCAGTAAGATCAGCGGTTACAACGGCGGACTGGACTTTGTGTACTTTCTGGGTAAAAATGAATTTGTCTGGGGCATTGAGACGCTTGGATTCAACACCGACTTTGAGTATGAAAACAGTATCGGGCGTACCATCTCTCAGGAAGAAAACACAACAGAGCTTGCTGCATATATAAAATACAAAGCAAACCTGGGGGCATTGATTTTAAACCCATCTTTCCGTCTGCATTATTACGCTTCACTGGATAACCTTTCTGTGGAACCTCGTCTTGGCGCCAAATACAATATCAGTGAGCGCTTCAGAATTAAGTTTGCCGGCGGGTTTTACTCACAAAACCTGATTGCAGCAAATTCAGACCGCGATGTGGTTAACCTGTTTTATGGGTTCCTTTCCGGATCAGATAATTTGCCCAACGAGTTTGACGGCGAACGCATCACGCATAAGTTGCAAAAATCGCAGCACGCCATTTTGGGCTTTGAGTACGATATTACCAGGCATTTTGATGTCAACCTTGAGGGGTATTTCAAAAATTTCTCACAGTTGACCAACATCAATCGCAACAAAATTTACGAAGATTCTCCGGAAAACAATCAACCCGATAACAACATCCCGGATTATTATAAAAAAGACTTTATCATAGAAAAGGGCTATGCCTATGGTTCTGATATTGTTTTCAAATACGATTACAAACGTTTGTACATCTGGGCAGTTTATGGTCTGGGCTGGGTAAGGCGTTATGATGGCTATGAAACCTATGCCCCACACTTTGACCGCCGCCACAATATTAACCTGCTTGCCACGTATCGACTGGGAAAAGACAAGTCATGGGAAATCAGCGGACGCTGGAACCTGGGCAGTGGATTCCCCTACACAAAAACGCAGGGCTTCTTTGAGCAACTACCGCTGTATGAAGGCATCAACACCAACTACTGGGAAATGAATGGCTCGCTGGGTGTAATTTATGGTGACCTTAATGAAGGCAGGCTTCCCATTTACCATCGCCTTGATATGACTGTGAAAAAACAGGTCACTTTCAGCGAACGTATGAAGCTTGAAATCACAGCCAGTGTAACAAACGTGTATAACCGGAATAATATATTTTATTTTGATCGCATTAATAATGAGCGCGTGAATCAATTACCGATCATGCCGAGTCTTGGTTTTAGTTTAACGTTTTAAATAATATTGCACCGTGGTTTCAACAAAGTACATTTTCGTCACCGGAGGCGTTGCTTCCTCATTAGGTAAAGGCATCATTTCAGCATCCCTTGCAAAATTGCTACAGGCAAGGGGATATTCAGTAACCATACAAAAACTTGATCCCTATATCAATGTAGATCCGGGAACATTAAACCCGTATGAACACGGGGAGTGCTATGTGACCGAAGACGGCGCAGAAACCGACCTCGACCTTGGGCATTACGAGCGCTTTTTGAATCATCATACCAGCCAGGCAAATAATGTAACAACAGGTCGCGTGTATCAAACTGTTATTGATAAAGAAAGACGCGGAGACTACCTGGGCAAAACGGTACAGATCATCCCCCACATTACCGATGAGATCAAACGGCGGATTATGATTCTGGGCAAAAAGCACAAGTACGATTTTGTCATCACTGAAATTGGCGGAACGGTTGGTGATATTGAGTCCCTTCCTTATATTGAAGCTGTGAGGCAGTTGAAATGGGAATTACAGAAAAACTGTGTTAACATTCACCTGACATTGGTCCCGTTTTTAAAGGCCTCTGGAGAACACAAGACAAAACCAACGCAACACTCAGTAAAACAATTGCTTGAAGAAGGAGTTCAGCCTGATATAATTGTCATGCGCACAGAGACCCCTGTAACAAATGATATCCGCGAAAAGGTTGCTCAGTTTTGCAATGTCAACCTGGATGCAGTCATTGAATCCAGAGATGTTCCAACCATATACCAGGTTCCCCTGATGATGCAGGACGAGAAACTGGATGTCACCGTGCTGAAGCAGCTTGATATGGAGATTGACAAAGAGCCTGACCTGGAACCATGGAAAGCATTTTTAACCAAACTGAAACAACCAAAACATGCCGTAAAAATTGCACTGGTGGGAAAATACATCGAACTGCCGGATGCATACAAATCCATTGATGAATCGTTTATTCACGCCGGTGTTGTTAACAACACAAAGGTTGAAGTAACGCACATTCACTCTGAAGAAATCACACCTGAGAATGCAGACCTGTTACTCGCACATTTCAACGGCATTCTTGTAGCACCGGGCTTTGGCAATCGTGGCATAGAAGGCAAAATTAATGCTGTAGAATACGCACGCAAAAACAACATTCCTTTCCTGGGCATATGCCTGGGCATGCAGTGTGCAGTAATTGAATTTGCACGCAATGTTATAGGCATGGAAAAGGCCAACTCATCGGAAATGGACCGTAAAACAAAATACCCTGTAATTGATCTGATGGAAAATCAGAAACAGATTACTGATAAGGGTGGCACAATGCGACTGGGAGCCTATCCATGTGTAATCAAAAAAAGCAGTATAGCATATAAAGCCTACAAACGCATCAACATAAGTGAGCGCCACAGGCACCGCTATGAATTTAACAATAAGTTTATTGAGGATTTCAACACCCACGGCATGGTGCCAACCGGAATAAACCCGGACACTGACCTTGTTGAAATCATGGAAATACCAGATCACAAATGGTTTATGGGTGTTCAGTTTCATCCGGAATATCAAAGTACTGTACTGGGTCCTCACCCGATTTTCGTAAATTTCATTAAAGCCAGTCTTGAAAAATAAGTAGTATTATGGACAAACAAAGTGTTATAGGATTAGTTGTTATCGCAACCCTGCTAATTGGCTACTCTCTCTTTACCCGGCCAAGCGAAGAGGAACGTGAAGAATTGCAGCGCAAACGCGATTCCATAGTCCAGGCCGAAAAAGCCAAAGATTCACTTAAGCAGCTTGAGTTGCTGGACGCTGAAAAACATGCAGACAGCCTGAAAAAGCTTTCTGCTGATTCTGATACAGCTGTAAATCAGCTTTCAGAAACCTCTGCTCAGGAAAGCGATTCGCTGAAACAGGCAGAACTCAGGGAAAAATACGGTGTCATGGCAGAAGCCAGGCAGGGAGAATCTAAGCTCATCACACTTGAAAATGATCAGATGATCATGAAGATCAACACCAAGGGTGGAAAAGTACATTCAGTTGAGCTTAAAGACTATAAAACTCATGATCAGGAACCCCTTATTCTGTTTGAGGGCGATACAACTGCCCAATTTGGGTTTGAAATGTTTATCGAAAACAGACCGCTGAATACAAACGACCTGTATTTTACCTATACCGGATCTGATGAAACACTTACCGCCAGCGACGGAAAACCTGCTCAGGCCAGCTTTCAGCTGCAGGCGGGCGATGACCGTTACATTGAATACATATACACGCTTGAAAACGGGGCATGGATTGTTGATTATGATATGAAGCTCCACAACATGGATGAGGTTCTGGCACAGAATGTCAATTTCTTCAAACTGCACTGGCAGGCTTATCTGCCCGGGCTTGAACGTGGCAGAAAGTGGGAAACACAAAACTCTACCATCCAATACCGCTTTGACAACGGCGATGTTGAAAAAATCAACGAACGCAAGGATGAAGATGAAGAGGAAACCCCGGGAACCGTTAACTGGGTTGCTTATAAACAGCAGTTCTTCTCCTCTATCCTGATGTACGAAGAAGGCTTTGAAGACCCTTACTTCCACGCCAAAGCACTGGAAAATGGCCCCTATATTGAGAAATTTACGACAGAAATGACCCTGCCGTACATGCACGAGGCTGAAAAGACCTACAACATGAAATTCTTCTTCGGCCCCAACAAGTACAACCTCCTCAAATCCTACGATAAGGACATGGAGGAGCTTATACCACTGGGCTGGGGGATTTTTGGCTGGTTTAACAAATACCTGATTATTCCGGTCTTCAACTGGCTTGGCAACTGGATACACAATTACGGTATCATTATCCTGATACTCACACTCATTATTAAGCTCATATTGTTTCCACTGACATACAAATCCTATATGTCAACGGCAAAAATGCGGGTGCTCAAACCTCAGATTGATGAGCTGAGCAAGAAATATCCGAAAGGTAAGGAAATGGAAAAACAGCAGGCCACCATGAGCCTGTACAAAAAGGCCGGAGCAAATCCCATGGGAGGCTGTTTACCCATGTTGCTTCAGATGCCGATTTTGATTGCCATGTTCCGCTTTTTCCCGGCCTCCATCGAATTGCGGCAGAAATCATTCCTCTGGGCTAACGATTTGTCATCATACGATTCAATTGTTAATCTGCCTTTCAATGTCCCCATGTACGGCGATCACATTTCGCTTTTCACCCTGCTCATGGCTGCATCAATGGTTATTTCAACAAAACTGAACAGCTCTGCTCAGGCCGGTGGACAAAATGCAGGCATGATGAAAATGATGACCTGGTTTATGCCGATCATGCTGCTGCTTGTATTTAACAATTATGCAGCAGGCTTGTCTTATTATTACTTCCTTGCCAACCTCATCACGATCATACAGACATGGGTAATCCGCAAGTATATTGTGGATGATAAAGCTGTGATGGCAAAACTGGAAGCCAATAAAAAGAAGCCGGTAAAAAAATCCAAATGGCAGAAACGCCTTGAAGATGCACAAAAAAACCAGAAAAGGAGATAAAGCTTAATGCTGTCTGTTAAAGATCTGGGCATACGGTTTAATGGCATACCACTGTTTTCATCCGTTTCGTTTCTGGTTAGACCAAAAGATCGCATTGGTCTCACCGGGAAAAACGGATCGGGAAAGACCACACTATTAAATGTTTTGCTGGGAGAACTATCACCGGACGAGGGTGAAGTAAGCTCCCCTGCAGATTGTACCGTAGCTTGCCTGGCTCAGCACATCCGGTTCTCCGATACCGGACAAACCGTGCTTGATGAAGTCAAAAAGGCCTTTCCTGAAGCCATGGAACTGGAAAAAAACATCAGCAGGCTTAATGATGAACTGACAAAGCGCAGCGATTACGAATCGGAGGCATACCAAAGCCTAAGTACCAAACTGGCTGATGCCACCGAGCGGGCAGGTTTTCTTAAAACTGAAACCATAGATGCAAAAATTGAAAAGAGCCTGAAAGGGCTCGGATTTGACAGCACAGATTTGCAGCGCGAAACAGCAGAGTTCAGCGGAGGCTGGCGGATGCGCATCGAACTGGCTAAATTACTGTTAAGCAGCCCGGATATTCTGATGCTGGATGAGCCTACCAATCACCTGGACATTGAAAGCATTCAGTGGCTCGAAGGCTTTTTAACAGATTACCCGGGTGCTGTCATCATTATCTCACACGACCGACTCTTTCTTGACAACGTCACCAAACGCACACTGGAACTGGACAAAGGTAAACTCTACGATTACCCGGCTTCCTATACCGAGTACCTTAAAATGCGTGAAGAGCGCATCGCCTTGCAGGAGGCATCACGAAAAAATCAGGAAAAACAGGTACAGGAAACTGAAGAGTTTATTGAACGGTTCAGGTATAAAGCCACAAAAGCCCGGCAGGTACAGTCAAAAATCAAACAACTGGAAAAAACCAAACTTACAGAGGTTGACGAAACCGACACCAGCCAGATTCATTTTCGTTTTCCACCGGCACCACGTTCCGGCAGCATTGTTATCGAAACAAATAAGCTTGGTAAGCGTTTTGACGATCATCAGGTACTGCAGGATATTAACTTTACGGTTGAGCGGGGAGAAAAAATTGCCTTTGTCGGCAAAAACGGTGAGGGAAAAACCACGCTGGCAAAAATACTGCTGGGAATTATTCCGGCGAGCAGTGGCAGCGTAAAACCCGGACACAACCTGCGCATTGGTTATTATGCTCAAAACCAGGACGAACTGCTGGACGAGCATAAAACAGTTTTTGAAACCATGGAAGACGAAGCACGGGGTGAGGTAAGAAAAGATCTCCGGAATATCCTGGGCAACTTTATGTTTTCCGGTGATGATATTGACAAAAAAGTTTCTGTGCTTTCAGGGGGAGAAAAATCCAGACTTGCACTGGCCAGACTCTTACTGGAGCCACACAATCTACTCGTGCTTGATGAGCCCACCAACCATCTGGACATTCCCTCAAAAGATGTGCTTAAAGAAGCCCTGAAAACTTACGACGGTACGCTTATCCTTGTCTCTCATGACAGGTACTTTTTGGATGGCCTGGTAAACAATGTGTATGAATTCCGGAATGAAAGCATACGGCAACACCTTGGCGGTATTCAGACGTTTATGCATCGGCGGAAAATGGAATCCATGCGGGAGCTGGAAACCAATACCAGGGATAAACAGCAGAAAAAGAAAACGGAGGGCATGAGCGATAATAAAGCCCGCTACCTGGAAAGGAAAGCCCATGATAAGGTTCTCAGAAAACTTGAAAAATCCATCGCCGGGATTGAAAAGCGCATTCATGATATAGAGAAACGCATGGCAGATCTTGAGGAAATAATGGCAGATCCGGAAAAAGTCAACGATTCAGATTACAAAGAGTACGATGCCCTTCAGAACGAACAGGAAGCTTGCATGGAAAAATGGGAAAAAGAGCAGGAAGCGCTTGATAAGGCAAAATAAATCCCCGTTTACACCAAAACGCTCAGGGCAGAGGGCATAATTTCAATATCAAATTTATCCCCGTATATAAGTTCACCGTCAATCTGTGCCATTACGCCTTTTCCGTTATGAACCACAAGCCTGCGTGTACGGTATGATTTCACCGTATCAACGTTCAGGATGCTGCCATTATACAAACGGTGAACATGTCGCACAACTTTCCAGCATGACATATCTTCATACAGGG
Source organism: uncultured Bacteroidales bacterium (assembly GCA_964418565.1). Taxonomy (GTDB): domain Bacteria; phylum Bacteroidota; class Bacteroidia; order Bacteroidales; family ML635J-15; genus JAQIBY01. The sequence goes on along the minus strand of CAYQMB010000009.1, from coordinate 16,353 downwards.
TAACATCAAACAGTCCGTCATCAATGAGAGCATCAGGTGTCTGCCGCATACCACCGCCACTAAACCGGCCAATCCCAACGCTCAGGCTGAATATTTTCCGGTGAATATGCTCGCGGTTAATGTGAATATGCAACTCCTGCGAGTGCCATGAGACCAGGCTTCTTACAAGATTAAACAAGTAAGCGATACCTGCCCTGTTACCACGTTCCTGCATTTGGTTGGTAGCATACACAACATTTGAATCAAAGGAAAATCCGGCAACATTGACAAAATAGCTAATCTCTTCTTTACCCTGGTTTACATGCCTTAGCCGGCCAACATCCTGGTGTTTTTCCTCGTGATTAAACAAGCGTCCGAGGGCAGCCTTGTAGGATTTTGGGATGCCGTAATGTCTGGCCCAGTCGTTTCCGGTACCGACAGGAATAATCCCCAGCTGGATGTGTTCGGGCTGTACAATTGTCTGATGGAAAATACCATTCACCACTTCATTGAGGGTGCCATCTCCACCAACCACCACAAAGGTCTTATACCCCGCCTGCAATTCTTCTTCAACAATTTGCAAAGCGTGTCCGGGACTGGCTGTAACAACAGCCTTGTAGCGCACGTCCCGTTTTATAAGCAGGCGCTCAATTTTAACCCAGTCCTTACCGGCTTTTCCGTTTCCGGCGTTTGGATTAACTATGAACAAATAATGCTTAGACATGAATCGATTAATGCGTAATGATTTTCAGGCAATGTTACACTTTTTCCTTTTCTTTTAATAATTTTATGGAAATTTTTAGCAAGAAAAGCGATTATGAAAGCAATCAAAACCATAAAAATCAGGCACACCGAAATTGATGGTAGCAGTTATACGGCTGAATACTCTGAATATGACAAAGCGGGTCATCTCATTCTTAACATCAAATACGATCCGGACGGCAGTATCATTGAAAAAAATGCATACCAGTTTGATGAATACGGTAAAAAGCAGACAGAAAAAAATTATCTGTCTGAAGATGAGCTTGCCGAAGAGCATCGGTATATGTATGATGATAACGGAAAACTCAAAGAAGAACACATCAGATACGCAGAGGGATATGAAGGTGTCCGCCGGATTGTAAACGATAAAGCCAATAAGCTTGTGCGCATCGAAGAAGTGGATGAAGATGGCGATGTGGAAGAGTACAGCGAGCAGGAATACAACGATGAGGGAAAAATCGTACGGGAATCCGAGTACGATGACAGAGGAAAACTCAAAACCGCACAAATCAACACATTTGATGAGAATGGCAAGCTTATCCGGCAGGAAGAATACGAAAAGAAAATGAAAAAGCCGGTAAGCATCAAAGAATTCACGCATACTGAAACAGGTGAAATCGCATCGGTTATCATGAAAAACCGAAAAGGCAAAATCACCGACCAGTTTGTGCTTGAGTATGATGAAGACAATCGTGTTATCAGTCAGAAATCCGCATTATCCGGAAACATTCTTATCGAATATGACACCAACTACCGAAAAGAAACCTTTACCGATGCTGCCGGCAAGGTCCAAAACGAGACAGAATTTTATTACGATGATTCGGGAAATCTTATCCGTGAGAAAAATCAAATGCTTGAAAAGGACCACACGATCGAGTATTTTGAGTCAGAAGGGTAAGATGTTGGTATTTCAACCTTAAAATGTTGATAACCTTTGTCCGCATATAGCCACAACTCTGAGTTTATTCTGTATTTTTGCACAGATTAGGAGATTTTGGCTATGACTGCAACCTACAATGAAGACAGCATAAAAACCCTTGAGTGGCAGGAACACATCCGCAAGCGCCCGGGTATGTATATCGGGAAGCTCGGTAGTGGTGTTTCCTATGATGATGGAATTTACATCCTGATAAAGGAAGTCATTGATAATTCAGTGGATGAATTTGCCATGGGCTTTGGGAAAAAAGTTGAGGTAAAGCTCGATGGTAAGAAAGTCAGCATCCGGGATTATGGTCGTGGCATACCTTTAGGCAAACTTGCCGATGCTTCATCAAAAATGAACACAGGGGCAAAGTATGATTCAAAGGTTTTTAAAAAAGCCGTCGGACTCAATGGAGTGGGAATCAAGGCAGTCAATGCGCTATCCCGGGAATTCATAATTTCGGCCTTCAGAGAAGGTCAGACCAAGGAGGTTGTGTTTGAGCAGGGGCATCTGAAATCAAACGAGGATATCAAAAGCTGCAATGAAAAAAACGGCACCCTGGTGGAATTCATCCCCGACGAAGATGTTTTTGGTGAGTTTGATTTTCAGAAAGAATACATTGCAGAACAACTGCGAAACTATGTATTTCTCAATTCCGGACTGACAATAGAGTTTAACGGTGATAAATTTTTCAGCCGAAACGGCCTCCTCGATTTGCTCCAGGATAAAATGAATCAGGAGCCACTCTATCCCATCATTCATTTGCAGGATGAGGACATTGAACTGGCAATCACACACGCCCCAAAATACGGCGAAGAGTACTACTCCTTTGTCAACGGACAATACACGCCCCAGGGCGGAACTCACCTGACAGCTTTTAAGGAAAGCATTGTTCGTACCATCAAAGAATTTTACCAGAAAAATTTTGAGGCATCCGATATCCGGACCTCCATAGTTGCAGCCTTCAGTCTTAAAGTCGAAGAACCGGTTTTTGAATCACAGACAAAAACCAAACTCGGATCTAAGGACATGGGGCCTAAAGGACCTACCATACGCACCTTTGTAAATGATTTCATCAAGCATCAGCTTGACGATTATCTGCACAAAAATCAGGGAACCGCTGATATTCTACTCAAAAAAATTCAGAACAATGAAAAAGAACGCAAAGCCATCAGCGGAATCAAAAAAATCGCACGCGAGCGGGCAAAAAAGGTAAGCCTTCACAACAAAAAACTCAGGGATTGCCGGGTGCATCTGAATACCAACCATGAAAAGCGACTGGAAAGCTCGATTTTCATTACAGAGGGTGATTCTGCCAGCGGTTCCATCACAAAAGCACGTGATGTCAACACCCAGGCGGTCTTTTCTCTGCGCGGCAAACCATTGAACAGCTTCGCTCTCACCAAAAAGGTGGTGTATGAAAACGAAGAATTCAACCTGCTGCAGGCAGCACTTAACATTGAAGAAGGCATAGAAAATCTGCGCTACCGAAATGTAATCATCGCGACAGATGCTGATGTTGATGGTATGCACATCCGTCTGCTGCTCATTACTTTTTTCCTGCAGTTTTTCCCTGATCTGATAAAAAACGGCAACCTTTTTATTCTGCAAACACCTCTGTTTAGAGTCAGAAACAAAAAGGACACACACTATTGTTACAGTGAAGAAGAACGTGATAAAGCAGTGCGCAAACTCAAAGGTAAGGCGGAAGTTACCAGATTTAAAGGTTTGGGTGAAATATCGCCCGGTGAATTCAAGTATTTCATTACTGAAGGATTGCGCCTCGAGCAGGTAAAGCTCACCAAACAGGATGAAATCAAACAGTTGCTGCGGTTTTATATGGGCAAAAACACCCCTGACAGACAGGAATTCATCATTGAAAACCTGAGGAATTACGAAGAAATTATTGATTAAACATGGACAAGGAAGAACTCAATACCAACCCGGAAGCGGAAGAAAGGGGACAAGAACGCGATGGTGCCAGAATTACCAAGCTTGATGGCATGTATCAGGACTGGTTCCTGGATTATGCGTCCTATGTTATTCTGGAACGTGCTGTCCCCCATGTATACGATGGCCTAAAACCGGTACAACGCAGAATCCTCCATGCCATGAAAGATCTGGATGACGGGCGCTACAACAAGGTAGCCAACATCATCGGGCACACCATGAAATTTCACCCGCACGGTGATGCATCCATTGGCGATGCACTTGTGCAAGTGGGACAAAAAGAGTTGCTTGTAGACACGCAGGGAAACTGGGGAAACACACTCACCGGAGACTCCGCTGCAGCTCCTCGTTATATTGAAGCGCGGCTTACAAAATTTGCCCATGAGGTAGTTTTTAATGCCAAAACCACCAATTGGAAAGCCTCCTACGACGGCCGTAATGATGAACCGGTCACCCTCCCGGTGAAATTCCCCTTGCTGCTGGCACAAGGCATAGAAGGCATTGCTGTAGGACTGGCATCAAAAATTCTGCCCCACAATTTCAACGAACTGCTGGATGCATGCATTGACACACTAAAAGGCAAAGAAGTAGAAGTGCTCCCCGATTTCCAGACCGGCGGACTTGCGGATTTTTCAAAGTACAACAATGGTCTCAGGGGTGGCCGCATCAGAATCAGGTCTAAAATTGAAAAAGTCTCCAATAAGGAATTAAAAATCACAGAAATTCCTTACGGTGAAACAACAAGCTCTGTCATCGATAGCATTCTGCAAGCCAACGAACGTGGTAAAATTAAAATCAAAAAAATTGATGATAACACGTCGGAAAAAGTAGAGATTATCATCAAAACACCTTCGGGCTTTTCTGCGGACAAAACCATAGATGCCCTGTATGCATTTACCAAGTGTGAGGTTAGCATTTCTCCCAATGCCTGCGTAATCGATGATGATAAGCCCCGCTTTATGGGCGTGAGTGAAATTCTGGCCTTATCGGTACAAAACACCGTGCAGTTGCTAAAAAAAGAGCTGGAGATCAGGCAAAAAGAACTGGAGGAAGCCTGGCATATGTCCAGTCTGGAACGCTGGTTTATTGAAGAACGCATATACAAGGACAAGGATTACGAATCTGCAAAAACCACAAAAGAAGCCCTCAGCCACATCGCAAAGCGCAGCAAGGAAATTGAAGGTAAACTCGTCAGAAAAATAAGTGAAGACGACCTTCTAAAGCTGCTGGAAATACGCATGAAGCGTATCATTCGCTACAATGCAGACAAAGCTGAACAACACATCCTTGATATTGAAAAGGAACTGGAAACGGTCAAAACCAATATCGACAACATCATTGATTACAGCATCAAATATTACCAGCGCATAAAGAAAAAATACGGCGAAGGCCGGGAGCGTAAAACCGAAATACGCAGCTTTGATACCATAGAGGCACAAAAAGTGGTCATTGCCAACCAAAAACTGTATGCCGATTACAAAGAAGGCTTTGTTGGCACCTCCCTGAAAAAGGAAGAATTTGTGTGTGAATGTTCCGATATAGATGAAATAATCGTCTTCATGAAAGATGGCAAATACCTTGTCACCAAGGTATCAGAAAAAGCCTTTGTCGGGAAAAACATTATTCACATAGCTGTGTTTAAGCGCAACGACGAACGCACCATCTACAATGCAGTATACCGTGATGGTAAAACCGGCGTAAATCACATCAAGCGCTTTCCGGTTACCAGTGTTACACGGGACAAAGTATATGATTTGACTCAGGAGACACCCCACTCCAGGGTATTGTATTTTACCGCCAATCCAAACGGCGAAGCGGAGGTAATCAAGGTGTACCTGAAACCAAAACCAAAAATCCGGAAACTGATTTTTGAATTTGACTTTCAGGAACTGGCCATTAAAGGCCGTCAAAGCAAAGGCAATATTCTGTCAAAACACGATATCCACAAAATTTCAGTGAAAGAAAAAGGTGTATCCACCCTGGGTGGCAGAAACATCTACTTTGACAGGGATATAATGAGACTTAATGTGGATGAACGGGGCGAATTCCTGGGTGAATTCCTGGGTGACGACAAAATCATTGTCTTTTTGAAAGATGGTAAATACCGCATCACCGGATTTGACCTCAGCAACCATTTTGAGGAAAACCTGCTCAGCATTGAAAAATACGATCCGGAAAAGGTATACACAGCCATCCATTACGACAGTGAACAAGGTTATTATTACCTGAAGCGCTTCACTGCTGAGGACATCAGCACAGCTCAACCCTTAATCAGCGAAGATGAAGGCTCCAAGCTCATTGCTTTAACGGATGATAAATGGCCACAGGTGAAAATTGAATTCGGAGGCAAGCATAAAGACCGCGAGGATGAGCTTCTGGATGCTGAAGAATTCATTGCCGTGAAAAGTCATAAGGCCAGAGGTAAACGCATCACAACATACCAAACAAAGAAAATCGGCTTTACCGAACCCCTGCAGAAAGAACCGGAAGAACCGGAAAATGAAGATGCAGGTGAAAATCAGGATGATGACACCGATGAACGCAACCAAATGACACTTGAACTCTGATGATCATATACCTTACCGGATTTATGGCAGCCGGAAAATCCCATCTGGCAGAACAGATAGCCAGAGCTGCAGATCTCACCTCCATTGACCTGGACCGGGAGATTGAAATATTTACCGGAAACAGCATTGCTGAAATCTTTGAATCCCGGGGTGAAGCCGGTTTCAGGAAACTTGAAAGCCAGCACCTTTCTTACATTTCACGACACAATAAGAATTTTGTTATGGCCTGCGGAGGTGGCGTAATGGCAGATACGGATAATATCATGCTGATGCAACAATACGGCATTATTGTATTTGTTGATACCGACTTAAATACCATCATTAAGCGCTTGACATCAGACAGTACAAACCGGCCATTGATAAGCGGGCTGAAATCCGAAGAAATCAAACAAAAAGTAGGGCAACTGTATAAGCAACGACTCCCCCATTACCGTAAGGCCGACATAGCATACAATCCGGCAAGAGAATCTGTTGAAGATTTGCTGTACAAAATCAAATTGTTTTAGTTTCCGGCATCACACAATATCATCCGGGGCGTTTACAGCACCTCCGACAATATCTTCAAAAGCTGCATAAATCATACAGTGAGTAGCCGGAATGGTGAAGAGCAATCCAACACCCAAAAGCAATGCGCCAACAAAATTAATCAGAAGAATCAGCACCATAAAGCCCAGGAAAGGCCAGAAATTGCGTGTAATTAGCTTGCGGCTTACTTCCATGGCATCCCAGAAATCATATTTCAAAAACACGACAAACGGAATGGTAAATGAATATGCCACGGCAAGGTATATTCCGGGGATAATCAGCAGGAATGTTCCAACAGCCGTAAATATTCCGACAATCAAACTAGCCAGGAACAATGGCAGAAACATCTGAAAGCCCTGAAAGAAGGTTTCAAAGTTTGGATTTTCTCCCCTGACAACCGCGTTGGCAACAATGTAATAGCCGGCCAAAAGCGGGCCGCTTACCACAAGGGTAGCAACAGCTCCCAAACCTGTAAGCCCGGCAAACAGATTAATCGCCAACACAATGGCAGCATAGCCAACAAAGGGGCCCAGGTGGCTGCTGAAAATCTTCAGCCCTCTGTCAAAATACAGTCCCATATTGAACTCATATCCTTCGCGTATCAGTCGGTTAATTTTTTGTTCATGCATAAGCCATATCCTCGTTTTCAATAAAACTAATCATTTTTTACAGCAGCACCATCGCTTTTAACAAATCTTTTGATCTTTTTCGATGGTGAAGGCAGGAATTTTCCAATACGTAAACCCTCCCATTTGCTGTCTGTTGCTTTAATTACATCATCCGAAGACACAACCGGCTGTGGCCACCTTCTTTTAACATTTTTTTTGCCGGCTTTCACCCGTGCATCCACATGAAGTACGTTCCCCCGCAAACGTATGTCCCGTTTGGGATCGGTATTGGCAAGTATCCACCAGAGCAAGAGGTTTACAGCATCCCGTTCTATGGGAAAGTCCACATCCACAATGCAGGTCACATCATCTGAAATATGGCTGTCAGATTCCTCATCCCCGGTTTTCCGGTATCGGATCAGGAGGTTGCCATACCTCAACTGTGATTTTTCAAAAACCGGTTGAATGCTTGCGTCATCTGCCGGCTTACTCATATCCAGCATAAGTTTTCCGCCAAACACAGGATCTGGTGAAGCATGTTCCAGCTCATCGGCAGGCCCTGTGGATAAAATGGCCTTATCGGGATGAATGCCGGCAGCCACATGCCGCAACACCGCATCGTAATCTGTAATATCCATGTTTTCAGGCAAAGCCAGAAGCACTTTTGAAAACATCATTTGCCCGGCACCCAGCAGGGCATGCATGGTTTTACTCACCACGCCGGGGTATTTATTGTTAACTTTCAGAAGAACCAGATTGTGTGCCACACCCTCACCCGGCAGATGAAAATCAAGCAATTCAGGGGCTATGGCTGCTTTAATGGCAGGTTTAAACAGCTTTTCTGTGGTCTTGCCAAGATAGAAATCCTCCATGGGTGGGATGCCCACAATGGTTGCAGGATAAACGGCGTTTCGCCTGTGGGTGATGGCTGTCAGATGAAACACGGGGTAATCACCCTCAAGCGAATAAAATCCCGTATGATCACCAAACGGCCCTTCAGTTCTCAAACCCTCTTCTGTATCAATATAACCTTCAAGCACGATGTCAGCATCAGCCGGCACCTCAATGTCCTGCGTGATGCACTTTACAAGCCTCACAGGTTGCTTGCGGATGGCACCACACACCAGAAGCTCATCAATGTTTTCGGGAAGCGGTGCAGTTGCAAGGTAAGTATAAAGCGGATCACCACCCAAAACTACAGCCACCGGCATTTTACCACCCTTTTCTTTCCAGGCACGATAATGTTCTGCCCCACCTTTGTGGCGATGCCAGTGCATGCCGGTGGTTTTATCATCAAACACCTGCATGCGGTACATGCCAATGTTACGCACACCCGTTTCCGGATGCCGGGTAAACACCATAGGCAGCGTAATGAAAGGACCACCATCGAAAGGCCATGATTTTAACACGGGCAAATCTGACAGCGACGGCGATGTGTCAACCACTTGCTGACAGGTACCACACTTTTTGCTGTGTTTGGGAAAGGCTTTCAGGTAGTTTCGGTGCGGCCAGAGGTTTTTGACTGCATTCAACAGCCCGCCACCCGACTGCAGTTTTTCAGCAATTCCGAATAATTCAGGGAAAAATAAGTCTGGTTTGCCAGGCTCAAACATGGTATCAATGCGCTTGTCACTGCCAAATGCATTGATAAGCAAAGGAAATTTTGTTCCCGTGTTCTCGAATAGCATAGCTTTGCCCCCACCGGGTTGCTTCATCATACGATCGGCAATTTCGGCAATTTCCTGATCAGGAGAAACGCGGGTTTTCACACGCAGGAGTTCGTCACGCTGCTCAAGCAAATCAACAAACTCCGACATGCCTTTACCTGAAAGTTTCGATTTTTCCATGCTTAAAGATACATAAAATGTGGAATGATGCCAACCCCGTAAACCTGTTTGGGCTGCACATATCAGCGGTATGATTTTAATAAATACAACGACGCCTTTGGTTATAAAAGTCCTGAAAGAGTAAGGGCAGACAAATACGCTGCAGCCTGGTCCCACGCTGCTCCCCGGGCCAGGACGCCCGCCTGCCTACCATTGAAAATCAACACTGGCGGGCAGGTAGCCGGTTAGCTTGCCTGTATCCGGGCTTTACTGACTGCAGTTAAGGCAGAGTGCAGGAACGGAACTCCTGCCTTAGCTTGTCAGGAAGAAAGGCCGAAAAGGCAACTAAAAGGCGCAGGCCGACGCTTTTACAAACTGGCTTTTTTCAGCAATACGAAAGCTCCAAACTTTCGTAATGCTAAGCCAGATTGAAAAAGGGTGGCGCCCACATCATTCATTTCATCTAAAACTTATAGGAAAGTCCAACGCTAAACATTTCCTTGAATTGAATGGCAGGCCGCTTTTTCACGCTGCCGTCTTCTTGTTCAAAGGCAATCAGAATATCATCGTCGTAGATGAGGTTTGTGGTGAGGTTGGCGCTCAGGTACTCGTTGATTTTCATCGCAATGAGCACATCCCAGTTTACATCAATGTTTTCGGGATTGTTCAGGTAATTTGAGAAAAGGTCAAGTTTGGTCTGGAAACTTACATTTTTCATAATGTCGTGTTTAAACACCATTTTCACGTATCCACCAAACTCGGGACGGATTTGTTTTCCCGGATCCACACCAAAAGCACCTTCTGCTGAGAGGCTGTCATCCCTCACAAAGGTTGTTTTCCCGGTAACGGGTGAAATAAAAAGGGTAAAATTCTCAGAGGGTTTATAATCCATACCCAAAGAAACATTAAGGTATGCCGGTGCCAGGAAATTTGAGATATAAGCTTCGTCACCAGGGGTGGCATAACCGGGAGCAAACTGAGACCTGAACCCAACCAGCCCGGTATAATACCAGTTTTTAAAAGCATACTGACCTGCCTTGGAGGCGAAATCGATTTTATCATCGCTTTTAATCACGGGGTCTTCACCCTGTTTTATCAGTCCGTAAGCCAGGTCGAGGGTGTTATCCCACGCAAATTTATTTTTTTTGTAATTGGCATAGAGGTTAACCAGACCAATTCCACTAAGCGAATTTTCTCCACCGGCAGCCCAGTTGGTAAGACTAACCTGTGATGCGTTAAGCGAGATAACACCGCCGGTTTTCCAGCCGGCCAGTGAGTCGGGCGTGGCTTTTTGAGCCATAGTGAGACTTGCAAAGGCAAGAGCGGCAAATAGAAGTGTTGATTTTTTCATATCGTATCAATATTTAGTTAAACTATTCATTTAATAATCTGTTTTCCCATAAATCAAAAAACAAACAAAATGAAACGAAACATTGGAAAAGCAGACAAAGTAATCCGCATAATCCTTGGGTTATTAATAGGCGCAGCTGGTTTTTATTTTAAATCATGGTGGGGCCTTATTGGACTTATACCATTAATAACAGCACTAACAGGCCGTTGTGGGTTATACGTCCCTTTTGGGATATCCACCTGCCGCCGCAAATCTGATTGATCACTGATTGTGGACGTGTACATCCATTTGCGGGAAAGGAATGTTAATACCTTTTGCGTTAAACTGGTTGTACACATCTTCGTTCATTTTAAACTTCAACGGCCAGAAATCCCCGGCTTTCACCCATACCCTTACAGTAATATTCACCGAGTTATCAGCAAGTTCTGACACAACAATTTGTGGTTCCGGGTCTTTAAAAATACGTTCATCCGCATCGATCAGTTTTTGAATGATGTCACGGGCTTCTTCAACTTTGTCACCGTAGCCAATCCCAAATGTCCAGTCAACACGACGGTTTTCCTGGGTAGAAAAATTGGTCAGGGAGTCATTAAAAATTTTCCCGTTCGGGATGATAATGGTTTTGTTGTCGGGTGTCAGCAGGATGGTATTGATGACATGAATTTCATGCACCGTTCCCATGTAGCCCTGAGCTTCGATGAAATCACCGACTATAAAGGGTTTAAATACCAGCACCATCACACCGCCTGCAAAATTCTGCAGTGTACCGGAAAGTGCCATACCTACCGCTAATCCGGCAGCACCAAGGAGTGCAATGAATGATGTCATTTCGATGCCAACCATCCCAAGTACAGAAATAAAAAGCAGAGTTTTTAATCCGATGTTTACCAGGGAGCGGATAAAGGGTTGCAGCGATGCATCGGTCTGACGTTTTTCCATACCTTTACGCACCAGGCGATTGATCATACGTATGATCCACCAACCCAGTAAAAGTACCAGAATGGCACCGGCAAGTCTGGGTGCATACTGTACTGCAATTTCTTTTAAGGTTTCAAGATGTTGTTCCATAGTTGTGGTATTTTATTAAGCCATCAGACCATCAAGTAATTCATTAACACTAACATTACCAAAATAATCTGAGGTTGTGTTGGTTTTCAGAAAGGCTTTTAAATCCTGCGAATGATGTTTTCTGCCTACAAGCTGCTGCTCAAACTCACCAATTGGTTTTGAAGCAAAGAAGTCGCCAAACACTTTTGCATTTTTTATTATTCCACCATGCACATCCAGGTGGAATTCGATATATCCGGCAGAGGTTTTTATCCCCTTATTGAAATTGTACTCAGGAGATGAGCCGTAATTCCACTCCCATGTACTGTATTTTTCATCAGCGAGTTTTTTGACAGCCTTCATCTCTTCTTCCGTAAGACGATATTCTTCAGCCTGCGGATACAGGCTGGTGATGTATTGCACAAGTTTTTCTTCAAAGCTTTGCATGCTGATGTCATCAGGCAAATACTCAACAAGGTTTGTCACCCTGGCGCGGGCAGATTTCACCGCTTTGTCTTTAAATTTCAATGGGTTCACCTTGAGTGCATCGGCCAGTATTTTCATGTGGGAATCAAACAGGATGGTACCATGTTGCAAAAGCTTGTCTTTATACACCATTTTAGCATTTCCTGAAAACTTTTTACCATCTACAACAAGATCGTTTCTGCCTTTAAGTTCTGCAGGCACATCCATCTCGTTTAGTAAATCCACTACCGGACGGGTAAACTTTTTAAAATCGGCAAAATCTTCGCCCTGGTAAGGCATGTGAAAGGAAAAATTCAGGTTTCCCTGATCGTGATACACGGCACCTCCACCTGATAGCCGTCTGACGACTTTAATACCGTTTTTTTCCACATAATCCCGGTTTATCTCAGCAAGGGTATTTTGAAATTTCCCGACAATAATGGCCGGGTTATTGATATACAATAAAAACACGTCCTCTTTTTTGTGTTTAAGGAGGTATTCTTCGGTGGCAATATTGAAATAAGCATCCCGCGAGGGTGATTTTATAACCAGCATCTGCTAATTTTTTTTGTTTTCATTGTCGTTATTAACACGATAACGCTCAAATTGTTCTTCAATCTCAGCAATAATACGATATTCAGATGCATTTAAAAGAAAGCTTGCCGGAAAATCACAAAATTCCATAAATTCTTCGGCCTCAGCCTTATCGAGACCGGTTATTCGCATCACCATACCCACATTGTAGCGTGGTTCAATTTTGGCCTGCAAAGCATCTCTGGCCTTAAGACGTCTGAGTTCACGCATTTCCTTTCCTTTTTTTGAAAAAGCATTGTACAGCGCTGTAATTGGTGATGCTACAAGCCCGAAATTATCTGTACGGCGAGAATAATAAGACAAATTATCAGAATTTATTTTGGGCAGATTTTTCCGCGCCCGCATTTCAGGTGAGTCGCTAAAATCAAGTTTTTTCACCTCGTAACGAAGCTGCTCATATCTGGTAAGGCCATAGATGTTTACTTCCGGCAGGTTAAACGTGTCCCGTCTGAGATAAAACGTATCGGTTATGGACCGTGCGGCAGTATCCGGAACGGGGATATAAGCGGTAAGGTAACCCATGCTCGACAGCAATAAGGTATCCCCCGGCAAGGCATAAAAGCGGAAAAAGCCTTCTTCATCTGAAATGGTTCCACGGTATGTTTTCGGGTTATACACATTGACAAGATTGAGGCTGGAATCATTTTTTGCATCCTGTATATAACCTGAAATGACAACAAAATCAGGAGTAAAAATATTCTGGCCTTTCCCGGAAACCGAAAAGAGTAAGAGGGCAAAAACTATGGCTATAATTGCTTTTTTCACACGGTAAAATTAACAGATTGCATACAGTATTAACTCATTAAAGCAAAAAATATTTTTATATTTGTTCAAAATCAATCAGACATGAAACAGACCATTTTTTTAATCACCGGCATTTTGCTGTTTTCATTACAGGGATTTTCTCAACGCTTTGTATCTGCTGTTTTTGATCAGATACAAACAGACACTTCCATTGTTTATGGTAACGCCGATTACTGGGATGACGGAAATTTCGGCTGGGGAGTTTATGAACCCGAAGATATTACACTGGATTTGTATCAGCCGGCCAGCGATACTATGACAAAACGGCCACTGGTAATCGCCCTGTTTGGTGGCGCTTTTCTTAAAGGGTCCCCTGATCGCCCGGATATTGTCGCATGGTGTGACAGCCTTGCACATTATGGCTACGTGGCTGCTGCCATTGATTACCGCCTTGGCTTTAATCCGGCCGGCAGTGGTGGCACAGACGGACCGGATGTCGGCTTAAAGCGTGCAGCCTGGCGTGCCATTCAGGATGGACGCGCGGCAGTTCGCTTCTTTAAGGAAATGCATGATGTATATAATATAGATACAACACAAATATTTTTGCTTGGAAATTCGGCCGGTGCCATTACAGCTTTGCATGTGGGATATATGAACCCAGACGACTGGTTGCCCGAAGCCGGTGAATACCTGTCCGGCACCTCTGCCAATAATTACGACCTGGGTTGCCTGGATTGCAGTACCAGCCTTGAAGGACACTGGGCTCATTCCGTAGAAGTTGCCGGCATCATCAGCCTCTGGGGAGCAACCCTTGATCTTGCATATTTCGAAGAAACAGAAGATATCCCGGTTATGCTTGTGCATGGCACCGATGATGGCATTGTTCCATATGGCACCGGTTCCCCTTTTAATATGGGTACCGGATGGCAGGTTACATTTGATACCCACGGCTCCCTCCCTATTCACCAGCGCCTTGACAGCCTGGGGAAAGATCATGAATTTTATCCTTACGATGGCGAAGGACACACACTTTACAGTTGTGGCAATTTTGATCTTGAAACCTTTGAAAAAGACTCATTCCCCTGCGAACACTGGCCAACGGTATTTTACGATGGCATAGATTTTCTCGCTGACCATAATGTGTATTCCGGTGATGCAGTAAAGCTTACAAATCAGGAATCCTCCGAGCTTAATATTTTTCCCAATCCTGCCAGTCATTACGTGATCATAGAAACAGGAGAAAAAAAGCCCGGTGATATGCATGCCTACATGTATGACAATACCGGTCATATAGTCAGACAGTTTCAATTCACACATCAACAAACAAAAGTTAATCTCAGTGGTTTACCAGAAGGCATCTACCTTTTGAGAATAGAGGATGCAAATAAAACAACTGCCAGAAAACTCATAATACATTAAGGATGAAGGATTTTCTGAATTTTAACATTATTGACACCCAGAATTTCGACCTAAACACAGGCCAGCTATTATTGTCGGTTATTGCTATATTAATCTGGATTGTGCTTGTCATTTTGGGGAAACGACTGTTTAATCGCACAAATTTTGCCGCCCAGCTTGGTAAAAAATATGTGCGTTCAGCAAAGCGGTTTTACTTTTTCATTATTAGCTTTCTCTTAATATTTGTTCTTTTAAAGATACTTAACATCCACACCGAGGTTGTCCTGCGGGCAACCCTGTTTTCAACCAAGAAGATGGACATCATGGTGTACCATCTTATCGTCCTGTATGTTATCATAGCAGGCACACGCTTTGTGCTGGCATTACTGGAATCATTCTTTAGCAACATTGCTGAAAAAAACCGCATCGAAAAAGGCCGTAGCCGTTCCGTTTTCCTGATTGTTAAATATCTGATTTATGTTATTGCCCTAACCGTTTTTATTGAATCCCTGGGCTTCAGCATAACCATTGTCATTGCTTCTGTATCTGCCCTGTTGGTTGGTATCGGATTGGGTATCCAGCATTTTTTCAATGACATTGTATCTGGTATTGTTATTTTATTCGATCACGCCATCAAGGTTGGTGATGTGGTGGAAATTGAAAGTGAAGTTATCGGCCGGGTTGTGAAAATCAACCTGCGGACATCCCTGATAAGCACACGCGATGAGGTGATTATGATCGTACCAAACTCCATGTTTACTACTGAACGGGTGATCAACTGGAGTCATAATAGCCGTAAAACACGTTTTGACGTAAAAGTCGGGGTGGCATATGGCAGTGATGTGAGAAAAGTGGAAGAAATTCTGATTGGCGTAGCAAAAGAACACCCCCATGTTGCTGAAAAACCCACCCCTTTTGTTCTGTTTTACGATTTTGGAAACTCCTCACTGGATTTTGTTCTGAAATTCTGGTCTGAAAAACCATTTTATATTGAGCCCATCAAAAGCGACCTGCGTTTTGAAATCGACAAGCGCTTCAGGGAAAACAATGTTACCATACCCTTTCCTCAGCAAGACGTCTACATCAAACAAATGCCTAACAAATGACAGAGAACGAAAACAAAGCCGTCACAGGCAAGTGGAAATTCATTTTCACGCGCGGACTATTAATGATCGGCCTGGGTTTACTCGTGTTCTTTCATTTGTTTCAGTGGTCCACCAGCGACTTAAGCATCAAAGCCTATATTGTCGGGCTTCATGGGCAGGAGGTTTTGCTTGAATCCATCAGTATGCTTTTGGCAGGATTGTTTCTGGGCTGGTTTATATGGCGTCAGCAGAAAAAACTCCGGAATTTTAAAAAATAATCATACCTCTTTTCTGCATTTTGGCACATCCCGCCGGAAAATGGCGGGTCGGCCTGCAGCCTCTAGTTGCGTACTGCTCTGCCTGTGCTGACATGGCCGGGCAGGAGTTCCGCTCCGTCGCTATACTCTGCCCGTCGCTGCAGCACATGGCATCGCAGCACACAAGCTGCCGGCTTCCGTCCTTGTGCGGTTTGGGCATTACGACCTGCAGGGTCGTACCCATCAGGTTGCTGCATAAATTTCAGTCAGCAT
>CAYQMB010000008.1:0-49974 GCA_964418565.1 uncultured Bacteroidales bacterium | reverse complement strand
ATCCCATTCCGGTTTCAGAAGATCGTCTGGTGTTTGCTTCCCTGCCACTGGAAGAAATGCAATATTACGATCCGGTTACCGACAGCATTCCCAAACGCCGGTTTTATACCGCGTATAAAGAAGGAAAAAGCTGGAAAATTGGTGAAGAATTCGGCAACGACAGCATCAACACATACGATGCCAATACCGGAAACGGAGCATTTTCACCCGACGGAAACCGCTTTTATTTCACACGATGTAAAAAAGAAATAAACGGCCGGATGATTTGCCAGCTATACCGAAGCGAAAAGAAAAACAGCGTATGGCAGGCTCCTGAAAAGCTCAATGATGAGATTAACATCCCGTATTATACCTCCACCATGCCTGCAGTTGGTGTTTCCCGGCGCAATACAGACATGCTGTATTTTGTTTCTGACCGCGAAGACGGCGGACAAGGCGGCATGGACATCTGGTACACATACTGGGATCCGCGGCGCGAAGCATTCAAATCACCAAGAAACTGCGGCCGACGGATAAATACCGCAGCCGATGAGATCACACCATATTATCACATTAACAGCAAAACACTGTATTTCAGCTCAGACGGCTACCCCAATTATGGTGGTCTGGATGTATTTAAAACCCGCGGTAGCGGACGTCGCTTTAATGAGCCACAAAATTTAGGAAAGCCTGTCAATTCAGAAGTAGACGAATTATATTATTCCAAAGCACCGGAAGGATACTATGGGTATTTTGTTTCCAACCGGCCTGAAGGCAAAAGCCTGCGGCACGAAACATGCTGCGACGATATATACCGTTACATGGACAGCGATTACATCCGCATCTGGTTAACAGGTCAGATTTACGGTATAACAGATTTATCATTTTACAACAGCATCAGGGAAGAGTATGAAAAGAATCTGACAATGGAAAATATCGAAAAGCCGGAAGATACTGCGTCCATGACACTACTTCACAAATACCCTGTATCCCTGTTTTTCATCAACCCTGAAACCGGCGAAGAGGCGTTTA
Organism: uncultured Bacteroidales bacterium; assembly: GCA_964418565.1. GTDB lineage: Bacteria > Bacteroidota > Bacteroidia > Bacteroidales > ML635J-15 > JAQIBY01. The sequence goes on along the minus strand of CAYQMB010000008.1, from coordinate 48,963 downwards.
TAAAAACAGACTCAACCAATCAGGGCAGGTATTGGTTTAACCTGGAACAGGGAATGGATTACGTGCTCAAGGTAAAGGATTTCAACAGGGATGAGAAAACATTCTCCCTAACAACAAAAGGCATCACCCATGATGATACTATTCATATGGATGCTGTCATTGTCAATACCATACCCACAGAACCACTGGTTTTGAAAAATGTGTATTACGAATATGATGACCACAAACTAACGGAGGAGGCCATCAAGGTCATTGACAACACCATATACGAACTCCTGAAAAAGCACTCCAGAATTGTGGTTGAAATCAGCTCGCATACCGATAGCGTTGGTGGAGACAAATACAATCTTGAGCTTTCTCAAAAACGGGCTGAATCTGTGGTCAAACACCTTATTGAGAAAGGCATACCACAGGAGCAACTCAAAGCCAAAGGCTATGGAGAGCAGGAGCCAATTGCTCCAAACACCAATCCTGACGGTACTGATAATGAAGAAGGCCGTGCCAAAAACAGACGCACGGAATTCCGCATCATTGGTGAATTGGAAGAATACTCAGAAATTATTTATGAAGAATAAAGCAATTAAAGCAGGCCTTCCAGGTCTTCCATCAACAGCTTTCTTGCAAAATAAATCCGGCTCTTAATCGTACCCAGAGGCAGTTCAAGCCGTTTTGCAATTTCGGTGTATTTATACCCTTTATAAAATAGGATAAACGGCACCCTGTATTTTGAATTCAGCTTCATTAGAGCTTTGTGAATATCAGAGCGCATCACATACAAATCAAGGCCAACTTCATTTTCTACCTTTGCGGATGTATATGTACGCACATCTTTTACCTCAGCAACCATCTTTTGACGGTATTTCTCACGTCTGTATTGGTTGATAAAGGTATTCTTCATAATGGTGAATAACCAGGACCTCAGATTTTTGTCCTTCACATACCGATGCTTGTTTTTTAACGCTTTGTAAAGTGTTTCCTGCATCAAATCACTAGCATCGTCATTGTCATTGGTTAAACTGAGAGCATAATACTTCAAATGTTCTGAGTGCTTTGTGATTTCGGTTTGTAGGTTATTCATTTTGTAATATTTCGTTTTGGTTTAGACCTAAAATTAGCATATTTTTTCACATATGCAAAATAAATTGGCTTTTTTTTTGACTAACCTGCCAAAAAAACAAAAATAACTACGCGTACGCCTTTTTGTTATTTTGTTAACAGTGTTTATTTGTTAACAAATATTTTGTATATTTGTAAAAAACATTGTATGGCTAAAGGGATAAAACACATCATGTACAAGTATCCTGACAGGAAACAAAAAGATCTGATTCCGATTTTGCAGGACATACAAAACGAGCATGGGTTCATTAGTGAGGAACACATTCATGAAATCACAAAAACCCTTGATATACCTGGCAGCCGGATATACGGCATTGCCACCTTTTACAATCAGTTTAAATTCAAACAGCCGGCAGAAATCCACATTCGCATTTGTTCCGGTTCTGCTTGTCATGTAATGGGTGGTGACAGCCTTTGGGAAAACCTGCGCTCAAAACTCAACATTCAGGAAAATGGCCGCTCCAAAGACGGCAAAATAAGCATTGAGGAGGTCCCGTGCCTGGGAAGTTGCGCACTGGCCCCTGTCATACAGGTAAATGACACCTACCATACCCGCCTGAACAAAAAGAAAATTGACAGCATTATCGACAGCATTAAAAACAAACCTGCCTCTGTATGAATTTAATCAAGGAACATCTGCCACTCCTGCTTATGGGACCATTCCCTCCAAAGGGTAATACGGTACTTCAACAAAGCATCGCTGCCACGCAACACGACTTTGTGAGAAAACCTGTCATATACATTGGTATGGGTAGTTGTGGTATTATTGCCGGAGCAGAAAAAACAAAAATCGCTATTATCGATCACCTAAAATCAGAAAATATAGATGCAGAAATTGTCGATGTCGGATGTATCGGGCTTTGTTCGGCAGAACCGGTGGTAGATGTGCAGATTCCGGGCCGTACCCGCATAAGCTTTTCCAGGGTAACAGAAGAAAAGGCCATTGAGCTTATTGATGCAATCACAAACAATTTTTTGCCGGATATCACCATTTTGGGACAGTATCCGCAAGCCAGTCTTTCAGAATGGGAAGAGGTTCCCTACATCAGGAAACAGGGATTTTTCAAAGCTCAAAATAAAATTCTCACACAACGGACAGGACGAATTGCCCCTGAAAATATCGACGAATACATAACATCCGGTGGCTATCGTGCTTTTGCAAAAGCCATTTCTGCCAACACATCGGATGAAATATGCGACATTGTTCGCCTTTCCGGATTAAACGGCCGCAGTGGCTCTGCATACCTTACCGGTGATAAATGGAAAATGGCGCTGGAGCAAACGGAAACGCCCAAGTACCTGATTTGCAACGCCGACGAAAGTGATCCGGGCGCCTTTGTGGACAGGCATCTGGTTGAAGGCGATCCTCATCAGATCATTGAGGGCATTGCCATCGCAGCCTATGCCATACAAGCCAACAGAGCCATCATATACATTCGTAATCAATATCAACTGGGCATTAAGCGCCTGAAGAAAGCCATCAAACAAGCCACAGAGTACCACTTGCTTGGTGAAAACATTTTAAACAGTGGATTTGAGCTTTATATTGATGTCAAAATCGGACCGGGAGCACATGTTTGCGGTGAAGAAACCGCTCTGATTGCCAGCCTTGAAGGAAAACGGGGCATGCCGCAACCAAAACCACCCTATCCGGTGGAAAAAGGCCTTTTTGGGAAGCCAACCGTTGTAAACAACCTGGAGACCCTTGCTAACATCCCGTATATAATGCGTGAAGGCGCAGAAACGTTCAAAAAAACCGGCACCGATAAAAATCCGGGAACAAAACTTTTGTCAGTCTCTGGTAAAATTGCCATTACGGGAGTACTTGAAGTTGAAATGGGCACACCCGTGCGTGATGTTTTACAAACATGCGGTGGCGTACCGGGAGAGAAAGAACTTAAAGCGGTACACATTGGCGGACCCTCCGGCGGCGTATTGAACACATCGCAAATTGACATGCCGCTGGATTTTGATGCCATGGATGAGGCAGGTCTGCGCATGGGTAGCGGTAGCTTCCTTGTACTAGACCAAAGCAACTGCATCATCAGTCTGGCAAGGTATTTTATGCACTTTATCCAACAGGAATCCTGCGGAAAATGCATTCCCTGCCGTGAAGGCTCGCAGCGCATGCTGGATATTCTTCGCCGTATCACCAGCAAACCATACAATGAAAGCGGGCATAAAGCGCTGGAGAGATTTAAAGGGGTTATGCAGCTCGAATCGCTTGCCAAAGTCATGCAGGAAACTTCACTCTGTGGCCTCGGACAAAATGCACCAAATACCGTTTTGAGCACAATACGGGAATTCCGTGAAGAATATGAAGAGCACATTTTTGACCGACGATGTAAGGCAGGGGTCTGCAAGGAACTGAAATCTTACACCATTGATGTCGATTTATGTACAGGGTGCACAGTTTGTGCCCGCAAATGCCCGGCAGACGCCATAATCGGGGTAGCCAGACATCCGTTTTTCATTGTTAAGGAAAAATGCATTGGTTGTGGTTTGTGCTATGATAATTGTAAGTTTAACGCCATTAAGATCAGTTAGAAAACATGCAGATTCACATAAGCGTAAATAACAAATCACTGGAAGCCCGAAAAGGCGAAACCATCCTCAATGTCCTCAACCGACATGGCATTCGTGTTCCCACGCTCTGTCACCTGGATGAGTTTACCCCAACCGGCTCCTGCCGTATGTGCGTGGTTGAAATTGCCGGCAGAAACGAACTCATACCTGCCTGTTCTCAACCCGTTGAAGAAGGCATGGAAATCATGACACATTCACCGCGGGTCATCAATGCCAGAAAAACGATTGTGGAATTGCTGCTCGCAAATCATCCCGATGATTGCCTGTATTGTGAAAACAACCAGCACTGTGAATTGCAGGACCTTGCAGTGGAGTTAAACATTATGGAGCGGCGGTTTTTTGGTGGCAAAAAACCACAAAACAAAGACAAATCAAGCCCTGCAATCGTTAAAGACAATGCCAAATGCATTCTTTGCGGAAGATGCATACGCGTCTGCGACGAACGCGTACAGGCTTCTGCCATTGATTTTTCCGGCCGGGGTGTAAACACAAAAATTGATACAGCACTCGGCAAAGGCCTTAATTATTCCACATGCATTTCATGCGGACAGTGCATCCTTGTATGCCCCAGTGGTGCGCTCACTGAGAAATCAGCCATCACTCAGGTTATGGATGCCATAAACAACCCCAAAACAAAAATTTACGCACAATTAGCTCCGGCATTAGGCTACACACTGGCAGAAGAACTGAATTTTAAAGCCGGGACTGACATCACGCCCTTAATTATCCGCGGACTTAAACAAGCCGGTATTGATGTTGTTTTTGATTCTGCTTACGCAGGCGATATTTTTGTCCTGGAAACTGCACAGCACATCATGGACACCAAAAAATCACCGGTCATTATCAGTTCATGCCCTGCAGTAATACGCTATATGGAACAATTTGATCCCGAAGCACTGTCCTACACAAATCCAACGAAAACACCGCAACAGATTCTGGGAAAACTCACCAAAAGCATTTATGCAAAAAGTAAAAACCTGCCACAGCACGAGGTGTTTACTGTTTCAATAACGCCCTGCACTGCAGCTAAGGCAGAAGCCACACGAACCGATACCATGAGCCAGGGCATTCCGGATGTTGATGCTGTATTAACAACAAGAGAATTGCTCAGGTTATTAAAACTCTCAGGTGTTGATCTGCATAATATTGATGAAGCCAGATTTAATGCTCCCTATCACGTATCAAGCAGTGCCGGAAGCCTGTATAATATCCCGGGCGGGCTGAGTGAAGCGGTTTTCAGAAGCATGCATAACGCTCTTACGGGGAAAGATCCAACGCGCCAGAAAATGCCGGATCTTCGTAGCATTAAACAGGAAAAATCAGCAAAATTTACCATCGATAAAAAGAAATACACGGTAAAAGTTGTCAGTGGAATACATAATATTGATAAGCACCTGCAAGAAATAATCAGCGGGGAAGCAACTTTCGATATACTTGAATTATCGAATTGCACTATGGGCTGCATGGGTGGCGGTGGACAACCACTTAAAGACCACAATGGCGAACGCACAAAAATGCTGATTAAAAGTCTGTATAAAACCGATGATAAAGCACAAATGAAATCGGCACACAGCAACCCGCTTGTCAAAGCTTTTGTTAAAGATAAAGATGTGAATTTAAACCATAAATTTGATGTGTCATGACTGAACTTCAGGCAGAAGAGCCCCTGGTGTACACCATAAAAGACAGGTGCAAAATGTGTTACACCTGTGTCAGGGAATGCCCTGCAAAAGCCATACGTATCATTAACGGACAGGCCGAAGTCATCCATGATCGTTGCATTGCTTGTGGAAACTGTGTCCGGGTTTGCACACGAAAAGCCAAAAATTTCAGAAAATCTACAGATCAGGTGAATGCTCTGCTACAGGACAAAACCCCTGTAATTGCAATGGTAGCACCTAGTTTTCCTGCTGACTTCCCGGAACTAAGCGATTACCGAAAATTTGTCGGCATGACCCGTGAACTCGGGTTTGAGCAGGTTACCGAAGTCTCATTTGGCGCAGACCTCGTTGCCTTACGATACAAAGACCTGTTAACCCGGGACAGTGACAAGCGTTTTATCAGCTCAGACTGTCCGGCAATTGTGAATTTTGTTCGTAAATACCATCCACATCTGGCAGAAAACCTTGCTCCCATTGTCTCACCTGTCATGGCTCTTGCCCGTGTCCTGAAAAAAATGCACGGAGATAAATACAAACTCGTTTTTATCGGGCCTTGTGTGGCAAAAAAAGAAGAATCGGATGAGGTGGATGCGGTACTGAGTTTTGCTGAATACAGAGAGATGCTTGAGGATAGCAACATTTTACCGGAAAACTGCACGGCAGAAGAATTTGATCCGCCTCACAGCGGACGCGGATCCATTTTTCCGATCAGCCGGGGTATCATACAAACCATCAATGTTCATGAAAATCTGTTTAAAGGCAATATTGTGGTAGCTGAAGGCCGTATAAATTTCAAGGATGCCATTCAGGAATTTGATTACGGCCTTATTAACGACCACCATCTTGAGTTGCTCTGCTGCGAAGGCTGTATAATGGGCCCCGGCATGTCACGCAATGGAAAACGTTATGAGAACCGTGCCCATATCACACGGTATGTTAAAGATAAAATGATAAATCTGGACGTGGATAAATGGGAAAAAGACCTTGAAGATTTTCAGGACCTTGATTTATTCCGCTCATTTAATACAGACGACCAACGCGTAAAAAGTCCCGATATTGATGAAATAAACGCATTATGGTCAGCCATGGGGAAAAATCAGCCCGAAGACCGGCTCAATTGTCAGGCCTGTGGTTATGAAAGTTGTGAAGAACATGCCATTGCTGTATTACGCGGACTGGCAGAAATTGACATGTGCCTGCCATATACCATAGAAAAACTGCATCAATCCATTGATGAGCTAAATACCAAAAATGAAAAGCTCACATCCATTCAGCAGGCGTTAAAACAATCCGAAAAACTTGCTCACCTTGGTCAACTGTCCGCAGGCATTGCCCATGAGCTTAACAATCCACTGGGGGTGGTGATCATGTACAGCAACATGCTGCTCGACGAAGCAGGCGAAAACCCTGAATTAAAAGAAGATTACAAAATGATAGCTGATCAGGCAGCACGATGCAAAAAAATTGTCAGCAATTTGCTGAATTTTGCCCGCAAAAATCAGGTAAAACCTGATAATGTCAGCATCCTTACCCTCATTCAAAAAAGCATAAAATCCTTTATCATCCCGGATAAGGTCTCCATCAATATTCACAATCATTTAAACAACACACAGGCATACCTGGATGAAGAACAAATGATTCAGGCCCTTACCAATATCATAAAAAACGGAACAGAAGCCATGCCGGATGGTGGAAATTTGAAGGTTTTGCTTAGCAGCGATGAAGACAACATCCTGATTGAAGTTATAGATGAAGGCAGCGGAATACCGGAAGACATCCGTGAAAAAATATTCACACCCTTCTTTACGACCAAAGGAATCGGTAAGGGAACCGGTCTGGGCCTGCCAACAACCTACGGTATCATCAAAATGCATAAAGGTAAAATCACACTCGTTTCAAACACCAATCCTGCAGATGGCCCCACAGGGACAAATTTTAAAATAACCATCCCCAGGCATCCCAATGTAGAAGCTTAATATTATGGATAAAGAAAATAAAAGACGCATACTGCTGGCTGATGATGATCAGGATTACCTGTTTCAGACAGCCTTCAAACTGGAAAACCTCGGTTACGAAATTTTACGTGCTGAGAGTCAGAAAGATGCTGAAAACATCCTCAAAGAAAGCAAACCGGATCTGGCAATTTTTGACCTGATGATGGAACGTGAAGACAGCGGTTTTGTCCTGGCATTCCGGTGTAAAACCAAATACCCGGATGTCCCGGTTATCATTGCCACCAATGTGGCAGCAGAAACCGGCATTTCATTCCGCCTTCAGGAACAGGAAGGTCAGGATTGGATAAAAGCCGATGCTTACCTTGAAAAAGGGGTGGAAACAGAAAAGCTCCATACCGTTATTCGTAAATTAATTGATTGATTATGGAACAGTTTAAAATATTGGTTGTAGATGATGAACCCGGAATCCGGGCCGGTGTAAAACGCGTGTTGCGAAGCTTTACGCTGGATTATCCCTTTATGGATGACACATTTGGGTTTTCTGTTGAAGAAGCTGCCACAGGTGAGGAAGCCATCGACAATCTAAAAAACCAAACGCCCGACATTATCCTGCTTGACAACAAACTACCCGGCATACAGGGCCTTGATGTACTGAATTACATCAACAAGCATGAAGTTGGCTCGAGTGTCATTATGATCACCTCTTACGCATCCCTTGAAGTGGCCGTGAAAGCTACCAAACAAGGGGCTACCGACTTTTTACCAAAACCGTTTACACCTCAGGAATTACGGGCCTCCCTGGAAAGCGTATCCAAGCAACTTTTTCTCAAACGGATGACCACTCGCATGAACGAAGAAGGCAAACAGATACGCTATCAGTTTTTATCCTTACTTTCTCACGAGCTTAAGGCTCCCATCACAGCGGTTGAAGGCTATCTTAAAATGATGGAAAAGAAAGAAGCCGGTGATGATATCAATGCATACATGGAAATGATAAGCCGGTCGCTGGACAGGCTTGATGGCATGCGGAATCTTATTCTGGATTTGCTGGATCTGACAAAAATTGAATCCGGAAAGAAACAACGCAGCATAGGAAAGATAAACCTCAGCGAAAGCATTGAACATGCGATTGCAACCATGCAACCTTATGCTATCCAGAAAGACATCAGCATCGAATCCCACACACCAGAAAAGGTAAACCTCAATGCGGACAACGAAGAGATGGAAATTGTGCTTAACAACCTTCTCTCAAATGCCATAAAATACAATAAAAAAGGTGGCCGTGTTGTTATTTCTCTAACAGAAAATGAACACCAGATTATTATTTCTGTTAAAGATACAGGCATAGGCATCTCTGAAGAAGACCAAAAACAGCTTTTCAGAGAATTTGTAAGGATCAAAAATGAGCATACCAGGCGCATCTCGGGTAGCGGACTTGGCCTGTCAATTATAAAACGAATCATTGACAATTACAAAGCCAGTATTGATCTGGAAAGTGAATTGGATGCAGGTTCAACTTTTTACATTACTTTTAACAAATAAAAACCAGGGATTATTATGAATTTACCACAAAAATCCGTTGAAAGACTAAGCCAGTACCGTCGAATTCTATACAGCAACCTGGAAAAAGGCAAGGAATACATTTACTCGCACGAACTGGCAAGTCAGTTACACCTGACACCTGTACAGGTCAGACGAGACATTATGCTTATCGGTTATTCAGGCACACAACGCAAAGGTTACGTAATTGAGGACTTGATTCAACGCATCGGGGAAATACTGGATGGCGAGAAGAAAATCAACACTGCCGTGATTGGCATGGGAAATCTTGGGAAAGCCATCACCAGCTATTTCAATGGCAAACGAACAAAGCTGGATATTGCGGCCGCTTTTGATGTGGATGAGCAAAAGATTAACCGGGTTATTTCCAATGTACGCTGCTATCACATCAATCAGATCAGTGAAAAGATAAAAGATCTGGATATTTCCATTGCTATTATGACCCTTTCGCCGGAACATGCACAGGAAGTCGCAGACCTGCTGGTGGTAAATGACATAAAGGGAATCCTTAATTTCACCTCAGTTCCCCTGAGTATTCCTGACCATATATATGTGGAAGACTACGATATGGTAACCAGCATGGAAAAAGTGGCCTATTTTGTCAATCACAATGATTAATTTTGCCCGTTGCTGATTTTATTGAGTTATGAAAGTACACAGGAATTTTGAAGATTTTGGCAAGATTGCAAATCCGGTAGTCACAACAGGCACCTTTGACGGTGTCCACATCGGACATAAAACCATACTCAACCGCTTAAATGCGCTGGCCAGGCAGGTTAAAGGAGAATCGGTACTAATTACCTTTCATCCACACCCCAGAAAAGTACTGTACCCGGAAAAAATGGCAGATCTAAAGCTTATCAACACGCAGAGGGAAAAAATCCACCTGCTTGAAACCACAGCCATTGACCATCTGTTTATCATTCCCTTTACGCTGGAGTTTTCCAGAACCACATCCCGGGAATTTGTCAGCGACATCCTTCTGGGAAAACTGAATGCCAAGGTCATTATTGTCGGCTTCAACCATCATTTCGGGCACAACCGCGAGGGAAACTACGATTACCTTTATCAACTCAGCAAACAAAAAGACTTTTTGGTTGAAGAAATCCCCATGCAGGACATTGAAAACGAGGCCGTAAGCTCCACCCGCATCCGTAAAGCCCTAAGCCAGGGACACATCCAGCGGGCCAATGCGTACCTTGACCACTTTTACATTCTGATGGGGAACATACAAAAAACAGGCAGCACTCCCTTAAATCATAAACGTGGCTTACGGATTATGAACATCGAAGAAGCCGAAAAGCTTGTTCCTCCCGATGGCACCTATGCCATCAGCCTTATGGAAACAAACACCAGAGCCATGGCGGTTATCAGCCGTGAAAACAAAATACCGGAGCTTTATATTATCAGCATTGACAGCATGGATGAATTACCCGATAAAAGCATCGCTACCATAGCGTTTCATAAAAAAATCAGGGAAACTGAAGACATCAACAGTTTAAACCAACATATTAATACCGATATTGACACAATAAATGAATTGATTTTTTAATTTTGGACTTTGTAAAATAAATCTTAGCGTATGAAAATTACAATGGTAGGTACCGGCTATGTCGGTCTGGTTTCAGGAACATGTTTCTCAGAAGTTGGAGTAAATGTTGCCTGCGTGGATAACAACAAAGATAAAATTGACAAGCTGAACCGTGGCATTATCCCCATTTGGGAACCCGGCCTTGAAACAATGGTGAAGCGCAATGTCGAAAAAAACAGACTAACATTCACAACCAATCTGAAAGAAGGCATTGAGGGTTCGGAAGCCCTTTTTATTGCAGTAGGAACACCTCCCGATGAAGACGGTAGTGCAGACCTGCAATACGTGCTTGACGTTGCACGTGAAGCCGGACGTAACATGCAGGATTATCTTTTGATTATCACCAAAAGTACTGTTCCCATTGGTACGGCCGAGAAAGTAAGAAAAGCGGTAAAACAGGAACTGGACAAACGTAATGCTGATATTCCCTTTGATGTGGCATCAAACCCTGAGTTCCTTAAGGAAGGCGATGCCATCAACGATGCAATGCACCCCGACAGAATTGTTGTTGGAACAGATTCAGAACGTGCCGAAGAGACAATGAACAGGCTGTACAAACCCTTTGTCCTCAACGGCCATCCTGTTATCTTTATGGATATTCCATCAGCAGAGCTGACAAAATACGCTGCCAACGCTATGCTGGCCACTAAGATCAGTTTTATGAACGATATGGCAAATTTCTGCGAAAAAGTTGGCGCTGACATTAATTCAGTAAGGCGCGGAATTGGATCTGACCGCAGAATCGGCAAATATTTCATTTACGCCGGCACCGGATACGGAGGATCATGTTTCCCCAAAGACGTGAAAGCCGTAATCAAAACTGCCGATCAGAACGATTACAGCCTTGAAATTCTAAAATCCGTGGAAGCTGTTAACGACAGACAAAAGGAATCGCTTTTCCATAAAGCCAAAGCATATTACGGCGACCTTAAAGGCAAAAAGTTCGCGATGTGGGGACTCTCGTTTAAACCCAACACCGATGACATGCGTGAAGCACCTGCACTAACGCTTATTGACATGTTTACTAAGGCCGGCGCTACCATCGTTGGATATGATCCTGTTGCCATGGACGAGTGCAAACGACGCGTAGGCGATAAGATAACGTACGTTGACCACGCTTACGATGCTGTTAACGAAGCCGACGGTTTGCTTTTGGTTACCGAATGGACTGAATTCCGTGTGCTGGATTACACCCGCCTGGATGCCATGAAAGGCAAGGTGGTGTTTGATGGTCGTAATATTTATGATCCCAAAGAACTCAAAAATCACGGGTATGATTATTACGGTATTGGACGTCGCGTAGGATAATACATAAAGCTGCCACATAAAAATAAGCCCGGTTAAAAAACAGCCGGGCTTATTTTTTTTCAAAAAAAAACATAAAAAAAAGACTGCCCGAAAAAGGACAGTCTTTTTTCATGTTATTTAATCCCGATTATTTAATCAGGTTAACTTTTTCAGTTCTTGTACCGTTGGTACCACTGATGCGTACAATGTACGTACCCTGTGGCTGATCATTCAGGTTGATGCGAACGTTCTGTTCAGCATTTTCAACTGAATAAATGCGCTGTCCAACGAGGTTGAATACTTCAATGTCATTACCTTCAACATTGTCAATGCGTACAACACCGTTTGAGGGGTTGGGATAAACGCTGAGGTTTTCAGCATCCAGTTCGCTAACAGCACCGGGATTCAGGTCATAATTCAGACGGATCCCAACGCCACCACGTGACCAGTTTGTAATGGTGTACCATTCACCGGCATTTGCACCGTTGTTAAGCAACCATGAAGTACCCCATGCACTTACGGGAACAGTTGGGTCATAACCAATTGTCAGCTCGTTGTCTTCACCATTGTAGAAGAATTCAACACCGGCTTTTACGTTAAAGGAATTGATGTCGTTTCCTGGATCAAGTGTAATCGGAACAGCTACAGGGAATTCAAATTCCTTCCATGTACCAATATCTTCCTCTTCAATTGTAACAAGCGGGCTGGTAACAATATCAACCCAGTCTTCGGTATCATCATCGTATTCCATCAGGTGAGCTACAAGGCTTGTACCTGCATCGGAATCAGCACCAATGTAAATTGACATTGATGTGATTGTTGTTTCGTAGAGATAGAGGTAGTCTGTACCAATCATATCACCATCAGTCCCACCGTCAATCCAGCGGCTCGGGCCGGTTGATGAGGTCATGTTGTCAAGGTCACGGGCAAAGGTAGAATCGGTAACGTGGAAATAAGTGGTATCCACATTGTCTTCCGGATTTGCATCATCTGCGATATTCACATTGTAAACAACTGTGTATTCACCCATAGCGGGATCTGTCAATGTGAATTCAGGGGTCAACAGATCGATAGTATCTTTCTGAGTTACAGAAAGTGTTGGACCTGTAACGGTTTCGTTGTAAAGCTCTGAACCGGTGGGATCTAATACCTGCACCTGTAATTCGGGAGCGTTATCAAGATTACCTTTGTTTTCAATTTCAGCGTTCCATACCATCACAGCAAAATCACTGGCAAATTCTTCTTCAGGTATCATACCGTAGTGTGAAGAAATGTGATAATAGCTGGCGTTAACGGGGTCTGTGTAATCCACATAGTCGAAGAAGTTCATGCGGGCATCCAGCAGTTTCATGTCAACGTCGGGGTTGTCAACGATTTTGAGGTCGTCAATTTCCCATCCGTAACCATAACCACCGATACCAGCTTCTGTAGTCTGCCAGCGGAAACGAAGTGATACGTTACCTTCATTAGCAATATAGCTGGAAAGGATAATCTGGAAATAGTCATCACCGTAAGTGTTACCTTGAACATTTTCGTTGAGTGTAATAGATTCCGGCCATGTAGCACCACCGTCAAGGCTGATGTCCAGGTAAGAAAAGGCTGAGTTCAGTGCTTTGTAGTTCTGATAGAAAGTAAGTTTTGGATTATCAACAGTTGAAAGGTCAATGCTGTCAAACTGAATCCATGCGTTCTTAATTTCTTCTGTTCCGGCGAGGAGATCAGAAATACCATCAATGTAAGCAAAGTTGTTGCCTGATTCTGAATAATCACCAACAGATCTGCGGCCACAATAAACCCACATAGCGTGCGCCAGGGCACCTGCTGGTAAGTTTTCATCTGTAAAATCTGGACCGTTCTCAAGAACTAAGCCAGTAGTGATTGAATCTGAAACGATCCAGTCAGCCTCACCTTCATCGTGAGCGATTGTCCATACAGCAGGATCTTCTTCAAATGTTACTTCCCAAGCAGCTTCCTGCTCAGCTTTCTGTGTTACTTGTTCATGTTTCTGTGCTTTACCTTTTGTCGGGGCATGAACACCAACAACCTGTCCAAAGGTGATGGATGCCATCGCAACAAAAGCAGCGATTAATGTAAACTTTTTCATAATATCAATTTTTAATTAAACATTCATTTTAGATTAACTACAAATATAACCTTTGTATTTGAATTTACGAAAAAAAAATGGATTTTCTCAATTCACATATGAACTAAGATCGTTTCTGATATTTGCGATGCAGTTTATAATACTTCATCAGTGTGGATGTGGCTGATAAACGGGCTATTATATACCCCTCGTAGCCGTCAAGAAAGCCCGCTTTCAGAATATAGCTTGAAAAAAACTTAAATCCGGCAGCAAAATACCGTTTTATAAAACCCGGTCTGGCTCCCTTTTTAAATAACACATCGGCTTTAATTCCGGAAAAAAAGTCAATTTGTCTGATGTGATCTGAAACCGTATAATATGAGTAATGCAGAATGTCACCTTTTACATGCTGAATGCTGCTGCCCTGTTTCAATACATATTTATCATGTGGGTTTTCGCCCTGCCATGAACCCAGGCGGCTGTCAAACAAGCGGAGTTTGGTATCAGGATACCATCCGCCATGCTTTATCCAGCGTCCGCAATAATTGGTCAGCCGGTTGAATTTATAACCATCGTACTGCCAGTCTGATTTTACAGCCTGAATCTTCTGCTTAAGCGAATCAGACAGTGCTTCATCTGCATCCAGAGACAAGACATGAGGATAGCTTGCCAGCGATATGGCATAATTTTTTTGTTCAATGTGTCCCTCAAAGGCGTGCTCCTCAACACGGGCCCCCAAAGCCTCTGCCTTTTTGCGGGTATCATCTTCAGAATACGAATCCACCACCAGCATTTCATCAGCAATATCACTCACTGACTTCAAACAGCGCTCGATGTTTGCAGACTCATTGTATGTGATAACCACGACGGATAGTTTTACCTTCATAAGCGTTTGTTTCAAGACATCATATAAACCCGCTTCACACGCTGTGATATGCCTGTAAGCACCTCATACGGGATGGTTTCCAGGGTTTCAGCCATATCTTCAACACCGGCTTTTCCACCAAAAACAATAACCTCATCTCCGGAATTTGCCTCCGTTCCGCTGAGATCAACCATGCACATATCCATGCATACATCACCAATGATCGGACACAACACTCCGTTCACTTCAACATTCCACCTGCCATTGCCAAGTTTACGGCTCAGACCGTCACCATAGCCTACCGGGATAACCGCAACGGCTGTCGGGCGGAAAATTTCACCGGCTCTGTTATAACCCACTGTATCTCCTTTATCAAGCTGCTTTATGCTGATAATACGAGTTTTAAACACAACCGCATTTTCCAGGTATGCACTGTTGGCAGCACCTACACCATACAAACCAATCCCCAGACGAACCATATCAAGGCGGGCATCGGGAAAGCGGACAATGCCATTGGTGTTGGCAATATGGCGTATAAATTGCTCACCGGTTTCATCAGCAATCCGGTCGGCCATTTGTTTAAAGGATTTTAGCTGATGACGTGTAAACTCATCGAGCCCGGGCACGTCGCTGCCGGCAAGGTGGGAGAAAACAGATTTTAACCGTAATGACGGATGTGATCTCAAAACAGCAAGCAGCTCATCCAGCTCATGCTCACAGATTCCAAGCCTGTGCATTCCCGTATCAAGTTTTAAATGGATTCCCATTTCAGGGATACCGTTGCTCTGAACGAACTGCACCAGTGCACCCAGCACTTTGAGACTGTACACTTCAGGCTCCAGCTTATATTCATACATCAGATCAAAGCCTGCCGGTTGAGGGTTCATTACCATAATGGGAACATGCACACCTGCCTTGCGGAGATCCACGCCCTCATCAACAATGGCCACACCAAGATAATCAACAGCCTGATTCTGCAGATGCCTGCCAATTTCTACCGATCCGGATCCATATGAAAATGCTTTAACCATAACCATCATTTTTGTTTCCGCCGGAAGCAGGCTTCTGAAGGTTTTAAGGTTGTGCGTAACGGCCTCAAGCTTCACTTCCAGCATGGTTTGATGCGCTTTGGCTTCAAGTTGCCGGCTGATGGTTTCAAAACGAAATGGTCTGGCTCCTTTTAATAATACGGTTTTATCTTCAAACCCCTGCCATATCCCGGAATCCAGAAATGCCCCTGTGCTTGTGAAAAAATGATCAGAAGATTTAAACAAATCAGCATGTTGAGATATATCGCGGCCTATTCCGATGAGGCTTTCAATCCTTGGATTTGCATTCACCAAACCGGCAATGCTTTGATACAATATAGATTTATCTTTTCCGGATTGCAAAATATCCGACAGGATAACAACCAGATTTTTCTTATTTTGACGTTCTGCGAAATCAAGTGCGATTTTTAAGGCATTGACATCTGAGTTGTAACTGTCGTTGATGACAGTACAATTGCGTATGCCCTCTTTGATTTCAAGGCGCATGGCAACGGGCTGAAGCTTTGGCATTCCGTCTTCAATGGCTTGCTTGCCCAGACCTGCTGCATACAAGAGCAAAGCGGTACTGACAGCATTTTCCTGACTGGCTTTATCGGCAAAAGGAATGGTAAATGTCAGATTAATATCATCTGATACCATATGCACATCCGTGGTTTTCTGCCCCTCATCATAGGTGACATAAAAACCGGCATCCTTTCGATTTTTTGCCCAGGTAATTACACGCCCGGGAAAATCCGGATACAGATTGTGCCATGTCGATAAAATTCGATCATCATCGACAGGTAAAATCACCGTTTGTGCGTGTTCAAACAAGTATAGTTTCTCAGTGAGTTTTTCCTCCAGAGATGCAAAATTTTCCTGATGTGCCTGTCCCAGATTTGTAAGCAGTCCAATTTGGGGCTGTATTACGCTTTGAAGGTTTTTCATTTCACCTTTGCGGGATATACCAGCCTCAAACACTGCCATATCGTGCCGCTCCTCAAGCAGTGATACAGAAAGCGGAACACCAATCTGAGAATTATATGATTTAGGACTGCGGCACATGGTATATTTATCCGTTAATAGTTGTGAGACCCATTCTTTTACAATGGTTTTTCCATTGCTTCCGGTAATGCTAATAACCGGGATATCGAATTGTGAACGCCGGTCGGCCATAAGTTTCTGAAGGGCATGCACAACATTGTCAACATGCAGGTAGGCGGCATCTTTGTGCATGATGGGTGGCAAATCCTCAACCACAAACACCCGGACTCCTGCATCATACAAATCCGGAACAAAATCGTGACCATCATATTGCAAGCCGGGGATGGCAAAAAAAGCGGTGTCACCAGTTGCAACCAGACTGCGGCTGTCTGTAAGCACCTGTTTAACAATCAGATTATCCGGACCATGCAGGTGGGCGTTAAGAATATCGCGAATGGCTGAGGTGCTGTATCTCATTCAGATTGCTCCTTTTTTGTTGTTTCTATGAAACATTTCCGACACAGTGGCTCGTACGAATCGGTCTCGCCCAACAACACCTTCTCCTGACTCTGGACCTTACGGTATGAGAACTGAGCCAGATCGCCACAGCGCAGGCAAATGGCATGTACTTTGGTCACCTCTTCGGCAATAGCAAACAGATATGGCATCGGGCCAAAAGGCCGGCCCTTAAAATCCATATCAAGTCCGGCAACAACAACACGTATACCACGTTCGGCAAGCTTTGTACACACTTCAGGTAAACCATCATCAAAAAACTGAGCCTCATCAATACCGACAACATCAACATCTTCAGAAAGCAATAATATATTGGATGATGAGCTTACCGGCGTGCTGTGGATACTGGCTTCGTTGTGAGAGACAACCTCTTCTTTGGAGTACCGTGTATCCACACCGGGCTTAAATATTTCAATTTTTTGCTGCGCATACTGAGCCCGGCGCAAACGGCGGATAAGTTCTTCGGTTTTTCCCGAAAACATGGATCCGGCAATTACCTCTATCCAGCCGGCTTTAAGCGTTCGTTTTTCTATCTTTTCATTAAACATTCCGGGGAATTATAAAATCCGCTTAAATTGTTTTAATTTTACAAATTTACAAATTCTGAAAGAGAAATACACCTTATGAACGCGAAAGAGGCATTAAAACTTTGGGAAAACCTGGGAACAACCCTGAAACGCATTGAAAAACACAACGCACATCAGCTTGATGTAGATGCAGCTCAGCATCAGATTCGGGAACTTTACACAAGCCTGCTGGAATTGGATTCCATGTCGTCTGATATGAATCCACCCACAAAAAACACCCCGAAAGCTGCAGATGAAAAACCGGTAACAGAAAAACCTGCTCCTGCTCCGGAGTCAAAACCGCCGGCAAAAGAAGAAAAACCTGATGACGTCAAACCAGCCACAACCGGTGAATCAGAAAACAAACCGGCTCAGGAAGAGGTTACGGGTGAGCTGCATTCTGATATGTTTACCGGCACAAAAGAAGAATCAGCAAACAATGCTGAAGGTGAAAAAAACACAGAAACACCCCCATCCACATCATCCCCTGAGAAGGAAAAAAACAATCCTACGAGCCCCCCCCCTCAGGATGACTTATTTGGCCACACTGCAGAACAACATTCTCACGGGACAAAATCACAGGCATTGGGCGAAAAACTCGGCGCCAACAAAAAGGCAGTAAATGAGAAAATCGGAGCAAACAACCACCCTAAAGACCTTGCCAGTAAATTAAAATCAAAACCGATCACAGACATTAAAGCAGCCATAGGGCTTGGTGACCGTTTTCTTTTTATCAAAAACCTATTTAAAGGCAACGCTGATGAATTCAATCGCTGTATTGAGGAGCTCAACAACAAAACCAGCATGGATGAAGCCAAAAACTGCCTGACTGATTACAATCTGGATTTGGATGATAAAACAGTCCGGTATTTTCTGAGCATTATCGAACGTAAATTCCCGCAAAATGATTAAAAGATCATTATACCTGCTGGCTTTTATCCTTCTGAGCATGCAGTTATCCGCTCAGGATACAAGTTATGTCAGGCAGCTTGTCGACACCCTATCCTCGCAACATTTTTTCGGCCGGGGATACCTGAATCAGGGAGGAAACAAAGCAGCCGCCTATTTACGGGATGAAATGAAACATATCGGGCTACAGCCTGTGGACGATAGTTATTTGCAGGATTTTTCATTCAGGGTAAACACCTTTCCCGCAGATCCGGTTCTTTCCATAAACGGGGAAACATATCGTGCCGGTTATGATTACGTTATGCCATCTGACTGCCCATCGATAAACGGAACATTCCCATTGCATATTCTCGACAGCACAGTGGTGAATGACAGCCTGAGATTCTGCGACCTGCAGAAAGGTAAATACCACAAACGCATTGTTGTTATTCCTGTCTGGCAAATTGATGAAAAAAAACAGGAACGATTGGTCAAGGAAAAGATCAGAAACAATTACCTGAAGGCAAAAGCCTACATCATGATTAATGACAGGTATACCATCTGGAGCGTGTCCACTGAAACAAAAAAAGCGCCGGTTTTTCAGTTTACCCGCGATGCATTTCCTGTGGAGGCACAAACCATCGAACTAACGATTAAAAGTAAAATAGCAAAGACGACAGCCAGCAATGTTGTGGGATATTTACCGGCAGAAACCGGTAAAACAATTGCTTTTACTGCACATTACGACCACCTGGGAGGAATAGGTAAAGATCTGTACTATCCGGGTGCACAGGATAACGCCAGTGGTGTGGCAATGTGTCTGGATATTGCCCGGTATTACAAAAGCAATCCGCCTGAATTTAATGTCCTTATCATGCTATTTGCCGGTGAGGAAGCTGGATTACTGGGGTCAAGCTGGTACGTGAACAAACCGCTTTATCCGCTTGACAGCATTGATTTTTTGATAAATCTTGATATGGCAGGCACCGGTGAAAAAGGCATAGCCATTGTTAATGCCAAAGACAGCCTGTACACGAAAGAACGGGAAGCCTTTATTCACATAAATGATTCGCTAAATTTACTTGACGATATTAAATGCAGGCCGGTTTCTCCTAACAGCGACCATTTTCCATTCCATCAGAAAGGGGTAAAATCGGTGTTTATTTACAGCCGGGGCGGGGAAACCTTTTACCACAACCCTGCTGATGTATCCTCATCGGTAAGCCTTGGTGGATATTACGACATTTTTGAGCTTATCACCAACTTTTTAAAATCATATGGCAGGTAAACTTACACTGGTACCAACGCCAATCGGCAATCTGCAGGATATGACATTCAGGGCGATAGAAGTGCTGAAGAGCGCAGACGCTATCCTGGCCGAAGACACCCGAAACAGCGGGTTCCTGCTGAAGCATTTTGACATCAGCACACCTATGATCTCGCATCACAAATTTAATGAACACAAAACAGCCCCTGCGCTGGCAGATCAAATGCTTGGCGGCAAGCACTATGCCATGATTACCGATGCAGGCACCCCCGCTATTTCAGATCCCGGCTATTTGCTTGTTAAATCCTGTACAGAAAAAGGAGTAACAGTGGAATGCCTTCCCGGAGCAACAGCATTTATTCCTGCACTGGCTGTAAGTGGATTACCGAATGATCGTTTTGTCTTTGAAGGCTTTTTGCCCCACAAAAAAGGCCGCACAAAACGAATTACAGCACTGGCAGAAGAAGAGCGCAGCATGGTGTTTTATGAATCCCCTTACAGGTTGATAAAACTGCTGGAACAGCTTGCCGATGTGTTCGGATATGAACGCAAAGCCTCAGTAAGCCGTGAAATATCAAAACAATTTGAAGAAACAAAACGGGGCACACTTTCAGATCTGGCAGCGCATTTTAATCAAAACAAAATTAAAGGCGAATTTGTTGTTGTAGTGGAAGGCAAAACCACTAAAAAAAATGGTAATGAAATTCAATAATACAGCAACGTTTTCGTTGATAATAAAAAGCATTAACTACAGATGAAATACAAATTATTGATTCTGCTATTGTTTGCAGGTATTCTGTCATGTCAGAACAAGGATAACAATAGTGCCGGAGAAAGCAAATATACCCCGGAGGAAGTCAGTTCGCTCAAAAAAGAAAATCAACAACTGAAGGACGAAGCCGAAAAAAAAGAGGAATCGCTCGAACAATTTATGGAGGCATTTAATGATATCAACGAAAACCTTCAACGTATAAAAGAAAAAGAAGATATCATCTCCATGTCTGCCACAGAAATGCCCGGAGGAGTTTCCAGCAAAAAAATCCAGGATGATATCATGCTGATTTATGAACTGCTGCAGGAAAACAAGGAAACCGTAAGAAACCTCAGAGACACACTGGAGGCATCCAACATGTTAAATGAGAACATGAAAAAATCTCTGAATATTCTAGCAACAACGGTTGAACGCAAAAACCAGGAGATTAGCAGGCTTCGCAAAAAGCTGGAAAACCGCAACACCGAAATGCAACTGCTGAACAGCACCATCGACTCTCTGGTTAACGAAAACAACGAAAAAAACAAAACCATAGAAGCTCAGAAAACCATCTTAAACACGGCTTACATGGCAATTGGAACCAGCGAAGAATTGTACGACAAAGGCGTTACTACCCGCACAGGAGGAATCATTGGTGTAGGCAGTATAAATCGTTTTGATGATTATTTTGAACAGGATGCATTCAGATCCATTAAAATTGACAACACACGTGAAATCCCCCTAAAAGCGAAAAAAGCCAGACTGCTTTCAACACATCCGTCCACAGCTTATAAATTTTATGCTCCCAATGGCGATCCCCAAAAGCTAATCATTACACGGCCTGAACAATTTTGGTCCACTTCGCGTTATCTGGTAATTGAAGTAAGCTATTAACAAATCAATTATTATTTGGATACCGGGCGCATTCATTTAAGTAAATCCTGAGGCTTTCAGAATATATAAACATGGTTTTTTTATCATAATAATATAAATCTTAGGGGTTTTATTATAATAATAGAAAATAAAAACTTAAGTTTGTATGAATATTCAAAATAAAAACACAGATTTGTAAGAGATATAACCAGTTTTAACTAATTATGAAAACACATACATCAAAAAAAAATCATGGATATAAGCATATTTTCATAGATCTCGACAGGACAATATGGGACTTTGAACGTAACGCCCGTGAAACATTCATGGAAATTTATCATAAACATCAGCTTTTTGATCATTTTGCTGGATTTGATGAGTTTTACGATCATTACAAAGAATACAACGAAACCCTGTGGAAACTTTACCGCGAAGGTGAGGTTAAAAAAGATGACCTTAGCTGGAAACGCTTTTTGTTAACCCTGAAAGAAGGTGGTGTGGATGATGAAAAGCTTGCAAAAACCATGTCAGAGGAATACCTTAGCATCAGCCCGACAAAACGCAAATTATTTTCGTATGCCCAGATGAGCCTGATTTATCTGCGTAAGGAATATAAAATGCACCTGATTACGAACGGATTTAAAGAAGTGCAGCACGAAAAAATCAAAAATGCCAAACTTCGCAAGTACTTTGACAACATATTTACTTCAGAAGAAATCGGCGCACAAAAACCAAAAAAAGCGTTCTTTGATGAAATAATCAAACGCACAGGCGCTAAAAAGAAAGAATCACTTGTCGTGGGCGACGATATGGTTGTGGATATAATCGGAGCACATAACGCTGGCATGGACCAGGTATGGTTTAACCCGGGGCATATTGATCTTATGGACATCGAAGAAGACATCCCTGAAGGTGTACCCACCTTTGAAATACACAACCTCAGAGAACTCATTCATATGCTCTAGAAAAAAGCCGCAACCCAATAAGGCCACGGCTTGATAATCAGATCGAAACGTTTATTTGATTACCTGAAATCCTTTAACTGCTCCATAAGTTTCTTGCGGGCAAAAAATATCCGGCTTTTAACCGTACCAATGGGCAATTTCAACTCTTCAGCAATTTCCTGATACTTGTACCCGTGCGTAAACCGCATAAAAGGTACACGATATGCATCATCCAGATCTGCAATGGCCCTGTGAATTTCATTTGCAGTGTATGTAGAATCCGGGGTCACAGAGTGATCCGATTGATTGCTGTTTAAATAATAGGCATCTTTGGTGTTATCAAATGCCGTCTTTTGACGGGAGGCTTTGTTGTAGTTATTTATAAACGTATTTTTCAAAATGGTAAATACCCAGGCCTTGAAATTCGTATTGTCCTTGTATTTGTCCTGGTTTGATAAAGCTTTGAAAAATGTTTCCTGAACCAAATCATTAGCTTCCTCTTCATTGGACACCAAACTAAATGCAAAATATTTCAAGTTATCTTTTAATCCTATCAGCTCATTGTTAAATTCATGTGTTTTCATATGGCATTAATTTAGATTAATTAAACAATTAATTTTAATCAAATATAACACCTTATCTGGACTAATTCCAAATAATTTCGCTTAAATTTATGTTAAAATGCGATGTTTTTGACGAACCGGCATTCTGAGGTGATGAATTAAGCCCCGGAAACGATTATTTTTTTAATAAATCTCTGTCTCACTAAAGAAAAAGCCGGTTTCTTTACAGGCATTATCAATGGAATCTGAACCATGAACGGCATTGTGGGTAATATCGCGTGCGTATTTAGCCCGGATAGAACCTTCAGGAGCTTTCCGGGGATCGGTATCGCCTATAAGCTGACGGAAGTCTGCCACAGCGTTTGATTTTTCAATAACAACAGCTACGATGGGACCGGAAGCCATAAAATCCACAAGGGTATCAAAGAAGCCTTTATCTGCATGTATCTTATAAAAATTCCGTGCATGATCCTGTGTGAGTTGTATCATTTTCATAGCACAGATGCGAAAACCGGCCTGATGTATATCCTCAAGAATCGGTGCAATATATCCGTTCTGCACAGCCAAAGGTTTAATCATACATAGAGTACGTTCTTTCATACGGTATGGATTTTAAGTTTCATTACAATAATACAAAAAAATCCGTTAATCTGCATGGACTTTCACGGCAATCAGCTCAATTTTCCGTTCTTCTGCAGCCAGCGGATTATACACTGAATTGCGTCTGTCGGAGGGATCATCTGAAATGCCTTTTTTAACCTGACTTTCACCAAAGGGAACCGTTTCGATGGCAAGCAAACCTTCATCAATATACTGCATCAGCATTCCGCCTTTATAATCGTAAATGAAATTTTTGAAACTGCTGATACGGCGTTTAGCCAGATTAAGGTTGTACTCTGGTGTATTCAACGGGCTGGTATAACCTTTTATGGTCAATACAATCTGCTGCTCTTCCTGCAGTAATTCTTCAAGCAGCAGCATGAATTTTCTTAAGCGCTGATATTCTGAATTAACGTATTCTTCAAAAAAGTATTCAATGCTGTCAGAAGCCAGGCGGGCATCTTCCCCTTGTAGTCCGTTGACAAATTTATCCTGATACAATGGCTGCATTTCAAGATAATCTTCAATCGTCTGGTCATAACTTATGCTGGTTGTGGTATCCCAGCTTCCGGGATCCGGCCTGTCGTTATGAAAATACAGTGTTATGGGAATAAGCTGTTCAGCCATTTTCGTCATCCCGGCAATTTCCTCCTGCCGGATTTCTTCAGGGCTCTTCTGTTTGATTTGCTGTGGCAAGTTGTACCAAAATATATCATTGCAGCATGACTGATGCCGTGGCGCAATGGCACCATCGCGATTGGATGTGATGTATGCTTTTTTATGCCCCTTGTCAATACGGTAATACAAATCATTTTGTGGTGTATTTACCGGATGGCCTAAATTATCAATCTTGTTTGTATCCGGCATATTAAATGTCCAGGGCATGGCAAAGACATCGTATTCACCCATACCGTAGTACCAGTCGCTGGAAAAATAAAGCGTGCTGTCACTTTTATCATAAAACGGACAAATATCATTACCGGGTGTATTGAACACAGAGCTTGTATCAACCAGAAAGGCAAACTTGCTGTCATCCCGGGTACGTCGCCCGATGTTATACGGGCGTCCGTATTTACCATCTTCTTTTATGATGTGGTAGTACAGGTCATATCCGCCACATCCGTCAGGACGGTTAGAGGCATAAAGAAGGTATGACAAACTATCGGTATGCACTATGGCAGGATGAGTGGATGCATAACCCGGTGTATTAACAGAAGCTGGCAAAATCTGCAGATTCACCGGAAGCGTGTTTAGCATATCAGCCACATAGATATGAGGCGGATTATGAGCATCGGATAGGGTGAAATACAACCGGGCATTCAAACTGTCATAGTACGGATTAGCAGCCTGTTTCCCGGCTCGGTTTACCAGGCTGTCCAGCTTATGCGAAACGGAGGTATTGTTCAGGTATATTGCTGCCTCAAAAACATCATCTGCAGTATCCAGCGGTTGTACCGATGTGTAAAAAATCAGGCTGTCGGCAATACCATCTGCACACAGCTCAGCATACACCGTATTTATGCTGGTATCCATGGCTTGCACGTCCAGGTTCTTTGGTCGGAACATCAGGCGTTGCGCAATTTCGCATGCAATGATTTGCCGTTTTGCCCGCGCAACCCGCATGTCTGAATTCAACCTGTCTATTAGTCGTTTGTGGTATGATCGGTAATGATACTGGGCTTTCAGATAGTTACCGCGGGCCTTAAGCATTTTTGCCAGGTAGTATTCTGCATGTGGGTACCTGTCATTGAAATGTGGCACAAGTTTATCATAATGCTTTGCGGCCGGAATATAATCCCTGTCTTTCCGGCAGGCTTCAGCCATTTTGTAATGAAGTTCCGGAATGTTATCATCCATGCGTAAAGCCTGTTTATAAAAATATGCAGCTCCATAGTAATTCCCATTTTGAGCTGCGATGTCGCCTGAGCGCACGAGGCTTTTAAGATCCTGAGCTTTACCGGTAAAGCTCAACAAAACAAACACCAATATGAGGTATGGTTTCAAATAAATTCCGGACATTTTCTAACGGGTGGTTTATTGCTAAGGTTAAGTTTATTAAAGAGGTATATTACGGAAATCTCCACGCCTCCCCTACCACGGCTGATGGTGGTGAGTCCGGAAACGTTTATATCATATGACAGATGAAACTGCAGTTGATTATAGTCCATACCAAACATCAGTATACCGGCATCACTGGCCCGGAACATCGCTCCCAGATAAAATGAACGCAAGCCCAGCGGATTGACATCAAAACGCAGCTGGCCACCGATATTAAATTCGCGATAACTTCCCTGGTTCATAAACATAACAGAGGGCAGCAATAGTAAATCAGGTTGCAAATCAAACTCCCCACTGGCATATATCTGCCAACGCAACGGTAAGCGTACATTTTCATCCTGGTAAAAGGATTTTTCAGGCCTGCCTGCGTGTTGAACAGCACTTCCAAGCCGTATCGTCAGGCTGTCATTTATGCGGTAATCTGCCAGCACCCCGGTGGAGAAATCAACATACGAAAATCTATCCGCTTCGGGTGCCTCATTGTTGGGCAGAGAAGGATCGAACCGCTCTCCTG
This sequence comes from uncultured Bacteroidales bacterium, assembly GCA_964418565.1. Lineage (GTDB taxonomy): Bacteria > Bacteroidota > Bacteroidia > Bacteroidales > ML635J-15 > JAQIBY01. The sequence continues at coordinate 22,707 of CAYQMB010000008.1, read as the reverse complement.
TATATTGGTTACCAAAATAAAACGCATTGAAATTAAACCCGTGCTGAATCCATCCGGCGCTTGCGCCCAGCGTTATACCCAGATCATTATGCTGATACCTGGCAGAAAGCGGAACAATTAACTGTAAGGTTCCGAAATCACCATCACCGGAGACATCGTTATTCAGTAAAAAGCCAGCTGAGGGAACTACCGTGGACGTTCGGAAAAATGACCGGTCGACAGAAACTGAAAAGGTACTGTATGCATTGGCAAAACTCAGCCATTGGCGTTTATGATTGCCAACAAAACGATAATCACCCTGAAAATTTCCGGTTTCGGCAGGGTTAAGATTCAGGGGCGAATGCATGTACTGGCTGAAGTGAATATCCTGAGCAAAACCCGTCTGAATATGCACAACAGCAAGGATAAATATTATCAATCCAACACTATTTGCCCTGATTTTCATTCGCATGGCAATGGCTTTGCGTAAAGGTAACAAGCTTTTGGGAGATTTTATAATAAAAGCAGGAAAATATCACGTAAAACAATGGCAGGCGTGGCAAACCTGCACAGTAAGTAAGGCCAGCCTGTGTTTACTATGACAAGCGGAAAACCTGCTAACCGTTGAGCCAGTTTTTAAAGCCGTTGGCCCTTTCCACGCTAACCACAGCATCCTGTTCATTTTCTGCTGATGGGTTTAAGCTTAGCTTTACCCGGCCGCGTGAATAAGCTGTCATCTTTTTAATGGCATCAATGTTAACAATCATTTTCCGGTTTATCCGGAAAAATAAGGCAGGGTTAAGCATATTTACAAGTTTATCAAGGGAATGGTTGACAGGATATGAATTCCCACTTTCTGTTTTCAGAAACACCGATTTCTCCAAAACGTAAAAATATGCTATGTCTGTAACATCAACCTTCACCATTCGCTCCCCGTACTGAAGCAAAAACCGCTGTTTGTAGTCAGGCGTTTTCTGATTCAGGGCATTCAGCAGTTTGTCAAAATCCACATGATTCGCGGATTTCACCTTGTGGAACTTGCGCATGCTTTCCATCAGGTCGCTTTTGCGTATAGGCTTTAGCAAATAGTCAATGCTGTTTAAGCGAAACGCCTTAATGGCATATTCATCGTAAGCAGTAGTAAAAATCACCGGTGTATCAACGTCAACCTGTTCGAAAATACTGAAGCTGATTCCATCAGAAAGCTGAATATCGAGAAAAACAAGATCAGCCGAATTGTTGCTAAACCACTTGACTGCATCTTTTACAGAATCAATAAAACCAACAATTCTTGCCTCAGGCTCAATGTCGCGCAAATTTGATGCAAGACGTTCTGCGGCAATGCTTTCATCTTCAATTATAAGAACATTCATATTAATTTGTTTCAATTAGTGGCAGACGGGCAATATAATGATTGCTATCGACATAAAAAACCGGTAATTTGCTCCCCACCAGTGCATACCGTTTTTCCAGATTCTTAAGGCCTACTCCTGTTGACTTGCCCATGCTCATTTTGGGTTTTAATGTATTACTAACCACAAGCGACTCGTCAGATGCCTTAATATCAATATGCAGAGGATTTGCATCATTTACCACATTGTGCTTGACAGCGTTTTCCAGAACCACTTGCAATGAAAGTGGTGGCAGCAGTTTATCAAGATATCCGCCAGGGATATTAACACTGTAAGTAAGGCACTCCCCGTATCGGATCTGCTGCAAAAACAGGTAAGATCGCATAAAATCCAGTTCACGGCTTAGTGTACTGACGGGTTGCTCAATCATTTCCAGGACATAGCGGTATACATGTGAGAATTCATCTATAAAATCCTGAGCCTTATCCCTGTCCCTTGATATCAAACCGGACAGCACATTCAGGCTATTAAACATAAAATGTGGATTGATCTGACTTTTCAATACTTCAAACTTAATCTGTGAAAGCTCTTCACGCAGTTTCTGCGCCTCAGAACGGGCCTGCTTTCCTTCAATAAAATAAATCCAGGCTTCCAGAACTGTCATAATCACAATATTAACTACTGCATAAATCAACGCATTGGTCAAAACAACGTCAGAAAAACCTTCCCGATAGGGTTTGATATAATGTGCAAAGCTGGTAATTCCTACAGATACAACAGCAGCCAGGAGAACAGTACAGATCAACTGAAGAGAAATTCGAACAAGTGGTTTTTCGCTCCATGAAGCAAGCTTATTCATCAGGGCAATCACCAGCAGGTTGCCGTAAACGATCATCAGGCCTGCCATGGTACTCAGCAATGTGCCACGAAGCAAGCGTAACAGGAAATGCCGAAAATCCTCCAACACAAAGTATCCACTGAGGTGATTGTAAGTTATTATGATTAATTGAATGGCTACTGCAAGCCCGACAATAAACCAGATAAGCCTGGAAAAAGGAATGGTTTGATTTATTTTTTTAAAACGCATGCATAAAGTATTAATTGATTCAAAGATATATTTATTTCATAACAACCGGTGAGCATAAGCTATGGGGATTCTCGCACAGTGGGGTTCAGGATTATTCTGTCGCCACATTTTTCCAGCAAGCGCTTTTTTGCAAACACCTGATGATCGGCGCCGGTGAGAAACACAATGCGTTTTCCCGGATGCCTGTTTACAATATTTACCATATTATCACCAATTTTGTGATGGCGCATCATATAGTCATCATGCAACCCACTGTAAGGCGTTTCATTTAAAAACAGCCCCAATTCTTTATAATATCGTTGATTCAGTGAATCGTAGCATCCATGCATGATGGAACTTAAGGATGAATCAGCAGCTATTTGCATTTTCACACGGTTCAGGCTGTCGAGTATCGCTGGCATACCCTCCATTATGACAGAATCTGACTCCAGGTGTTTTTCAAGTTTTCGTTGATGCAGATTCTCAATCAGCTCATTTGATGCCGTTTTACCAACCGTTGATTCACTCCACCAGTCTATCCCAACCACTTTCACATCGCTAAACCGTCTTGTCACCTCTGTCATCTCATATGGATAGAAACTGTTTAATACAGAATCAGAACCCTCAAGGTCTTCAGGCCTTATCTCTACTCCAATAATATCCGGATTTGTGACTTCGATCAGATTAAACAAATCGCTGTAGCTATAATTCGGGTTGTTCCTATGAAACCCGTGAACAGTGCCACACAAAACAACTTCAGCGGGCTTATGCCGGCAGGAATAGAAAACACCAGCCACCGGCAAAAGCCACAAACCAATCAACAGAAATACCTTAGTCTTTTTCATTTGCACTACCTTATACTGTTATCTGAACATTTTCAGGTTAATGTACCCTTCACCGTTTTTGCAGGTGTATCTCAATTTATACAACCCACGCATGGAGGGTGTGATTTCATTGACATAAATCCGGGCGGGACCTTCGACAACTTTGTTGTACACGATCTGTCCGTCAGGGCTTTCAAACTCCAGATTCATTTTGCCACCGGATAAATAAATTTCTCCATGCAATGTTACTGAACCGGTATTGCTGCCAACATGCATCATGGTAATACCACGATCTTCTTCGCTCAGGTCCGTATCAAAGCCAATAACAGGGAATTCTTTGGGTGTGCATGCTACTGCAAATAATATGGCGGTAAAAAGCAAAAGTATTATTCTCGATTTTTTCATCACGTTTCTGATTTTAAATGAATGCATTAATAAATACAATTAAAAAGATTTCTGTATGCCAACCCGCACAGACAGGTAATTTTGCTTCAGCCTATAGGTTTGGCCCTCGAGCAGCATATTACGTTTCAGCGAATTGAATTTTATCCCTGGCACCACATGCCAGTCCGAACCAATGGGAATATCTATGCCGCCGGCAAACTGAACACCCATGCCATGACCAGTATCAGCAGTTATAAGCCCTTCGGAATTTTCGAGCTCAAGATGATTGTATAAAGCACCTGCTCTGAGATAATATGCCATCTTACCATTTTTTAGGTAATGCTTGAATTGCAGGCCGATGATATATCCAGTCTCTTCAAAACACACATCATTACCGGCAAATGATGATTCAGCAGAAAGCTTGTTCCATCCCCATCCGGCATAAATACCAGTATGTTGCATAAAATTCCATGTAAAAACGCCTTCGAAACCAAAGCCCGGCTGCAAATTCGTTCCGCTCAGATTTTTAACAGCCATTGATGCACCGCCATTTAATTCAAATGCAAAGGGTTTCATAGGTGTTTCGTGTTTTGCACAGGTGTCCTGTGCTCTGCTTGTTAAACCTGCAACCAAAATCAGGCTTGTCAGGATAATTGTCATTTTTGTTTTCATAATACGTAGTGTTTTTGTGTTTAACATTTGTTTACAGCAGCAAAAGTATCTGCCAGGAAAGTGGTTGAAAAAGAAAACATGACAGACCCGCATATTTTCGTTCTCAACCTGAAAATTCGAAGCCCGAACCTGTAATCATGGCCATAAGGAACACATACCGTGAACCAAAGCCATGCATAAACAAAAAAAAATTAATCCTCTTACTTGCTGATATTCTGACCCTTATGATTTTTAACAAAGCGTTAACAGAACATTTTTGTAACAAATATCCCCCACATGCCGTCACACGGGTGAAATCAAAAACGAAAAAACATAAAGCTATGAAAACGCAAATCACCATCATCCCATTCGCAATACTGATTCTTTTCCTTATGAATGCAGTCAGTACTGAAGCCAGAGAGCTTCCTAAAACCAAAAAATCAGACCATACCGATTCCGAATTAAGGGACTACAACCCCTGCAAAATAAATCACTCAGAAAGTCTGACACCGAAGAATTACATTTATGAATCCACAGAAACAAACACACACAAAAAGGTCATATCTTTTGTGTTTGATGACATTGCCAAAGCTACCCTCTATGTGGGTGAAGATGGTAACTATCACCACAACATCCATTATCTGAGTAAACAAATATCAAACAAGGAGGTTAAAAAGTCAAACGAGTCAACATCATTGCTGGACAGATTCCGCAGCCACATTGGCAGTTTTCTGGATTCAGCCTGCAACAATACAATAAACAAAACAGATATGGGAAACACCACGCCTGAACCTGAACTCAATGAAGCGCCCGTTGAAAAAATCTACTTCAAATCAGATTACGATAACAAAAACCGTAACGAATTGCAATAAGCCTTAGAAAAAAAACAAACAAAAATATTCACTCAAAAAACACTGGAATTATGAAACGCATAAAACAATTACTCGGAACACTGACAATCGCAGCAGCTTTGCTAATCTCACCTGCCTACGCTAATCCCGCCCCTGATGATGATACCCTTAGAATTGTTGTTGACGGTGATACCGTAAGTACAATTGATATGAGCGAAATTGAAAACATGGAAGAGCTCGAAAACATCCCCGACATGGACAGCATCATGAAAATTGTTGAAGAAGCCATGAAAGAGGTGGACAAAAGCATGCAAGACATCCGCATTGAAGATTTTGAAAACGAAAAGGTCATTACCATCACAGATAAAGATGGAGAGGTGGTCGAAAAAATGCGCATCAAAGATGAAGACATGGAGAAAGACAATGAGATTGAATTCGAATTTGAAACCGATGATTCGGATAAAATGTTTTACAATTACTTTGCATACGACCTGGGAATGAACAACTATCTGGAAAATCAGAATTTTCCCTCAGGTGATGCCAATTATTATGTAAAACCATTCGGCTCATGGAGCGTTGCTTTCGAAACCGGTTTCCGCGCTTATGCCACAAGCTGGTTCAGCATCGACATGGGTGCAGACCTGCTCTGGTACAATTTTAAATTGCAGGACAAAAGCATTGTCACCAATGAAGGGCAAACCATTGACGGTGAACCGGTTATCACATACACCGACAATCCCTTATACGACCAGGGCGAAAACGATGCCCTCCGCTCCAAACTTACTGTCTCTTATCTTGACCTTAACCTCATGCCCGTCTTTCATATGGGCGAAACACAGGGAGGCATAAACAAACGCCCCCTCAGGATCGGTGTAGGCGGATACGCAGGCTATCGCATAGGTGCGCATACCAAAAATGTTTGGGACGAAGACGGACAAAAACGTAAAGACAAGAATTACGACAACTTCTACCTCAACAATTTCCGCTACGGTGTAAAAGCCATGATCGGAATTAAAGAAATAAACATTTTCATGAATTACGACCTCAACACATTGTTTGAAAAAGATAAAGGACCTGAAGGCAACAATCTCAATGCATTTGCCTTTGGAGTCAGATTCATCATCTGAGCTTAACCCATCAGATCACCGCCAGGTGAGCCGCTTCATTCCAATGGAGCGGTTTTCTTTTTTTGCATTCCAAGGGGCGCCCGGGCGGCCTGCGCCGTTTAGTTAGGCTCTGCGCTGCCAGTGCTCCATTGCATAACCTAAGCTAACTGGCTGCCTGCCCGTCCGGCAGGCGGGCGTCCTGGCGCAAAGATATACCGCTAAACTACAGTGATTGCAAACGCTGCCGGTCTTTTTTGGGCAAGCCGGCCACCACAAGATCGTAAGAATGATCAATAAATTCCTTCAGCATATGATCCGTTAAACTGCCATCCACCATCACCGTGTTCCAGTGAGTTTTGTTCATGTGCCAGCCGGGTTTTATTGACGGATATGTTTCCCTGAGCTCCACGGCTCGTTCCGGATCGCATTTCAGAGCCAGCGCAAAGGGATCTTCCACATCCGTAAGGGCAAACATCTTACCCATCACTTTAAATACAAGCGTGGTCTCATCAAATGGAAAATGTTCTGTCACTCCGGCTTTCTGAATGCAATACTCCCGGAAACTTTCAATGTTCATATGCAGTTAATTTTTTACATGTCGTGTACCAGCCGAATCCCGCGGGCGTTGCTACCATAACCTTTTATACCTTCCTGCCGGTTGGTAACACGGCAATCCTCAGGCTCGTTAAACCAGGAACCACCCCGTAACACACGGTAGTTGTTACTTTCGGGCGCAAGCGGATTATTGGGAACACTAAAATTGTAATAATCGGCATTGTATTCATCCATACATGGTTCCCATACATTGCCTGTCATATCATACAGACCGAGTTCATTGGGCATTTTTTGTCCTATTGGCTGGGTTTTTCCGCTGGCGTTGGCAGCATACCAGGCAACTTCATCAATATCATTGCTTCCACTGTAAGTAAAACCGTTGGATTTCAGGCCGCCACGCGCTGCAAACTCCCATTCCGCCTCGGTAGGTAACCGATAATCCTTGCCTGTTACCTGATTCAGTGCTTCAATAAACACTTCCACGCGAGTTTCAATGTCTTCAACCGGACAATTGTAACATCCTGCGTAATAACTGGGGTCATCGCCCATTACAGCAAACCATACTTCCTGGGTAACTTCGTACCTGCCGATGTAAAAATCATTCACACGCACTTTATGTACCGGATTTTCGTCGTCTTTGGCGTCCGGGGCTTTGCTTCCCATATAAAACGTTCCGCCCTCCACCGCTACCATTTCAAAACTTACACCAAGCACTTCTTCGGTAAAGTTTTCACCGGTAAAGGTACCATTATCCGTTCCGATTATTTCATTGGTAGGCTGCATAGGTTGCTGAAAGTCGCCGGGACCTTTACAGGCATATCCGGCAAGCAATACCAGCAATAATGCGTACAGACGAATCTTCATAATCAGCATGCTTGAATTGCGAAATATACAAAATTTCTACCAATCAAAATAAAAAGGCTGATAAATGCCCGGCACTTTAAAGGTTAATCCTGTTGATACCAATCACGACTGCGCTCGACAGCCCGTTTCCAGCCATTATACAGCCTGTTGCGCTTTTCTGAGGACATATCCGGCTCAAAGCGTTTATCTACCCGCCAGTATTGATTTATTTTCTCCATGCTGGTAAAACCAACGCCAAGCCCGGCCAGGAAAGCAGCTCCCAACGCCGTTGTTTCTGTAATACCCGGCCGCGAAACCGCCTGACTGGTAATGTCCGCCTGGAACTGCAGCATAAAATCATTTGCACTCGCACCACCATCCACCCGCAGGCTTTCGGTTTCCATTCCGGCACTATCCTGCATGATTTCCAGCACATCCCGGGTCTGATAGGCCAGAGACTCCAGAGCTGCCCTTACAACCTCCGCTTTGCCGGCAGCTTGTGTAAGGCCAACAATGACACCCCGGGCATCAGGGTCCCAATAGGGTGTCCCCAGACCGGCAAATGCCGGCACAAAATATACTCCGGAGGTATGCTCAACACTTTGGGCAAGTGATTCTGACTCTCCGGCTGAATCAATAAGTCCCAGCTTGTCACGCAACCACTTAATGGTAGCTCCTGCAAAGAAAATCGAGCCCTCAAGAGCATAAACCGGCACCCCATTAATACGCCATGCAACAGTTCTGAGCAGGCCATCCTCCCGTGTTGCGGGGCAATGATTTCCTACATTCATCAGCATAAAACAACCGGTTCCGTAGGTATTTTTTACCATTCCCGGTTGGTAACAGGCCTGTCCGAAAAGAGCAGCCTGCTGGTCTCCGGCAATACCGGTAATGGGTATGGGTTTTCCGGCAAACAAATCATTAGCGGTTTCAGCAAGTTTCCCTGAGGAATCGGTTACCTCAGGCATCATGGCTTTGGGCACATGAAAATAGTCCAGCAGCTCATCATCCCATTTCAGGCTGTGGATATCAAACAATAAGGTTCGTGATGCATTGCTGACATCAGTGATGTGGTATTTGCCGGCACTTATTTTCCATATCAGCCAGCTATCAATTGTTCCAAACAGGTAATCGCCCGACTCAGCCCCACGGCGGATATCAGGATGATGATCCAGCAACCATTTAAGTTTTGTTCCTGAAAAATAGGGATCTGTCAGCAATCCGGTTTTACGACGTATGACCCGGGAAATCTCCTCCTGCCCCATGCGTTCGCACACATTGGCAGTACGCTTATCCTGCCATACGATGCACGGATGGACCGGCTTTCCTGTTTGCTTGTCCCAAACGACAAAGCTTTCCCGCTGATTGGTAATGCCGATGGCAGCAATCTGCGCAGCATCAACATTCAGTTTCTCCAATATATCCCTGGCCGTTTGTATTTGCGTGTTGTATATTTCTTCAGCATCCTGTTCTACCCAGCCATCGTTCGGGTAGCGCTGTCCGATTTCCTTCTGACTGATACCCAAAAGCTCAAAATTTTCATCAAACAAAAGGCTGCGACAACTTGTCGTGCCCTGATCAAAGGCAAGAATGTATGGTTTTTTCATGTGCATGCGGCATTTTTAAGCGAAAGATAAGAAAATGCCTTTAGAATTCACAGCCAGGCATAGCAGATATTTAAGCCGATACAGGGCAGGGCTAAATCTGCATATAATCAGGCTTTAAGCTTTCTCAGATAAAAATTGTGGCCACCAAAATTCAGGCGCAAAAGCTTGTTGTCTTTGATAAGCTGTTCCACCAATTGCATACCGGCATTGTCCTTTTCCAGAAGCTCCTTCACAGCATCTTCGCGCATGGGATGCACCGCAGTGATGCTTAAAATATCAGATTCTGCATCTCCGCTGGCGGCAAAAGCATTGCCTTCATAACCAATCAACAACTCAGCGCGTTTCACCTTTTCAGAAAACAATGCCCAGGCAGTTTGCAGAGCTTTTTCTCCTGCCGGTTTTACGCGCGGATCTGCCGGTGGCCGTGTAGGAATGGCGATGTAAGCCACATCAGGGTTTACCTCACCCAGAAAATCAGCCATCTTACGCAATTCATCTTCCGTGTCATTGTAACCATCTATCAGCATACTTTCTGTCATTAGATAGCCCTCATAAGCAGCAGCAAAAGCGCGTACACCCTGCTTCACAGTTTCAAAATCCAGGTTTTTATGCGGACGGTCAACTTTTCTCCAGGTTTCTTCTGTGGCAGCATCCACCTTAACGGATATGCGATCGGTTTTAAGCAGAGCTTGTCTGACATCCTCATTCCACAAGAGGGATGCATTGGAAATAACAGCAACCGGAACCTCCAGTTTTTTCAGGCCGGTAATCAACTCATCCAGGCGGGCATCCAGGGCAGGTTCACCGTCGGGAACAAGGGTCAGGAAATCGACATGGCCGGAATGGTTTAGCCGTTCTTTTACCTGTAGAATGATATCCTCAGGCTTATAAAACGCTTCCCGCCTGGTTTGCATCCGAATGGCATTACCCAACTGGCAATACCGGCATGCATACGTACACACCTTTGGCGGAATATGATTTATTCCTATGCTTTGTCCCAATCGCCGTGAAGGAACGGGACCAAAAATCACCTGTGTCATAACAATTTATTTTATTGCATTCAGTGCCTCCTTAATGCTCACCTGCCCAACTTGTGATTTCATTTTCACACCGGCCTGCTTTAACACATCAGAGGCTTTGGGGCCAAACGGGCCGCTGGTTACCACCATATCAGCACCAGCCTGAATTACAGCCTGAGCTGCTTGTATGCCAACCCCGTGGCCTGCATTTTTTTCTGTGTTTTCAATAAAAGTCAGGCTGTCATCAGCCTCATCGTAAAGGACAAAACCGGCAGCCCGGCCAAAACGTTCGTCTAAAACGGCATCCCATGATGCCTTATCTGCTGGAAATACAATTTTCATATGATTATGTTTTATTTAAGTGATTTCAAAATATCCTGCCATGTTTCTTTAAACAAAGCTGTCAGGTCTTCACGCCCGGTTTCCGGTACCGTAATGCCTTCGCTGACAGCTTTAGAAAAGACCGGATCATAGGGAAATTCTTTTGTGTAACCCAGACCGTTTTCAGCAGCAAATTTTTCAATTTTGCGTGTAAGCTCCGGATTCAACCCTGCTTTATTCATAACAAGCATGGCAGGGATTTCCATTTTTTTCAGCAAATCATTCACGCGTTTCATATCATGCCAGCCCGACATGGTGGGTTCTGTCACCACAACAGCAAGTGATACCCCCGACAGAGCTGCAATAACAGGACAGCCAATTCCGGGAGGTCCGTCTGTCAGTATGATGTCACGCCCTTCCCTTTCAGCAACCTCGCGGCTGCGGTTTTTCACTTCGGTCACCAGTTTTCCGGAATTATCGGCACCAATATCAAGTCTGGCGTGTACCATGGGCATATTCTGGCGTGCATTAGCCTCATACAGCATACCTGCCCGCTGAGTTTCCATATGGAGTGCATCGTGAGGGCAAATGTGTGTACACAACCCACAACCTTCACATTCAATGGGGTTGATTTTCAATTCAGCATCCTCAATGGAAATGGCATCAAAATGGCAATGATTGATGCAAATCCTGCAACGGATGCATTTTTCCTGCTCCACCACAGCAAGTTTTCCACTGTAAAACGCCTCTTCTTTTGAGTTGTCTGGTGCCATCAGCAAGTGCATGTCAGCGGCATCCACATCGGCATCAGCCAACACAATATCATTGGCAGCAAGGTGAGCCAGACCTGCTGTCACAGATGTTTTTCCACATCCGCCCTTACCGGATATTACAACGATTTCTTTCATGCTGTAATCTGTTTTTTGATTGCATCCGCCAGATTTGTCCAGGCAGCAGCAATCTCATCATTCAATCTGTTTACAAGTTCACCACGTGAGTATGCTTCGGCAATGGCCTGACTCTGAGGGATACGGCCCAGAACAGGCAGACCTTCTTTACGGCAATAATCCTCAATTAACTCATCCCTGCCACTTCCGGCCTTATTGAGCACCACTCCCATGGGACGTCCCAGTTTGCGGACAGTCTCAACAGCAAGTCCAAGGTCATGCAGCCCAAATGGTGTTGGCTCGGTAACCATAAGAACAAAATCCGCATCTTTAGTCACTTCCATCATCGGGCAAGAGGTACCCGGAGGCGCATCCATAATAATCAGGCTGTTGTCAACTGCTGCATTTTCCATTTTATCCATCGCTTCTGATATCAATGGCACGGCACTGGGCTGCCCTATATCCAGACGATTTTCAATCAGGCTAAGGTTTGGCTGCGTAGGTTTGAGATAACGTGACTCCCCCATTTTATGCTCTTTCATCGGCAAGGCATCTTCCGGACATAAAGTGGAACATGCATGACATGAATGGCACAAATCAGGGAACACCAAAACGCGCGTGCCCAGAAACGCAATGGCATTAAACTCACATACCTTTGAACACAGATTGCAAAGGGTACATTTTTTCTCATCCCAAACCGGGACAAGCCGATGTTCATCCTGCACGAGAATGGTTTTGGCATCAGAAAAGAACAAAGATGAGTTGGGCTCCTCAACATCCAGGTCTGTGAGCAGAACCTGATCAGTAAAATCAGGCAAGTCTTTCGCCAATTGGGCTGCCAGATTAACCGAAACGCTGGTTTTTCCGGTTCCGCCCTTACCACTGGCAATGGCAATTTTATATCGCATAAGCACTAATGATCACAGAGGTTTTCATTGGTAACCAGCTTGTCGGCAAGAAAGTCTGCAACCAATGTATCGGCTGTTTTAGTGGGAACTCCTACATAAACGTTTATGCCACTCTGATTAAACAGCGCGATGGCCCGTTGTCCCATACCACCGGCCAGGATGTCTGTAGCTCCATGCTCAGCAAGCCAACGGGGCAACAAGCCCGGCTGGTGCGGTGGGGCATCCAGCAAAACCTGATTTTTTATCTCTCCTCCTTCTGTGTCATAAAGAGCAAAATGCTCACAATGACCAAAATGCTGACTTAACAATCCATTGCTTACGGGTACTGCTATTTTTTTCATATTTTTATCATTTTGTTACGGAACAAAGGTAATTATTTAGAACATATGTTCATAATAAATTAATGTTTTTTTACAACATAATACGTAACACTGTAAAAATCATTCTGCAGACAATAGACACAAATAAGGTTAGAGCACAAAAAAGAACAAATCCATGAATAATGTTGATAAAAGCGTTTTCAGATTTCAATTATAGGCTTTACCTTTACATCGAAAACATCAGGCATTATGGAAAATTTTATTGTATCGGCACGAAAATACCGTCCGGAGTCCTTTGAATCCGTTGTCGGTCAGGAAAATATCACCCGCACATTAAAGAATGCAATCGGCCAGCGGCAACTGGCTCAGGCTTATCTTTTTTGTGGTCCACGCGGTGTTGGGAAAACCACCAATGCCAGGATTTTTGCGAAAACCATCAATTGCGAAAACCTGGATGAAGATTTAAACCCGTGCAACAGTTGTGAAAGCTGCATGGCTTTTAATGAGCAGCGTTCGATGAACATACATGAACTGGATGCAGCCTCAAACAACTCGGTAGAAGACATCCGGAACCTGATTGACCAGGTACGCATTCCTCCCCAGATTGGTAAATACAGTGTTTACATTATTGATGAGGTTCACATGCTGAGTAGTTCGGCATTCAATGCTTTTTTAAAGACACTGGAAGAGCCTCCCTCCCATGCCATTTTTATTTTGGCAACCACAGAAAAACATAAAATTCTGCCAACCATTTTATCACGTTGTCAGGTATATGATTTCAACCGCATATCGGTACGGGAAATCTCCGAGCGGTTAAGATTTGTTGCTCAGAGGGAGAGCATCCAGGCTGAAGACGAGGCATTACAGATCATCGCTCAAAAAGCTGATGGTGCCATGCGGGATGCCTTGTCCATATTTGACCAGATTGTATCGTTTTCCGGCAAGAACATAACCTATCAGGATGCCATAGATAATCTCAATGTGCTTGATTACGATTATTATTTCCGTCTGACGGATGCCTTTCTTGCCGCCGATCATCTGGAGGCTCTGTTGATTTTCAATGAGATTCTTGAACACGGGTTTGATGGGAATTACTTTATCACAGGACTGGCATCGCATTTCAGGGATATTCTTGTAGCCCGGGACACAAAATCAACTGAATTGCTCGAAGTTGGTGACAAAATCAAGGAAAAATACCTCAACATGGCTGCCAAATGCAGTGAGGCCTTTCTGGTTAAAGCCCTGGAGTATGCTACCGATTGTGATTATCGCTATAAAACCAGTCAGAATAAGCGGCTGCATGTTGAACTGGCCCTGATACGCATCAGCAACATCATGCGCACCGCCAAAAAACCGGCAGGAGAGAACAAGCAGCCAGCAGCACCAACCACAGAACCCAAACAACCGTCTCAACCCAAACCTGCACCTGAACGAAACGCATCGGTATCCAGCGAACCACAGGGTAAATACAAAGCTTCAGGGCAAGCGCAACCCGGTGCAGAAGAAGAAAAAAGCCCGGATCCGGTAAGCCCTCCGCAAAACGAAGCCGGCAAGGAAACGAAAAGCCAAAGCACCGGGACTGTATCACGACCGAAACCATCCAATGGCAGCAGCATTTCAATAATGGCTGAACTCAATAAAGATGACAAGCCGGAAGATGAAAAACATGATAGCAACGGCACCGGCAGCATTACTGCCACCTCTGATTTCAATCAGGATGCCCTGACAGAAGCCTGGCTAAGCTTTGCCGAAAAACACCAAAGTCAACCCCGTTTATATCAGAACCTTAAAAAGTACCAACCTGTACTGAAAGACGATTACAAAATTGAAGTCACCATGCCTTCGGAAAGCATGAAGCGGGTACTGATCGGGATAAAACCTGAAATATTAAAATCTTTACAGGGACAGTTGGATAATGGTAAAATTGACATGTTTGTAAATACGGAAAAAGTAAAAAATGAGGGGCCAAAAAAACCCTACACAGCCGAAGAAAAATATGAGGCGATGGCTAAAAAGAACCCTGCCATTCAAAAGCTCCGCAACAACCTGGACATGAATGTCCGTTAGAAGCTGATGGCTCAGGCATTTCGTCTGAATTCGGAACAAAAGATACCAGCAGCCACAGCAATATTCAGGGATTCCATGGCGTTACGCTGCCGGGGAAATGGCGGAATAGCCAGTTTGTGTGAACAATGAACTGTCAGCTCAGGAGAAATCCCCTTGCCTTCATTGCCCATCAGGAGCATTCCGCGATTAACCGGATTAATCCCGTATACAGACTCCCCATCCATAAAAGTACCGTAAACAGGGTATTCTCCCCGGGATCTCAATCGCCGTATGCTTTCTTCAAGATTAACATAATGCACCCGCACACGAAACAATGCACCCATAGAAGCCTGTACCACCTTGGGGTTAAAAACATCTGCGGTATCCTCCGAGCACAGCACATCATTAATTCCAAACCAGTCTGCAATGCGTAAAATAGCGCCCATGTTTCCAGGATCCTGTATGCAATCCAGGCCAATACAAAGTTCACCTGCGAGCCGATCTTCATCGGGCTTTCCAGACTTCATGGGCATAACGGCCAGCACATCCGGTGCATTTTTCAGGCTGCTCATCTGATCAAGCTGTTTGTCAGATGCCGCTTCTACGCTTGTTTTTTCGGCCCATTCAACATGCTTTTCAATCAGCCCGGGTACGGCAACAATCAGGACAGGTATCTCACCAGACGCTATGGCATCTGAGACAATTTTCTCACCCTGAATCAGGTACTGATCATGTTTTTCTCTGAATTTTTTTTGTTTCAGCGACCGGATTTGCTTGATTTTTGCATTTGTTAACATGTTACAAAGTTAATATTATCCTGTATTCAAACTTAATGCTTATTTTTGGAACAAATTAAAGGCAAGGCATTGAAACATAACAACCGACATAGCAGATTTTACACTCCTTTGTTTGTCGTGGCAATAGTGGTTCTTTTGGCATCATGCAAATCTACAAAGCTTGTACCTGAAGACGAGCAACTGCTCAACAAGCTTGAAGTCACAAGTGACAACCCAAAGGTTTCCGAAGGAGATCTGATGCCCAGCATAAAACAAAAGCCCAACCGCAAAACACTGGGACTTTTCCGCTTTCACCTGTCAGCCTATAATCTGTTTCACACTAAGGACACAAGCAAACACCCACCGAAATGGTTTAACCGGATAGGAGAAGTTGTGGGGGAACCACCGGAAATTTATGAACCATCCCTGCGCTATAAAAGCAAAAAAAACCTGGAAAACTACCTTCAACAACGTGGCTATTACGATGCAAGGGTTGAGGATACCCTCATTGTCAACAAAAAAAACAAGAAAAAAGTCAAGCTGAAATACATCATCCGTACCGGAGAGGTATATATCATCAACAACCTGACATACGACATCACTGATCCTTTTGTTGAAGACATTATTCTTGCCGATACAGCAAACTCCCTTCTGCACGAAGGCATGGTATTTGATTCTGAGAAATTGCTAAAAGAGCGGGAGCGTATTGTGAATGTCATGAAAAACAATGGCTATTATTATTTCACGTCCGAAAACATTCACTATTACGCCGACACAACAAACACGCCTCATAGTGTAGACGTTAAACTGACCATTAAAAAGTCCTTTGAGGCTGACCGGTACTTTCTTGAAGAGATTTTTACACCACAGGACATTAAAAACGTATATTTCTACATAAACTTTGATCGCGGAGCGTATGCTGTTGATAAAGAAAAATATCTGCAAAGCCTCGATACGGTAGAATACAAAGGATATTATTTCCTGATTGACGGGGAAATGAAAATCCGGAAAGATGTCATTTTGCAGGCCAACTACATCAAACCCGGGCAGCAATATAACAAAGAAAATGTCACATCAACACAAAAACACTTTGCCTCCCTTGGACAATTTAAGCTGATAACCATTAATTTTCAGGAAAACAAGGATCAACGCAAAGAGGTATGGAATGCAGAAAACCCATACCTGGATGCTCATATATACCTCAGCCCCTCATTACGTCAGTCGTATTCAGTAACAGCAGAGGGCACAAACTCCAGTGGAAATTACGGTCTGGCCGGAGTTGTTACGTACCAAAACCGCAACTTGTTAAGGGGGGCGGAACAATTCAGCACCACATTAATGGGATCTCTTCAGACACTTACTGGCACTGAAGAACAGGAGCATCTGTTAAACACTTTTGAATTTGGTGCAGAAATAAAGCTGGATGTTCCAAAGCTGATGGTTCCATTTCAGAGTGAGCGTTTTGTCAAACAGCACGATCCCGAAACCAACTTCTCACTTTCGTTTAATCATCAGAACAGGCCGGATTACACACGTACCCTTGGCAATGCCAATTTTGGTTATACCTGGTACAGCAAAAACGATAATTTCAGACATAGCATCAACCCAATTGAATACTACACCGTAAAGATTTTTGATTTTGATGATGGCTTCCGCCAGCAGATCGACTCCCTCTACATTCGATACAGCTTTCAAAATCAACTGATTACTGCCGTGAGCTACGACATGCTGTTTAACAATCAGAACATCCGGAAAATTCAGGATTACTGGTACATATGGATGAACCTGGAAACATCCGGGAATCTGCTCAGAGGCCTTGGGAGCCCTCTGGAATTGCAGCAAAACGAAGCCAACGCCTACAGTTTGTTTGACCTTGAATTTGCGCAATATGTCAAAGCCGATGTTGATCTGAGATACACCCAAATGATTGACAAGGCCAACAGCGTGGTATATCGCTTATACCTGGGAGGTGGCATCCCGTATGGGAATTCTACCCAGGGACTTCCTTTCGTGAAAAAGTATTATATAGGCGGCGCCAATTCAATACGTGCATGGCAGGTTCGCACTCTGGGCCCCGGTTCATACTCCGGAGGCGCGCTGTTCAATCAGATTGCCGATATGAAATTGCTTTTCAACCTTGAATACCGTTTCGATATCATTTCATTCCTCGAAGGTGCGTTATTTGTCGATGCCGGCAACATTTGGGCACTTGACCCCTCCGATGACAGGGAAGGAGCTTTGTTTGAATTTGACCGGTTTTATAAGGAAGTTGCCCTTGGCACCGGATTGGGTTTCCGTATGGACTTTTCTTTCTTTATCCTCAGGTTTGACTTTGGCATGCCGCTATATAACCCTGCATTTCCGGAAAATGAACGCTGGCTGGCTGAATTTGATGAACTTAATTTCAACGATTTTACGTTAAACTTCGGAATCGGATATCCGTTTTAATGTGTACGCATTGCCTCTGCCCGCCATACTAAAGGCCAAAGCAACAGCAGGCAGGACTATGATCTTCCGCTTTCAGCTATGCCCCCACGGCTCATAAACGGTCTGCAAGATTGCGGACTGATCCGCCTCCACCGATGCACAGTTATATTAACATATTTACCATTTACTCTATCGATTTGTACAACCTATACAGTAATTATCAATAATCAGTAAAATGAATGAACAGAATGCCGATTAACACGTATAATTAAATAGAACCATAAAGGAAGGAGTGATTATGAACAATTTCAAATGCCCGCATTGCAACACGAACTTAAATGTCAACAATCATCTGGTGCTGACAGCAGAAAAACCAAATGGTGAAAAAGGTATCATTTTGATGAATCCGGTACTTGGCAATTACAATGCCAGTCATCATCCGGATTTCAAACCGGCTGAAGGAGAGGCACACACATTTCTCTGCCCCGCCTGCAATACAACACTCACATCTGATAAGAGTGATAAACTTGCGCATATTCAAATGGAAGATGAAGAAGGCAACGTTTTTGACATTTTCTTCTCAAGGATAAAAGGAGAAGAAAGCACCTACCGTATCATCGGCGAAACCGTTGAAACCTTTGGTGAAGACAAGCAAAAATACGTCAACTTCTTTAATCTGAGTCAGCTTACCTGATTCCGGTATTAACAATAGTATCGGCGATGTTTATACCATCCACTGCGGATGAAACGATGCCACCTGCATACCCTGCTCCTTCTCCGGCAGGGTACATACCCGCAATCCCGGGGTACTGATATGTTTTCTTATCACGGGGAAGACGCACCGGCGAAGATGTACGGCTTTCCAGACCAAGAACCACGGCATCATTCGTAATAAATCCTTTTAGCTGTTTATTGATTTTTTTCAACCCGAACCGAAGGGATTCTGCGATAAATGGTGGCAACCAGAAATGCATAGGTGAAGCAATCATCCCCGGAGAATAGGAGCCCTGAGGAACATCTGCCGATAAGCGACCCTTCACAAAATCGCCTACACGCTGAGCCGGAGCTATCAACCCTTCACCACCGTTTAAAAAAGCCTGCTTTTCCATCTCGTCCCGGAAATTCAAACCAGCCAGTGGAGATTCATCCTTTTTCGCTTTATAAATATCCTGCGGAGTAACCCCGGCTACCAAACCGGCATTTGCCCATTTCATGTTTCGCCTGGAATTGGACATACCATTGACAACAAGGCGGTCATTTTCAGTGGACGCCGGAACAACACTACCACCCGGACACATGCAAAAGGTAAATACGCCCCTGTCTTTTGTCTGTACAGCCGCCTTGTATTCAGCAGCAGGCAAATTAGGATTGCGGCTATCCTTGCCATAACGTATTTTATTAATGAGTTCCTGGGGATGTTCAATCCGCACACCAAGGGCAAAAGCCTTTTGTTCAAGTGGGAAATTATTTCTGTCAAACCACCGGTAAATGTCCGTTGCAGAGTGGCCAGTTGCGAGAATGAGGTGCTTCGCTTCAAACCGGCTGCCGTCTGCACACAAAGCAGCCTTAAACGCCTTATTTTCAACCTCAAAATCCGTCACTTTCGTATTGAAATGCACCTCCCCTCCTGCATCAATGATTGCCTGACGCATACGTTTTACGATAGCAGGCAGTTTGTCTGTTCCAACATGAGGGCGGGCATCCACAAGAACATCATCAGCAGCACCAAACTGATGTAAAGCCCTCAGCACGTATTCGGTATCCCCACGTTTTTTTGAACGTGTATACAATTTTCCGTCCGAATACGTACCGGCACCACCTTCGCCATAAGCGTAATTGGAATCGCCCGGCACAGCATCGTTGCGATGCAGTTTTGAAATGTCATATTTCCGCTCATCAACGGATTTTCCCCTTTCCAGGATAACAGGTTTCAAGCCTTTTTCGATCAAACGCAGGGCGGCAAATATACCGGCAGGCCCCATGCCTACCACAATCACAGGCTCACCTTTAGAAACAGACCGGGGCTTGAAAGCATCCTTTACGGACTTGCTGATTTTACCTGACAGGCTGTATTCAATTTTCATGGTAAACATCACCCTGTTTCCCCGGGCATCAATTGAGCGGCGCTGAATATGAAAATCTTTTATTTCATGTGGCTGCTTATTCAACTTTTGAGCCAGGATTTTCCGTAAAGCATCGGAATTATTCACCTGGTCCGGATAACAATTTATCTGACTAGTTTTAATCATAGAATCAATTTTGGACCACAAATATACAGGAAAAAATCGCGCCGGACAGCAGGTCGTTTTCTGTCAGGTAACAGGGAATATCACTAATTTGAGAACCAACTGATTTTATCGATTTTACCACCTTCAAAATGGAAGGATATAATCAGCATTTTTGAATTCAGTCGTTCAAAATAATTGGTGTACTCAGTACCGTCATAATTCACAGCGTTCAAGGCGCCAAATGAGCCTTTCACTTCAATCGCGAACATGAAATATTCGAGGAAAAAATCCACCCCAAGGCCAACTTCATAATAGGCATCCATGGGATTAAGCCGGATTTTGGGCTTATCATCCGGATCTATCTTCCGCTGTGCAGCCAGATCATACCGAATACTCCCACCACCAATAATGAATGGCCGAAAATTGTTATAACGCTCTGCTCTGTATTTCAACAAAACAGGAAAATCCAGAAATGTGGATTCAATGCGCATTACATGCTTTTTGTACACACCATTTTCCAGCAATTTGTATTCCAAATCCCGTTGCCCGAAATTCAGGCCGGGATTAAAACGAAGGTCAAGGTATTTTGCAAGCCTCAGGTTTGCCAGCATATTGATGTTAAACCCGACATAGGATTTGTTTTCAACAGCAAACACGGTATCAAAGGCATAAAAATCCGCTGAAGGCTTAAGGGTAAAATCCATCACATTCAAACCAAGGCTGTAACCAAAATGGGCAGGCTGCATATCCAGCTTAGGAAGATTGCGTGGCTGGCGATGGGTTTGTGCCGCACTTAACATGGTAATACTTAAGCCAAGCATCACAAGAATATATCGATATGGTCGAATTTTAAACTGCATGTACACTAAAGAACAATCAAAACTAAAAAAAAGTATGTATCTCACTAAAATTCCGGGTCAAATATACGGTTTTCCGGTGAAATTTATTGTGCATCCGGTTTTTTCACAGTATTTAGGCATTGATCAGAGCTTGCAGATGTAAATTGCATATGCACGGCGAAAATCAGAAATCCTTGTGAAAACAAAAAAAATGCTGTTCGGCATATTGAGGGAGCAGGGGGAAATAAAATTCTACTTTTGCACCGAAATCTAACAAACAAAACCCAATGACAGTAAAGAATGAAAGAAAAGTAAAGGCGGTCCGCTTCACACAATGGAGCCGGAAACCTTACGCTGTCTTTCAATCGCTGGGTAAAGTCATTCACATTAGTGTTGTGCTGGTTTCCTACAGTTTAATTGCTCCGGCATCGTATGCACAGGTAGCAAAGGACGAGCAGCATAACAGCATGGAAGGTGACACCTTACCCGAGGTTGAAATCACGACATCAGAACCGGGTGTCATGATGGGTCTGGACGCTGTACCGGCAGTCAGCAATGAGCCTGAGCAAGCCGGATCAAAAAATGCAGCGGAACTGGCCCTGAAATTACCCGGAACCGATATCCGACAGCGAGGAATCAACGGAGTACAGGGCGACATAAGCATCCGTGGCAGCTCTCCCGAACAAGTTAAAGTATTGCTCAACGGCATTCCACTTAACGACCCGCAAACGGGACATCACAACCTGAATCTGCCCATTCCCTTAATCAGTGTATCAAACGTTCAGCGCTTCACGCCGGTGTCGGGTCAGCAGGGAGGCAGCAATGCATTTAGCGGTGTTTTGAATTACAGCAACAACATCAGTGATGCCAAAGGGTTTCGGCTATGGCTGACCGGCGGAAAGTACAATTTGTTTGATATGAGTGCCGCAGGTGATTTTTCCACGGGTAGCATTAAACATCATCTGGCATACAACCGCAAAACCTCATCCGGACACTCACAAAACACCGATTTCCGGCAGGATAAGCTTTATTTACACAGCCAAATGAAACCTGTGGACAACCTGTCGATAGACATTCAGGCAGGTTTGGTTGATAAAGGCTTTGGAGCAGAAGGATTTTATTCGGCAAAATATCCGAAACAATTTGAAGCCACAAAAACCCGTTTTGCCAGCGGAAGCATTCAGAAAAGCGGAAAGCTGCTGTTAAAGCTTAATGCATGGGTGCGGCAAAACAAGGACCGCTTTGAATTATTCCGGGAAAGCATGTATCAACCGCAAGGTGATTATTTTGTCAATGGCACTGACACTGCTGTCTATGTTCCCGGGATTTATGAAGCCTGGAATTACTATTCAGGCCACAATTATCACAGCAGCATCACAGGAGGGTACCGGCTTAACGCATCAAGCAAAACAAACCTGGGGATTTTTAAGGCAGGCCTCGAACATCAGCATGAAAGCATACTGAGTAATGTGCTGGGTAACAACCTGACAACTCCAGTGGCGGTAAACGATAAGCAGGCATACTATACAAAAAAGGCCATGCGCGATCAGATTAACGCAGCCTTTTCCTGGAAAAGCCCGTCCGTCTTTGGTTTCAGGGCATCGCTAACAGGCTTAGCGCACCATACAGGCAGCTATGGCACTCACGCATACGGAGGGGGGCGTATCCAGTGGCTCCCCGCAGTAACCTTTCAGTATGGAGTGGCATAAACCAGAGCA
>CAYQMB010000007.1:0-52598 GCA_964418565.1 uncultured Bacteroidales bacterium | reverse complement strand
CCCCTGGAATGAGATACTTATCATTACCGCCTTGTCTTCATTGGTATTTGGATTTGGTGAATTGTACAAATACCTCAGTAAAACATTTGCCGGCTGATAATCAACTGTCTTGCCTGATACTTGAATGATAGTGCAATTATCTCGCATCCTCTGTTAAAATACTGTTAAGTACAGGCAAGAATCCGGATGAAATCGTTATTTTTGATATTTTAATACTGTATTGATATGAAAAGATTTGTACTCCCCTTAATAGCTTTAGTGGCTTTGGCTGCCTGTAACCGTGATGATGAAGACCAAAAGAAAAACTGGGATTATCCGGAAACAAAAAAGCAAAATGTAGTGGATGATTACTTCGGTGTTAGTGTAGAAGATCCCTACCGCTGGCTTGAAAATGACACTACCGCTGAAACCGAAGCCTGGGTGAAGGCACAAAATAAAGTGACTTTCGGCTACCTTGATAGTATTCCTTTTCGTGATGATATCAGAAAGCGGCTGAAAGAAATCTGGGATTACCCGAAAATGTCGGCACCATACCATCGTGGAGACTATTACTTTATTTATAAAAACGACGGACTGCAAAATCAGTCAGTTCTGTACTATAAAGAAAATCTGGATGATAAGGCAAAGGTACTTCTTGACCCCAATAAGCTATCCGATGATGGAACAGTAGCACTTGCAGGTACCTCTGTGTCTGATGATGGCAAATATCTGGCATATGGTATTTCCAGATCCGGCAGTGACTGGAAAGAGTATTATGTGAGGGAAATTGAAAGCGGTAATGACCTTGAGGACAAAATCAAGTGGATTAAGTTCTCCGGTGTCTCATGGTATAAGGACGGATTCTTTTACAGCCGTTATCCCGAACCAAAAGATGGATCTGAGCTTTCAGCCATGAATACCGATAACAAAATTTATTACCATAAACTGGGTGATAAACAGGCTGACGATAAGCTCATTTACGAGGACCCCGAACATCCCGGCTGGAGTTTCAGTGCAGGCACAACGGATGACAATAAATACATGATCATTTCCGCATCAGAGTCCACCTCCGGCAATGCGCTATACATCAAGAACCTTGAGAAAGGGCAAAAAGATGTAACAAAAATAATTACCGGATTTGACAACGATTACTGGGTTATTGATCACATCAACGGAAGATTGTATGTAATGACAAACGATGGTGCGCCCAGGTATCGCCTTGTGGCCATTGATCCTGATAATCCCGACAGGGAAAACTGGGAAAATGTTATACCTGAAAAAGACTTTGTCCTGCGTTCGGTTTCGCCCATTGGTGGTAAGCTCATTGCCAAATATATGAAAGATGCCCATTCTGTTGTTAAAGTGTTTGACATGGCTGGTGACTATCAGTATGATGTTGACATTCCCGTGCTGGGCACCGTTGGTGGCTTTGGCGGTGAAAAAGAGGACGACGTTACCTTTTATACGGTTACCTCATTTACAACGCCGGCTACCGTATACAAATACGATATCGACAAAAATGAATCGGAATTGTATCGTGAATCACAAATTGATTTTGATGCCTCAAAATATGAAACCAAACAGGTGTTTTATGAAAGCAAAGACGGCACCGAAGTTCCCATGTTCATTGTCCATAAAAAAGGCATTGAGCTTGATGGCAGCAATCCGGCCATTCTGTATGGATATGGTGGTTTTAACATCAGCCTGACACCGTCCTTCTCAATCACACGATTGTTGTGGCTTGAACAAGGTGGTATATACGCCATGGCCAATTTGCGAGGTGGCGGTGAATACGGTGAAGAATGGCATAAAGCAGGAACAAAAATGAACAAACAAAATGTGTTTGATGATTTTATTGCTGCGGCTGAGTATCTTATTGACAATGACTTCACAAATTCTGACAAACTTGCGATCATGGGCGGATCAAACGGTGGTCTGCTGGTAGGAGCTGTTACCAATCAGCGTCCGGAGCTTTTTGAAGTTGCCGTGCCATCGGTTGGTGTCATGGATATGTTGCGCTATCACCTGTTTACCATTGGTAAATTCTGGGCCAGCGATTATGGCACCAGCTCTGACAGCAAAGAAATGTTTGAATACCTGTACAGTTATTCACCCCTGCATAACATTTCTGAGGATAAAGAATACCCTGCTGTGCTGGTGAAAACTGCCGATCATGATGACAGGGTAGTGCCGGCTCATTCATTTAAGTACATTGCTACGCTTCAGGAAAAATACGATGGTGAAAATCCGGTTATGATACGGATAGAAACAAAAGCCGGGCACGGAGCAGGCAAACCTACCGAAAAAATTATTGATGAATACGCTGATGTGTATGCCTTTATTTTTGATAATATGGACATCAAGCCCACGTATGAATGATATTGACTTATTTCAACAATACAGCCCTGGCAAATGCCGGGGCTGTTTGTTTGAGCAAAAAAAAGCCGCTGATTATGCGGCTTTTGTGTTTTGTAATTCGGATTTTAAATGTCAGGTGAAAATGATCTGCGAGTTTTCACCTCCGCTCATTTCATAAAACTCACCTACGGTAAGAACACCGGATACATCTTCCCAAAGGTCTTCTTTGGTCATTTTAAACATATCCATGGCAAGTTTGCATGCATACACTTCACCACCACCTGCTGTAATCATTTCAAGAAACTCATCCACAGGTGGGATATCGAGCTTGTCCATTTGGCTGCGCATCATGGAAGATACACCTGCCTCCACACCGGGTAAAGCACCAAGCAGGGTAGGAAAGGGGAGTCCTCCGGGCATGCGCATGGCCGGGTTGCCTACGGTTGCTGTATGCAGCTTGTTCATACGTTTTTTTGTGATGGCATCAAGACCGAAAAACGTAAAGAAAAGCTTGGCCTCCATGCCTTCCATAACGGCACCATTGGCCATAACCAGCGAAGCGTATACATCTTCTATGGTTCCTTTGGCGCAAATGATGCTCACTTTTTTTATTGCATTATCTTTTGAACTCATAACGTCTGTTTTTTAGATTAGACACAAGAGGTCGGCTTGGGTATACCGGCCAGTTTTGATGCTTTTTTCAGCGGTCCGCCGGGGAAAAGTTTGTAGAAACCTTTGATGTCAACGATTCCGGAATTTTTAATTTTACGGATGGTCAGTTGTTCACCGGCTTCTTGTTTTTCCCGGAGGTATTTAAGTACCGCCATATGATCATCAGTAAGTTCGATGTCTTCTTCTTTGGCCAATTCTTTGGCAACATCTTCGGACCAGTCGGCCATGTTTTTGAGGTATCCTTCTTCAGTTACTTCGATGTTTTTTCCTGCAATTGTTTTTTCCATAATGTGTTATTTTTTCTGATTCATATTGTTCATAAACTGCAACAGAAAACCCGTTGCTTTTTTCATTTCTTTTCGGTTTGAGCCAAACAGTAGCTTCATTGGAGAAGCCGGTTTGATTTCCTGCTTGCTGGTTTCTGCCAGGGCACTCAGCATATTATCTGTTTGTTCCAGCAACTCCCTGTCCGTGAGTTTTCTGCCGATGGAGGCCATCAAATCGCCGTTTTCACCAAGCTTACGAATTGCATCGGGATCGGCTTTTTCCAGAACTGAAGTAAAGCTCTTCAGCAGCGCTCCTGAAACCTCAAACAACCCCCGCTCATTGAGTTTCTGAAGGTATTTTGAAAAATCAATGATGGCTTCAGTTACCAGGGGAGATGCGTCCTGTAATAAGTCTGTTACACTTTCCAGGCTATCCAGCAATTGGGTGAACGTATCAATGTTGCGCAAAAACTTTATCAAAAGCTTTTTTACTTCATCGGGTTCAATATCCACTTGCTGTTTATCCAGTTCAAGAACCGCCGTATCGTACATATCCTTGCCCACAATGGATAGATCGCTAACCAGGTCATCAGTGGCCATGCTACGTGCCCTCTGCTCACTGATGTAGCTCAAAACTTCATCCATTTTGCTGTTCAGTTCATTTATTTGAGTTTGCATTGAGTCATTCATAGCATTGCGGTTTACTGGTTGGTGTTATCAGTGTTGATTATTTTTTTTCCTGCCATGGTCATCAGGGGTTCTACCGGCAACTCTTTGCCTTTAAGCAGGATATGCCAGTACATCCACCGGAACATCACTTTTCCGTAGTGGTTGATTTTTGTGTTTTTCAACAATCCAAATGGTCCGATTCCCGGCAAAGGAAATGTTCCTGGCAAGGGTTCTGTGTCGTAGTTGAAATCAATCAGGGCGCCTTTTCCATATCCTGTTTCAATGTAACAGTTTGCGTGCCCGTCAAATTTGGCTGTCATGGGTCTGCCTTCAATATCATTAATTAGATTCTCAAAAAGGATATCAGCAGCAAAATGCGCTACTGAACCGGCTTTGGATGTTGGTAAATTGGCTGCATCACCCAGCACAAACACATTATCCCACTTTTCGGATTTCAGGGTGTGCTTATCGGTTGGGACAAAGCCCATATCATCGCCCATTCCACTGTTTTCAATGATTTTGCTGCCCATGTTTACCGGTACAATGGTCAGAATATCAAAGTCCACTGTTCGCTCGTCATAGGAAACCAATTGCTTGTTTTCATTATCAATCCGCTCGGTGTAAAAATCCTTTACAACCTTAATGTTTTTCTCTTCCATCAGTTCACCCAGCATTTTGGAGGCTATTGGCTTTGTAAATGCTCCGGACATTAATGTAACATAGGTTATATCAACTTTGTCACGTATGCCCTTTTCTGCAAAATAAGCTTCTGCCAGAAAAACAAATTCAAGGGGGGCCACCGGGCATTTGAAAGGGAGCTCGGGTATGGCTACAACCAGCTTGCCACCTTCCCAGGTTCTTAATTTTTTGCTGAGAGCTGTGGCTCCTTCCAGGCTGTAAAAATCAAAAATGTCTTTATAGTACAATTCACCTTTCAGTCCGGGAGTCTCTTCAGGCCTTAATTCGGTTCCTGTTGCCACTATCAGGTAGTCATAATTAAGGGTGCGACCATTTTTCATCAGGACCGAATTCTCATCCGGTTTTACTTTCTCTGCTTCGTCATATATCATTTCAACACCCGCCGGAATAAACTGGCTTTTTGATTTTACCACATCATCAGGCTTATAAATGCCGAACGGGATAAACAAAAACCCCGGTTGGTAATAATGGGTTCGTTCCTTATCCAGAATGGTTATTTTCCATTCATCTGATGGCAGGGCTTTTCGCAGCTTGTTTGCCATCATGGTGCCGGCTGTTCCGCCGCCGAGTATGAGAATTCGTTTCATAATATTTTTTATTTTTGTTATTTTGTTAACAATAATACAGTAAACTATTCACCTTTGTTGATGGTTGTATTATGACACATATCATAAAGTGATAAATATCATATGGCTGAGTTGCAGAAAAATACGACATGTCAGTGTGAGAACTGTAAGTTGAGAGATATTTTTTTTAATCATCTGACGCATGATGAGATAATTGATATCTGCAATATGCGTAAGGAATATCATTATGCAGATAATGAACGCATTATTGTGCAGGGTGAAAAGGTGGAGAAATTTATGTACCTGAAAGAAGGTCTCGTTAAATTGTACCTGGATAACGAGAATGGTGCAGACCAGATCATAAGTTTTGCGCGCCCCCTGGATTTCATCAGCATTCTGAGTGTGTTTTCTACAGATACATATCAGTACAGTGTATCTTCTCTGGTTCCTTCTTCGGTCTGTGTTATCAATATAGAGATGATAAAAGAATTTGCTACCACCAATCCGGCTTTTACCATTGACCTGATGGAAAAACTCAGTTTGACTACGGATAAAATCCTGCATGAAAGCCTTGAGCTTAAACGTTTGAACCTCAGAGGTAAACTTGCTATGGTATTGCATATGTTTTCCACAGAAATATTTTCATCAACTGTTTTTGAACTGCCGGTAACCCGAAAGGAAATTGCAGAATATGCGGGCGTTAGTACAGAAAACATCATCCGGGGCATGAGTGAGTTTCGTAAAGATAAACTCATTCGCATCAGTGGAAAAGAGATTGAGATTATCGAACCTGATCGGTTAAAACGCATTGCCAGCTATGGCTAATTTCCTTAAGCACAGACCCGCAAACTGCAGCGTTAATTCTTTGTTGATAAAAATGCCGGTGACTTTCTTTTTCTTGACATGCTTTTACCTATTTTCGGGCTGTGGATTTTAATTTTCTTATCATAGAAGGAAACATAGGAGCGGGGAAAACCTCATTTGTCCGGAAGTTTTGTGAAAAGTACAATTACCGGTCTGTGTATGAGGAGTTCGAGGACAATCCTTTTTTGCCAAAATTTTATGCCGAACCGGAAAAGTACGCGTTTACCGTTGAAATGGCCTTTCTTGCTGACCGATTTCATCAACTCAATAATGAAGTGCATCAGCAGGATATGTTTTCCAATGGTACGGTAGCGGATTACTTTTTGATGAAATCCCTGATTTTTGCGCGATCAACACTTGCCAAAGCTGAGTTTAACCTTTACAGGGATATTTTTAATATCATTTATCAACGCCTCAAAAAACCCGACCTTTATGTTTATTTGCATAAATCTCCGGAAAAACTTCTGGCTAACATAAAAAAACGGGGAAGACAATACGAACAGACCATAACCAAGGATTATCTGAAAAGCATAGAAACCAGTTATTTTACTTTTTTTAAACAACATCAGGAGATACCTGTACTTATATTGAATACTGAAGATCATGATTTTGTTGAAAACGAATCTGATTTTAATAATCTGGTGCAGCAAATCAATGAAAAGCTAAAAAAAACGGGTCAGTGACGGAATTTATCCCCGATTGTCCTTTGTTTTATTAAAAATAGTCTTATTTTTGTGAATAATTGTGAATTAGAAGTATATTGAATAAACCCAAAATGTTAACCGCATAACTTAAATTTGAATTATGAAAAAACTTGTTTACTCATTAGCATTTGTTGCAGTCATTGCATTACTTTCAGGTTGTGCAAGCCTCAAAAAAATGAAAGAAAATGCTGAAGAAATTGACTATACAGTTGAACCCGAAGTACCGGAAATGCACGCCGGTGAAGTTGCTGTTACTATTTCCGGCAAAATTCCGGAAAAATATTTTAACAAAAAGGCAACAGCCCTTATAACTCCTGTATGGGTATATGAAGGTGGAGAAACCGCCATGGAGCCCGTTAAGGTTGAGGGTGAAAAAATTGAAGGTAACAACACTACCATTAATTTTAAAGAAGGTGGCAGTTTTTCCTATTCTGACAAGGTGGCGTATAAGGATGAAATGCTCAGAAGTGAGCTCCAGATCCAAATTACTGCCAGCAAGGGAGATGAAAGCATCGAATTTAATCCCTATCCTATCGCTCAGGGAATTGTCGCTACCCCGGCCCTTGTGCAGGTAAATCCCAAAGTGGTTGCTGGTGAAGATAAATTCCAGCGTGACAGACCTGCCAGTGAAATGGCTCAGTTTAACTTCGATAAAAACAAATCACGCCTGAAATACTCAGAACGTCGTGAAGAGGATATCGAAAGCCTCGAAGAATACATCGCTCAGGTTAAAGAAGATGAAAGAAAACGCTTTGACAATGTGAAACTACACGGATATGCTTCACCAGAAGGCCCGCAGGATCTCAACGATGAGCTTTCTTCCGACCGTGCTGAAGTTTCCAAAAAATACATTGATGATAAATTCAAAGATCTTGAAGATCTTAACGAAACTGAATTCTTCATCAAACACGCTACCAAGGAAGACTGGGAAGGCTTTAAAAAGCTCGTACAGGAATCCAGCCTTGAGGAAAAAGACATGATCCTTCGTGTGCTTCAGATGCATTCCGACGTTAATCAGCGTGAAAAAGAATTCCGTAATATGACCAAAGTATTTCAGACTTTGGAAAAAGAAATTCACCCCAAACTGCGTCGTACTGAAATGAAGGTGAACATTACCCTTATCGGTCATACCAACGAAGAAATCAAACAACTTGTTGACGAAGATATCGACAGCCTTAGAAAAGAAGAACTTTTCTTTGCAGCAACGCTGTATGACGACAATGCTAAAAAACTCACCATCTATGAAGAGTTTGTTCGTCAGTATCCCGAAGACTGGAGAGGACACAACAATGTTGGTGTAACTCAGTATAATATGGACAATATGGAAGCGGCTGCTACTGCTTTTGAAAAAGCTAAAGCTGCTGAAGCCAATGCTACTGTTCACAATAACCTTGGTGCTATGGCACTGGTTGATGGTGATATAGAAAAAGCACAAGAGCATTTTACTTCCGCTACAGGTGTTGGTGAAGCTGCTTCATACAACATGGGTATCGTTGAAATCAAAAACGCTAATTACGAAAAAGCTGTATCTTATTTCGGTGACATGTGCTCCTGCAACGCAGCACTTGCTAACCTGCTGAATGGTAATTATGATGAGGCCGTTCGTCTTGCCGAATGTGGCGATAACAATGACGCTGCCATGAATTATTACGTGAAAGCTGTTGCCGGTGCCCGCAAAGGAGATACTGAACTGATGTTCAACAACCTCCGCACAGCATGCACCAAAGATGCTTCACTGAAAGAACACGCTGCTAACGATGTCGAATTTATTGATTATATGGAAGAGCAGACTTTCAAAAACATTGTGGAATAAGACAAACCACTTGATATAAAAAAAGAGCGCTCTGTTGAGTGCTCTTTTTTTTGTCAAATATTTCAGACGTTAAAATGATGTGTCAACATCAGGACATATGATTTCTGAGCTGTTTAAACACTTCCCACATCACTATGCCACCACTAACGCTAACGTTTAGCGAGTGCTTTGTCCCAGCCTGGGGGATTTCGATGCATGCATCGCAAAGGTCAATTACTCCTTGTTGCACGCCTTTTACTTCGTTTCCGAATATAAGTGCAAGCTTGTCCTGAGGTTTAATCCTTAATTCATCGGGAGACAGACTGTCTGTTGTGATTTCAACAGCATAAAGCCGGTAGCCTTTGGATTTAAGATCCTTTGCTGCTTCAATGGCATCTTTTTGATAATGCCATATTACCGTTTCGCTGGCGCCGAGGGCTGTCTTACGTATATCACGATGGGGTGGTGTCCCTGTTATTCCTGTAAGCAGAATTGAGTCGAAACGAAATGCATCAGCTGTGCGGAAAAATGCACCTGTGTTGTGATGGCTTCGGATGTTGTCCAGCATTACCAATACAGGTAATTTGGTTGTGTTTTTAATCTCGTCTTTACTAAGCCGGGGAATTTCTTCTGTCTTCAGTTTTCTCATTGCGGTCAGGTGTTAAATTGGTTGAGAAAATTCAGTGCAAGCCAAGCCATTCCGGCGCTGCCGTATACCAGTGCATCCTCATCAATATCAAAAAAAGCTGAATGAACATTTTCATGACCCGCTGTTTTGCCTGCAATGCCGAGGCGATAAAAAACAGAAGGCATGTGTTGCGAATAAAATGCAAAATCCTCACCTGTCATGCGTTTTTCCAGATCCACCACATGCGAAGAGCCAAGCAAATCCGTGGAGAAATCTATGGCGTCCTGTGTAAAGCTCTTGTGGTTTTTCAGAGAGGGATAACCTTTGATGATCTTTAGTTCTGCCTGCAGTTTATAGGCCTGGGCTATACGGTTTAACTTAATTCTCATTTGCTCCTTGGCGTATTCACGAAATTTTTCATCCATGGTGCGGAATGTTCCCGATAGGTTTACTTCGGAGGGTATCAGGTTATTGCTTCCCCTGGCTTCTACCTTACCAAATCCCAGAATGGCTGGTATGTTTCCTGCTTCCTGTCGGATTTCCTGCTTCAGGCTCAGAATGGCCTCTGCAGCAGCCGAAACGGCATCTTCGGTCATAGATGGCACCGCAATATGACCACCTTTCCCTTTAAATCGAATGTATATTTCATCGGTTGATGCCATATATTCACCCGATCGAAATCCCAGGGTTCCTACCGCTTGTCCCGGCATGACATGTTGCCCCAGGATAAGGTGGGGACTGTATTTGTCAAAAATTCCGCTTTCTATCACTTTGTTTGCACCGCCCGGCAGCTGTTCTTCTCCGGGTTGAAAAATAGCAAGAATGCTTCCCTGTACGCTGTTTTGTGCGTGTTTTAAAATCCGGAGAGCTCCAAGCAGGCATGCCATATGCACATCATGACCGCAGGCATGCATTACTCCCGCATGTTTTGATGTGTAGCTTTTTTGATTCTTTTCCTGCAAGGGTAAAGCATCCATATCTGCCCGTAATGCAATGCATTTTCCTGTCTGTTTCCCGGGTAGCTCAGCAGCAAGGCCTGTGTCTGCAATTTCTTCATGATGGCTTACTCCGATATCTTCCAGAGCCTTCTTTAGGTAGTTCTGTGTTTCCTTTTCCCTGAAACTGAGTTCCGGGTACATATGTAAGTGGTTTCTCTGCTCTACAAGCAGTGGTTTCATCTTACGGGCTATATCAAGAATGTTTTTGGGATTGTACATCAGAAATCCAGGTTTAGTGAAAGATATAACATGGGTGGCAGTAAGGTATTGTTTTCAATGCCACGAGCATAATCCAGCCTTACAAAATAGCCCAGCAACCTTGTGCGAACTCCTATGCCGTAACCGGCAACAAGGGGGTAGGAGTTGTTATCAATGATCACACTTACCGGTCCGTTTTCGTAAATATCATTTTCATAGGCATTTTCGCTGTCATATGGATTTAAGCCTGACCAGGCTGAACCAACATCGAAAAAACCAATGACCTGAAAGCTGTTCAGAAAATCTGAGTTTATCGGCCGGTTAACAAAATAACTTATGATGGGCCAGCGTATTTCTGTATTGATCAGGGCGAAACTGTTACCGTTTCTGACATTTTGCGAAAAGCCACGCATGTTGGTGGCTACAGCCTGATACACGTAATTTTCATCCGGATTGATGCGCGTGTTTTGATCAAACATGGGAGTGCGGGCACTGATGTTTATCCAGTTGTCTATCCCGCCCAGGTAGTAAATAAGCTTTGCTGATCCGAATGAACTGGAAGCTGCAAACCGGGTGGCCAGGATGAGGTTTCGGTGAATGGGTAAATAATACCTGAAATCCATTCCCACAACATACAGATCTGTTTCTTTTTGATCAATCTGTTTATAAAATTCACCAAATACTTTAAACCGGAATCCTTCGTTAATGTTAATCATCAGATTGCGGCTGTTATCAAAGATGTATTCAAGTTTTAACCCACCCCAGTAATCAAATTCATTGTCACGGATAAGGTTTTGGTAATCTGTTGTTAAAAAGGCCTGTTTGTCCTGGCGGAGTGTCAGGGTCGACTGCACTGAAGAAACCTGATTGAAGGGATAGCGCAGAAGGTACATACCCTGATGAAGGTAGGTTTTGTATATTTCATTTCCGGTGAGGTTACTCATGGTCTGCCGGTGAAAAATATATTGCTTGTTTAGTCTGGATTCAAGATTTTCGAAACTCAGCAAGTACTCGTTGCTGTCAAAATTTCCTGCAAAACGAAATCCGCCTGTTACGCGATAGTTCTCAAACAAATCCATGGCTTCAATATTCAGCAGAATATTAAAGCCGGGATTAAAATAAAAGGCATTGCCTGTGAATTTTTGATAGCTGGCATTGAGAAAGCCAAAGTCTATCTGGTTGATTATCCGCGAGGTATAAAAGCTTGTAAGGTATCGGTTGATGGGTTTTTTCTTTAAATTACCCTCTTCATCAATATCGTTTGCCTCTTCTGCTGAATTCCAGGCTTTTGAACTGAATTCATACGCATTGATGTTGATCAGACTGTCAGAACTTTCCGCTTCAGGAGTTTCAGGTGCTTCTTCTGTTTGGCTTTTGTTAAAACCTGCTATATAGGATTTGCGAAAGACACTGGTATCAGGGTTCGCTTCATTTTTAGTATCCACAGGTGCCGTGTATATACCAAAGGTATTGTTGCAATAATAGCTTTCCGCAATTTTTTGCTCATTTTGTGCAAGGTGGTGTTCCAATACGTTAAACTGATAGTTGGTCAGAGGCTTTTTGCGCATAAAATACCGGTAGTGTGTCACCGTATCAATATAACTTATTGTGGAATCGAATTTTGCTGAATACCTGTTGTATACTCCGGTTTCGTTACTTAGATAAAGGTAGTTGTCATTCTCTGTAAGGTAGGCTTGCTTTTCATCTGTTTTTGGAGTGTTGGTAAGCCGCTGAAGAGCTTCGTCGGTTTTTTCAATATTAAGCAGAAATAAATCCCTGTTTTTTTGAACCGGAACAGTATACTCTTTTGTGTCACCGAGAGAATCTACGGCGCGTTTTGACTGAAATAGCACTGCACTGGAATTATGCACAAATACCGGATGGTAATCATCAGCAAGATCAGCTGTTAGATTTTGATAGGTATTGGCTGTTAAATTATATACAAAGATATCGCTGCGTCCATTGTTGTAACCGGCAAAGGTGATTTTTAGTCCGTTGTCGGAATAGTCAAAGTCCATAACTTTATCAAAACCCTGGAGTTTGATTTCTTTTACCTCTTTGGTTTTGATGTTATAAGCCATGTAATAGATACCTCCTTTTTTTTCCGTTATGTATCCCAATAGTTTACCTGTGGGATGCCATTGAAGCCGGGGAAAAGAAAAATCAGTGATCTGATCCAGCTTGTGCCCCTGCCTCATCACTTTTTGGGTTTTGCCGTTACTTAAATCCTTGATAAATATTTTTACCTTCCCCATAATGTTGCTTGTGTAGGCAAGGTATTTTCCATCCGGACTGATTTTAGACTGTTGATAAGTCCTGTCTTTTCTTGCTCTCAGTTGTTGCTTGCCGTCAGGGTTTGAAGCCGTGACCAATTGCTTGATGAAAAGATCCTGATAATATGTATTCCAGCTAAATGATAATGATTTAAGGTCTGTTCCCAAAACGTAAAGAAACCCACTCTCCAGGTTTTTCGATACCCTTGTTAAATATAAAATGGTAGGAATGAGTTCTTCTCCGTACGTGTTTGCAATGTAATACCAGATGGAATGTCCGGCGTAAATCGCTTCATTGCCGGTAAGGCGGTTGATTTTTTCATAACGACCACTCATGATGCCATCTTTAACATGGTTTTCGATTTTCTCATTCCAACCCACCGACAGATAAGATACAAGTCCCTTCAGGTACCAGTCCGGGAAGCTCATCAGCGTGTTGTTGGCTACCTTGTTTTTCCAGTCTGCACCAAATAATATTTCATTTAAAATAATTCGCGTAACAGCCGATCGTATTTGTTGGCGGAGCTGGCTTTGATCACCCTCTATGTATAAAAATACTACATTATCAACAATGGTGGTGGCTCCCCCGATGTTGTACTGGTTATTGAGGGTTTTCAAACCGATGTTACTCTGTCTGAAATCCGAGAGATTCTGATATACAACAAATATTAACCGTTGTGAAAGTGTATGATCCAGTCGGCTGGTGATGTCTTCTACTTCTTTATATGCCATTTCGGAGGTAAGTAATGCCAGCTCTTTTCCTCCAGTGTAGAAGTACGTGTCGAATTTTTTGTACCGCATGAAAAACCAGTCAAAATCATCATACTGTACCCTGTTTTTACCAAAACTCATCTGATGACCGTTGTAAAATTGCCCGGCAGCTGGCAAGGCTACCAAAAGAGCGGTAAAAATCATTAGATATGAAATGGTATTTCTCATGCAATAATAATGACGGATTGTTCTTAATTATTGTCTTTCAAAAGTAATATTTTGTTTCCAATTAATAACAATTGTTACCGCGGATTTTGGATAAGAATATTTTGATCCGTGTAACAATCAAAAAAACATCCCTGCTGGTTGACAGAGATGTTTAATGGTTTAAGTAGTATGTGCTTCTGTTTTGTGTTTTTATTCAATGACAATTTTTCTCGTGCTGAGCTTATTTCCTGATGTTACAGAAAGAAGATAATATCCTGATTTCAGCTTACTCACATCAAGTGTTATTTTTTTTGTGTTCTCTGCTATTTGCTCACCGAGTACCGGCCTTCCGGAGATATCACTTATGCTGATGTCCTGTAATGCTTCTGGTGCTTGTATGTGCAAAATGTTTTTTGCAGGATTTGGATAAACCGATAGTCCGGAAGCCGATTTTTGTCCTGTAATAAAAGATAAACTATCGGCAGCTGCATAATTTGATGGTATTCTGTCATGCAGATGCCAGTTTATTACCGTGTCCAAAGCCGGCTGAAATTCCGGGATGCTAACAGCATTTTTTGTTGATGATATAAGGTTTGCCGGAATATGAGCATAGACAAGTTCAATCTTTTCGTGATCCCCCGGGGCAAGGGTATACGGTCCTGCAACCAGTAAGCCCCGTCTGTCATCTGGTAAATTGCTTTCAGTTATTTCAGACCAGGCTTCCATCTGAATTCCATTGGTGCCTATCCCATTCGGGTCACTTGCTCCCGGGAAAACATAATCTGTAGGCACATCCGACGTTCCTTCATGGGAAATATGCCCTGTACCTCCGTAATAAATATCAGAGCCGTCTTTCCATTTCCCCTGCAGGTAGGAGTAATACTCGCTTGCATTTGTTGGATCGGATGTTGCCGGGTTACTACCGGAAGTATTGTTGAAGTAGAAAGCTGCGGATAATGGGTTTGTAACGGTAAAACTCCCGGATTCTGTAGGAGAGAGGCTGCTGAGTACAGTAACTGTTTGCACCGGAAGATTAGAGCCAAAGCCATTTGTGCTGTCGGTTCCTTCATCATAATCATCGCCGTTGTAAAAATACAGGCTTTGTTGATAAACACTTGTGCCAATGTAATCATCCCATGCGTATCCTATATCTCCGTCCAGAAAAATTCCAATATAAACATCGTTATAGTTTGTATCTGATCGGTTGGTAATGCAAACTTTCTGAAAAGTCTGATAATTTATCAGATCCTGCCAGGGATTTGACGGGTCATCGTACCTGAAAGCGTAATGCGAATCTTCAATTTCAATACCCAGCGGGACACCCCCGGTTTCACTGACAGAATCCGTTTTATAATCGTTGTAAACACGGTATAGCATTTGATCTCCCAGCATATTCGGATACTCATTGTTGGTTTCAGGTTCGTAAATGCCGTTGTTGTTTAAATCCACAAAGGGAGCAAGTTCCTGGCTGTAATTTGTAGGTCCGTGTGCAGGCCAGGTGTAAACTGTGTTTTCAATATCGTTTGTATTTGTTCCGTTGGCAAGGTAATTAAGAAGGTCTGCACGGTCAATTTTCCATACTTTATCAAATTCAGACATTACCTCCGGAGTGCTGGTGCCTGCTGCCATGCCAGAAGTTTGAAGCGGTCCCGGGTAGTAATCTTTCCCGACCTGATTAAATCGCTCCCCGGATAGATGTACAATGTCGTTTTCGTCAATGCCACCTACCCAAATGCTGCCCGCAAAAATGGAAGGGGTGTAGTTTATATTGGATAAGAGGTATCCTCCCGTGAATTCACCTGTGTCATTCTGCTTGAAAAATGCTCCGGCCGAAGGCACAATAGCATTGATATGATTTACATCAAGCCATTGATAATTGTTATACGGGTAGTCGGTTTCATTTTTATCAATGTATTTACGTGTTTGTGATTTTAAACTGACAGTCATTATCAGCAACAAAACAAGAATAAAATAACCATTTAGTTTCATAGTTGTGGGTTTTTGTGAGTTTCTTTTTATATAACGGATGGAAGATTAATGCGCTGCATCAAGATGAGGTTTGTTTCGTTTTTATATCTTTAAGCCATGTTTCTGAAAAAAATCATTTCCGGCGGACAAACCGGTGTGGACAGAGCCGCCCTGGATGCAGCCATAAAACTGAGGATTCCGCATGGCGGATGGTGTCCTGCCGGCAGAATTGCCGAAGATGGAATCATTCCGGAGAATTATCAGCTCAATGAAACAAACAGTAGCTTGTATAAGGAGCGTACACGCATGAATATATGCGATGCTGATTTTACTCTTATCCTTATGCAAAATGGAAGGTGGGGAAGTGGTACATTATTTACGAAAAACACATGCATACGGCTGCAAAAGCCATTTTTTGTTGAGGATTTATTGAATCCGGATATTAAAAGCATCAAAAAATGCCTTACAGTTATTTGTGAAAACCCCGTGCTGAACTGTGCCGGCAACCGTGAAAGCACATCTCCGGGCATTTATTTGAACAGCCTTAATTATTTGTGCGACCTTTTTAGAGAGCTAAGGCAATAAATCAGCTCAACTTTTGTTTTATTCTTTGATGCGAAACAATTATCTTTGCGAAATGATTTTGAAACGAATACAGATTTTACTCCTGGCTTTTGTGCTATTTCTTGTCAGCTCTTGTAGCGAATATCAGAAACTGCTAAAAAGTGAGAACTACGAACTCAAGTACGAAAAAGCCATTGAGTATTATGAAGACGGCGATTATTACAAGGCTCGCAACCTGTTTAATGAGTTGATGAACATTTATAAAGGGACTAAGCGGGCAGAAAAAATTCATTATCACTACGCTTACTGCCTTTATCATGAGGGAGATCTTGCGATTGCGGCCTATCACTTTGATCGTTTTGCGAAAACGTATCCCAACAGTGAATACACGCAGGATGCTGAATTTCAGGCAGCTTTGTGTTTCTACGATTTGGCGCCACAGCCCTCACTTGATCAGTCTTTTACAAAGCGGGGCATTGATGCATTCCAGGTTTTCCTGGATAAATATCCAAAAACAGAATACAGGGATACGGTTAATACGCTGGTGGATAAACTTCACCACAGGCTGGAAAAGAAGGCTTACGATAATGCCTACCTGTATTATAAAATCGGTGAGTATAAAGCCGCCATCACTGCCTTGGGTAATATGATTGAGGAATACCCGGATTCCCCCTATGTGGAGGATGCACGCTTTTACATCTTGAAATCCAGTTATATGCTGGCTGATGGTAGTGTGATTGAAAAAAAAGAAGAACGGTTCGAAAATACCATGGATGAATATTACAGCCTTCTCGATAATTATCCCAACACTGAGTACAAAAATGAGGCGAAGAAGATAAAAGAAAAAACGCAAGAATATTTAAACAAATAAATACACCTATGGATTACAAAAAATCAGAAACACCTGCTTCCATTGAAACACTGGATGTGCACAAAATGGCTGACGGCGCTGAAAATATTTATCAGGCGGTAATTGCTGTCTCTAAACGCGCAAACCAAATCAGTGTGGATATTAAGCAGGAGCTGAGTCAAAAGCTTGAAGAGTTTGCCAGCTATACGGACAATCTCGAAGAAATCTTTGACAACCGCGAGCAAATTGAAATCAGCCGGTATTACGAACGCCTGCCAAAATCTACGTTGCTTGCTGTGGAAGAATACCTGAGTGATGAGTTGTATTTTCGCAAACCCGAAGAAGATGCCCCGGTAGATGAGTCTGCGCAATAAAAAAATATTGCTTGGCATTACCGGAAGCATCTCAGCTTATAAGGCGGCATACCTATGCAGACTTTTGGTGAAGGAAGGCGCTACGGTAAAGGTTTTGATGACTGAATTTGCTAAAGAATTCATATCACCGCTTACCATGTCTACGCTTTCCGGCCATCCTGTGCTTGAGGCTACTCACGACTCCGATACCGGCGAATGGAACAGCCATGTAGAACTCGGAATGTGGGCTGATATGTTCCTGATTGCACCGGCATCGCTTAATACAATGGGTAAAATGGCTCATGGAATTGCCGATAACCTGCTGACAACAACTTATGTGTCTGCTAAATGTCCGGTTATTATTGCCCCTGCTATGGACCTTGACATGTACAAGCATCAGGTGAATCAGGACAATATAGCAAAACTGAAAAAATACGGGTGCCACTTTATTGAGCCGGAATCGGGTGAGCTGGCCAGTGGTTTATGTGGAAAAGGCCGTCTGGCTGAGCCGGATATTATCCTTGATGAGCTGAAAAAGCATTTTAATAAAACCCTGCCCCTGATTAATAAAACCTATATGGTTACGGCTGGTCCAACCTATGAAAAGATTGATCCGGTGCGCTATATAGGAAACTATTCCAGCGGTAAAATGGGTTTTGCTATCGCAGAAACACTGGCAGAAAACGGAGCCGATGTCATTTTAATTACAGGACCCACTGCCCAAAAGACCATACACGAAAACATAGAACGGATTGACATTTTTTCTGCAGATGATTTGTACAAAGCCTGTATGAGCTTTTTCCCTACCGTTGACGGCGCTGTTATGGCCGCTGCCGTCGCTGATTACACCCCCGGAAAAGCGAGCGAGGATAAAATGAAACGGAAATCCGACAAACTGAAGATAGAGCTCAGTCCGACAAAAGATATTGCTGCTGAATTGGGTGAAATAAAAACGAAAAAGCAAATGCTTGTCGGCTTTGCACTTGAAACAAGCAACGAAGAAAAAAATGCAGGTGACAAGCTTAAACGCAAAAACCTGGATTTTGTCGTTCTCAACTCACTAAAAGATAAAGGCGCCGGGTTTAATTATGATACCAATAAAATCAGCATTATTGATAAATCCGGGAAAATTGATAACTTTAAGCTGAAGAAAAAAAATGAGGTGGCTGCTGATATCGTTCATAAAATGATTGAGCTTAGCAGTTCTGCAAAATAATGAAACATACGCTTAACATAACCATCCTCTTGTTTGCATTTGCCCTTAGCGGATTTGCTCAGGAACTCGATTGCCGTGTTCAAATTGATCCCTCTCAGGTGCAGGAAACATCCAACCGGCAAAAGTTTCAGGAAATGCAGACAGCAGTGTATGAGTTCATGAACAATACCGTATGGACGAATCATGTGTTTAAACAGGACGAACGCATCGAATGCAATATTCGCATCGAACTGAAGGAAAAAATATCCTCGGATGAGTTTAAAGGCTCTATTCAGGTTCAGTCATCACGAACCATATATAACACTAGCTACAAAAGCCAGATATTCAAGCACATTGACAGGGATTTTCATATCCAGTATGTCGAATATGAGCCACTTGAATTCAACATAAACAGCCACCAGTCAAATTTTGCTGGCATCCTCGCTTATTATGCCTATATTATCCTGGGAATGGATTACGATACCTTTGGCATGATGTCTGGAGATCAGTTCTTTCAAAAAGCCGAACGCATTGTACAGAATGCCCAGAATGCTCAGGAATCCGGATGGAAATCCTATGAAGGAACAGAAAACCGTTACTGGTTGGTAGAGAACTTGTTGAACGATACATATTCCCCGCTGAGGGAAGCCATGTATATTTATCACCGCGAAGGCCTTGACAGAATGAGCGAAAAACCCGTTGAAGGCAGAACCAGGGTGGAAGAGGCCATTGAAAACCTTAAAGATGTTCACAACAAAAAGCCGGGTTCCTTTCTGATGAATTTATTTGTCGATGCCAAAAGCGAAGAAATTGTCAACATCTTTTCCGAAGCATTTCCTGACCAGAAGAATCGTGTAATCCAGATTATGGAAGAGGTGGATCCGGCCAATTCATCAAAATACCGGAAAATTCTCAAAGAGGATTAGCCATGCTAAGCTGGTTGAAGATTAATAACTACCTGCTAATTGAGCATCTGGATATTCAGTTGCCGGATAATTTTATAACACTTACGGGGGAAACCGGGGCGGGTAAATCCATCCTCCTTGGAGCCATATCTCTGCTAACCGGAAAAAGGGCTGATACCTCAGTATTGCTTGATGAATCAAAAAAATGCGTTGTTGAGGCTGCATTTAGCGTAAATCCTGAACACAAAGCCTTTTTTAGCGCACATGATCTGGATTTTGATTCAGAGAGTATCATCCGCAGGGAGATTTCAGGCAAAGGAAAATCCCGGACGTTTATAAACGATACACCGGTGAAACTTGATCTGCTGCGTGAATTAACCGATAAACTTATCGATATACATTCACAGCATCAAAGCCTGCTCGTGGCCAACTCCGGGTTCCGCCTCAGTGTGCTGGATTCATACGCTGGTACCGCAACGGAACTGGCAGCGTACAAAAAAACATTCCTGGAATACGCCGGCTTAAAAGAGCAACTGCAACAATTGAAAGACAGGCAACAGGCTGCTCTTAAAGAAAAAGATTACCTGCAGTTTCAGTATCAGCAGCTTAGCGAAGCAGTTCTTATTAGCGGAGAACTGGAAGAACTTGAAAAAGAAGAAAACCTGCTTAATCACGCCGGTGAAATTGAATCATGCTTCAGAAATTCTGTTTTGACCATTCGGGATCAGGAAAACAGTGTGCTTGGCGAGCTTAATCGCATTGCTGACAGCCTCAATGAGGTCAAACAACACTTTGTACAGGCGGAAAGCTATGCTGAACGACTTGAATCTGCGATCATTGAAATCAAGGACCTTGCCGATAGC
This sequence comes from uncultured Bacteroidales bacterium, assembly GCA_964418565.1. Classification (GTDB taxonomy): domain Bacteria; phylum Bacteroidota; class Bacteroidia; order Bacteroidales; family ML635J-15; genus JAQIBY01. The sequence goes on along the minus strand of CAYQMB010000007.1, from coordinate 32,316 downwards.
TTTGATCAGGATGCCGGAACCATTGAATTCAACCCGGCACGATTAAATGAGGTGCAGAACCGTATAAACCTGCTCAATGACCTGCTTCTTAAACATCAGAAACAGGATGTTGATGAATTGATTGCCTTGCGCGATGAGCTGGAAGAACGCCTTTTACAGATGGATACTGACAGCATCAAAACGGATACCCTTGAGAAAAAGCTGAAAGCGTTGTATGATGACCTTAAGCAAAAAGGACAAGGCCTGACAGCTAAACGCAAAAAAGCAGTGAGCGGGCTAGAGGGAAAGCTGAAAAGCATGCTTGCTTATCTCGGTATGCCGGATGCTGTTTTTAATGTTCAGATTAAACAAAATGCCGAACCGACAGCCAATGGATGGGATCTGGTTGAGTTTCTGTTTTCTGCAAATCCTGACCTGCAGGCCATGCCTATTGGCAGGGTCGCCTCTGGCGGGGAAATGTCGCGCCTGATGTTATGCCTGAAAACCATCATTGCAAAAAAACTGCGCATGCCCAGCATTATCTTTGATGAAATTGATACGGGTGTTTCCGGTGAAATTGCCGGTAAAATGGGTCGAATGATGCACGAGCTTGGAGTATCAGCTCAGGTAATCAGTATTACGCATCTGGCACAGGTGGCAGCCCTTGGTGATGCACAGTTTCATGTACGAAAAGACAAGGCGAAAACAACCATTAAACAGTTGTCAGAAGAGGAACGGCTGCAGGAAATTGCGCGCATGGCAAGTGGTGAAAATGTTGGGAAAACGGCTATTGATCATGCCAAAAGCCTGCTTGAAGCAAAGAAGAATTAAAAAACCATTGTTTTAAAATTTGAAGCCTGCGCTAATGGTGAGTGTGTTGGCGGTTGCATGCCCCGTTGTAAATACGTTTGAAACGCCATATTCATAGCGTACATCAAAACTGAATAAAGCAATGTTTAAACCAGCTCCGACATTTAGCCCCATGGACAAATCGCGGAATTCTGATTCCATGATTTCTATTTCATCCATATCCATCACATAGGTAAATGTGGGGCCTGTATATATGCGCGCTCCCAGTACCTGTATTCCAAAGATCACTGGTAATTTAATGAAGCGATAGTCAATATTGCTTAAAATGGTATCGCTTGCACTGCTTGCAGATGTTTGAAGATCATCAATATGAACTTTACGCAGACCCTGCTGCCCGTAAAAAGCACCGGGCATGAAAAACACGGGGGATTTTGTCTGTACCCACAGACCGGCTTCTATTCCTGTGCGAAATTTATCAGCATCTTCAATGGGCTCATTGCTCAGCTTTGTGAGGTTTATCCCGGCCTGGGGAAGGAAACGTACGCCGGAGCTCTGTGCATAGCCGGTATAGCTAAACAAACCAATTGTCATTAAAACCACTAAAGCTGTATGTAAGACAAATTTCATAATTGCAATTTTTATGCTAACCTCAAAAATCCGGCCAAAAAAAGCAATAATTCTTAAAATAAACAATTCTCAGAGTTTTAAAAGTGGGTTAAAATCACTAATTTTGTTAAAATTAACAAGTATACTGATTCATGGGAATTTTTGATGTATTAAAAAATATGTTTGGCTCAAAAGCTGAACGTGACCTTAAGGAAAATCAACCGGTGGTTGATAAAGTGCTGGAGGTGTATAACGGCTTGCAGAATGAAGACAATGATGCCATCCGGCAACGTACTGTGCGGATGAAACAGCGCATTCATGACTATATTGCTGAAGATAAGGCTGAGATTGACAAGAAAAAAGAGGAGGCTTTATCGCGGGATATATACGAAAGAGAAGAGTTATACAACGAAATTGATGAGATCGAGGACGCCATCGACAATAAAATTGAAGATGTGCTTGAAGAAATCCTGCCGGAAGCTTTTGCTGTAATGCGGGAAACTGCACGGCGCTTTAAGGAAAATGAAGAAATTAAAGTCAGCGCCTCAGAGTTTGATAAGGAAGTTGCAGCTGAAAATGACTTTGTCGAAATTCGCGGTGAGCATTCAGTATGGTTTAATCGCTGGATAGCCGGCGGTAATGAAATCGTTTGGGATATGATGCACTATGAGGTGCAGCTTCTGGGTGGCGTTGTTCTTCACCGTGGTACCATTGCCGAAATGGCCACAGGGGAAGGAAAAACCCTGGTTGCTACCCTGCCGATGTTTCTGAATGCCCTTACCGGACGAGGCGTTCATCTGGTTACTGTCAATGACTACCTGGCAAAACGCGATGCCGAATGGATGGGGCCTCTGTTTATGTTTCACGGTCTCAGTGTCGATTGCATTGACAAGCATCAGCCAAATTCGCCCGAAAGAAGAAAGGCCTATAATGCTGATATTGCCTATGGAACCAACAATGAATTTGGATTTGACTACCTGCGTGATAATATGGCACTCAGCCTGGAAGATCAGGTGCAGCGCCGGCATAATTTTACCATAGTGGATGAGGTCGACTCTGTTTTGATTGATGATGCCCGTACGCCGTTGATTATCTCCGGACCAACATCACAGACAAACGATCAGATGTTCGATGAGTACAAAGATGTTATCAGACGTTTGTACAACTCACAACGTACGTTGGCAACAAATCTGCTCAATGAGGCCAAAAAATTTATTAAGGAAGGAGATAACGAAAAAGGCGGATTTAAACTCCTGCAGGCATATAAAGCATTGCCAAAATATAAGCCGTTGATAAAATACCTGTCTGAAGAAGGCATCAAACTCCTGCTGCAGAAAACGGAAAACTTCTACATGCAGGACAATTCAAAACACATGCACAAGGTTACCGATGACCTTTACTTTGTGATTGAAGAAAAACAAAATGCCGTGGAAATAACCGATAAAGGTTATGAAATCCTTGCTGAATCCGGTGAGGACCCTTCATTTTTTATCCTTCCGGATATCGGGTCTGAAATGGCAAAAATTGAAGAACAGTATTCCGATCCAAAAGAAAAAGCGGATAAAAAATCTGAAATGATCGGTGAGTTTTCTGCCAAAAGCGAACGTGTACACACCATAAATCAGCTGCTGAAAGCTTATGCCCTGTTTGAAAAGGATGTTGAATACGTTGTTATCGAAAACAAAGTGAAAATTGTCGATGAGCAGACCGGACGTATCATGGAAGGGCGACGCTACAGCGATGGTCTGCATCAGGCCATTGAGGCCAAGGAAAACGTAAAGGTAGAGGCTGCCACCCAGACTCACGCTACCATTACCCTTCAGAACTATTTCCGCATGTATCATAAACTTTCAGGAATGACCGGTACGGCTGAAACAGAAGCTGGCGAGTTCTGGGATATCTATGAACTGGATGTTGTCGTGGTTCCGACAAATAAGCCTATTGTCCGTGACGACAAACAGGATATGGTTTACAGAACCAAACGTGAGAAATACCAGGCTGTCATTGATGATGTCGTTGATCTTACAGAGCACGGGCGACCTGTCCTTGTTGGTACTACTTCAGTAGAAATATCCGAAATTCTTAGCCGAATGCTTAACCGCAAAGGAATTAAGCATAATGTTCTGAATGCCAAGCTACATAAGCGTGAAGCCGATATCGTGGCAGAAGCCGGTCAGGCAAAATCTGTTACCATTGCTACCAATATGGCAGGCCGTGGTACCGATATCAAACTAAGTGAGGAAGTGAAAAAAGCTGGCGGACTTGCTATTGTCGGTACAGCACGGCATGATTCAAGACGTGTTGACAGACAGTTGCGTGGCCGAGCAGGAAGGCAGGGCGATCCGGGATCATCACAGTTTTATGTGTCTCTTGAAGATGACCTTATGCGCCTGTTTGGTTCTGAACGCATTGCCAAACTGATGGACCGCATGGGTGTGAAAGAAGGCGAAGTTATTCAGCACAAAATGATTTCACGCTCCATTGAGCGCGCCCAGAAAAAAGTGGAGGAAAACAACTTTGGCATTCGCAAGCGTCTGCTAGAGTATGATGATGTCATGAATGCCCAGCGTACCGTTATTTATAAAAAACGACGTCACGCTCTTGATGGAGAGAGACTTGGGGTGGATATTGCCAATATGATTTATGATCTCTGTGCTGCTATCATTGAAGAGCATTATGGTGGGTCAGAATTTGCTGATATTGAGCTCGATCTCCTTAGAAATCTTTCCATCGAAGCACCCTTCGATGAAAATGATTTTAAAGAAAGGAAAGTAGAAGAATTGGTTGAGCTGCTTTACGATAAAGTGGTGGAAACACATAAGCAAAAAGTAACTCGTATTGCTGAACAGGCCTATCCGGTCATTAAGCAAGTGTACGAAAATCAACGGGCCATTTATAAAAACATCGTTGTGCCCGTGAGCGATGGTACCAAAACCTACAAGGTGATTGTAAACCTTGAAAAAGCTTACGAAACAGAAGGCCGTGAAGTTGTGGATGCATACGATAAAACCGTTATGCTGGCATCCATTGATGAAATGTGGAAAGAGCATCTGCGTGAAATGGATGATTTGCGCCAGTCTGTGCAAAATGCATCTTACGAACAAAAGGATCCCTTGTTGATTTACAAACTGGAAGCTTATGATCTCTTTAAAGGTATGCTCAAGAGAATTAACAGCTCCGTGGTTTCTGTGCTGATGAAAGGCCAGATTCCTATTGAAAATCCGGATGAAGTTAAAGAGGCTGAAGAAAGAAAGCGACTTGATACCAGTAATATGCAGACCGGACGCCAGGATCCCGGTTACAACGATCCTTCAAAAGGAAAGCAAAAACGTGAACCAGTGCGGACAGCCAAAAAAGTTGGCAGAAATGATATGTGTCCGTGTGGTAGTGGGAAAAAGTATAAAAACTGCCACGGAAGGCCGGGTGCTGAACCGTTGGCTTAGGCACAGTATTTGAAACAAGAGGAAATATGAAGTATGATAAAACCAGGAATCTATGAAAACAAAAAAACTATTTACATTGCTGATTATTATGTTCTCATTTGCTGCAGCTAATGCACAAAATGAAGACAGCCAGAGCGATACATCGCAGATTGTCGTCCCGACAAAAATTGTTGTGGATACAACCAGGACTGACAGTTTGGTGGCTGCAGAGGGGCAGGAAGCCCAATTAACGTATAACGCAGGTATTGATTACTTTACTGCTGAAAAGTATCAAAAGGCCATTGCCAAATTTACCCAGGCACTTGATCTCAAACCGGATTTTGAAAAAGCTTACCTAAACAGAGGATCATCCTATTTTCAGATGAATCAACTGGAGGAGGCTGAAAAGGATCTCAAAAAATCCCTGGAGCTGAATCCGGATTTGAAATCTGCATACTATATGCTTGGTATCATTAAGATGCGACAAGAAAATTACAGATTGGCAGAAACCAACCTCCTGAAAGCTAATGAAATGGGCTATGATAACCCCAGAATGAATTACTACCTGGGTGTCATTGGCTTTATGAATGAAAAATACGAAGATGCCCTCAGGTATTTTAATAAAGCCCTTGATAAAGAAAAAAATGATGCCATGATTTATAACGACAGGGCCAGTACGCACAGAAAACTTGGTAATCTTGACAAAGCTATAGCAGATTACGGAATGGCAATTGATATTGATAATGATAATCCTATGTATTACGCCAACCGTGGAAGTGTTTACCGGTTGCAGGAAAAGTACGAAAAAGCCATAGATGATTACAACGCTGCCCTTGAAATAGACAGGGATTACAAACTTGCACTTAATAACCGTGGCATAGCCAGGTATAATCTGAAACAATACGAGGAAGCCATCAATGATTTTGAAGAAGTCCTTATCATTGACAGAGAATATACCTTTGCATACAATAACAAGGGATTGGCATATTACAAACTCGGTAAATATGAAGAAGCCATTGATGCTTACACCAAGGCCATTGTCCTTGACCCGGATTATGGCTATGCTTATCTGCACAGGGGAAATGCAAAAGAAATGTTGCGTAAATTTGATGATGCATGTGTGGACTGGCAAAAAGCAGCAGAACTTGGTGTAGATGCGGCTGAGACTTACCTGTATTATTGTAATGATGAAGATAACCAATAAAACCATTGAATTATGAATATAAGATTGCGATATAATCTCATTTTGTTTAGTTTGATCTTATTTGCTGGTAGTGCAGTAGCTCAGGTCGAAGTCGATATTGACAGAGGCGATTTTAAAAACAGAAAGTCCGGATTCAGAGATGCCTGGGGAGCAGTAAAGGATGCCGATGATTTTTATGAAATGCGATCCAAAGGTGGTTTCCGCCGTGCTTTGCCTTTATACGAAAAGGCTGTTGCCTATAATCCTGATTATGCACCCTTGAATTATAAATTGGGTGTATGTTATATGGCTGATAAACAGCACGAAAAAGCTGCTGAGTACATCGAAAAAGCGTATGATAAGGATGAATATGTGGCCAGGGATGCGCTCTATCTTCTCGGTAAAGCTTATCACTATCTGTATAAATTTGATAAAGCCATTGAAACAACACGCAAATTTATAAATACATACCAGAATACCGGTGATGAAGAACTGGATAACCGTAGGATGAAATCTGCCGAAAGACGCATCGAACAGTGTGAAAATGCAAAAAAAATGGTGAAAAATCCGGCCAGAGTTTTTATTGATAACCTGGGGCCTGCCATCAATACAAAGTATCCGGAGTACGGCCCGGTAATTACCGCGGATGAATCAATGCTGGTATTTACTTCGCGGAGAGAAGGCACAACCGGCGGGCAAAGAGATCCAAAGGATTTTCAGTATTTTGAAGACCTTTATGTTTCATACAAAGATGATGAAGGACGCTGGCGGGGTGCCCTCAATATGCGTGATCTGAATACTGACGGCCATGATGCATCCATTGGTTTGTCATATGACGGACAGATATTGTATACATACAACGGAACACCTACCGGAACCATCCTTACCAGTGAGCTCGAAGGGGAGGAGTGGAGCAAACCTGATGAAATGAGCCGCCATATTAACCAAAAATCCCATGAAACCAGTGCTTCCGTTTCACCGGATGGTAAATTCTTCTTTTTTGTCAGCGACAGAGAAGAGGATGACCTCGGGCAAAAATCCTTCGGTGGTAAAGATATTTATTACTGTGAGAAAACTGAAAAAGGCAAATGGGGCGATGTGAAAAATATTGGAGAGCCTATCAATACAGAATACAACGAAGAAGCCTGCTTTATCCACCCCGACGGGCGTACCATGTATTTTAGCTCCGAAGGGCATAATAGCATGGGTGAATATGACATTATGAAATCTGTGAAAGATGAAGAAGGAAAGTGGAGCGAGCCTGAAAACCTCGGCTACCCGGTAAATACACCGGCCAGGGATGTCTTTTTCGTGATGGCCGGTTCAGGTAGATTTGGATACTATTCTACCTTTAAGGAAAGCGGATACGGTGGTCAGGATATTTATAAAATCACCTTTCTGGGTCCGGAGAAACTCATGGTGCAGGGTGCAGAAGATAACCTTATGGCTAGTCTGAATTCTACCATCTCCGATAAAGTGGTGGAAAAGGAGGTTGATATTGAAACCGTCAGGCTTACCCTTTTGAAAGGTACCGTTACCGATGCCATCTCAGAAGAGCCCATTAAGGCTGATATTGAAATTGTTGATAATGAGAAAAACGAGATTGTCTCAACCACAAATTCAAATTCAAGTACAGGAAAATATTTGGTTTCTCTGCCCTCTGGTAAAAACTATGGCATATCTGTTAAAGCTGAAGGATACCTTTTCCATTCGGAGAATTTTAACATCCCTGCCGCTACAGGGTATCAGGAAGTGATAAAAGATATTGTGCTCAGTAAAGTCGGGGTCGGTTCCAGCATTGTCTTGAAAAATATTTTCTTTGATTATGACAAAGCTACCCTCAGACCTGAATCCTATCCGGAGCTGAATCGCCTGTATAAATTGCTGACAAACTATAGCAATATGCGCATTGAAATTGGTGGACATACCGACAACCACGGTTCCCTGAAATACAATACTCAATTGTCAGAAAACAGGGCTAAGGCTGTCGTTGATTATCTGGTGAATATGGGCATAGATCGGAGCAGACTTGAGTACAAAGGATATGCTTACCTTAAACCCATTGATACAAATGATACACCGGAAGGCAGGCAAAATAACCGACGTGTGGAATTTAAAGTTCTAAGTGTAAAATAATGGAATTATGTTAAAAAAGCCGTTAATACTTGTTCTGTTGACCATTATGATTCCGTTGGGAGGAACATTTGCTCAGGAAAATGTTGAATTTAAACGATCAAATTTCCCCGATCAGACAAGTGAATTCAGATCCGCTAAGCGAAATATCCGATATGGGGATAATGCTCGCAAAAACAAAGATAAACCCGAAAAAGCACTTGATTATTATCTTAAAGCCCGGGAGTTTAATCCCAACAGCGCTGAATTAAATTATAAAATCGGGAAAACATGTGTTGAAGCAAAACAAAAACAAAAGGCACTGGAATATTTTGAAAAAGCCGCGAAATTGAACCCATGGGTGCAGGAGGATTTGTTGATCTGGTTGGGCAAAAGCCGACACGTGAATTACAAATTCCAGGAGGCAATCCTTGCATTTAATGAATACATGAAAAATCATCCTTCCATGGATGAAAATGAGCGCATGGAAGTGCAGAAGTATATCAACGAGTGTCGCAACGGCATTGAACTGGTTGAAGATACAGTTGAAGTGGAAATATCCAACCTGGGAGAATCCATTAATTCAAAATATCCGGAGTACAATCCAATGATTCTGGCTGACGGATCACGGCTCGTCTTTACCGCCCGTCGTAAATACATTGGCAATCCGGTTGAACCCTCTGATGGTAAGTATTGTGAAGATGTCTGGTATTCTGATAAACAAGAGGATGGAAGCTGGTCAAAAAGCAAACGCTTTGGTTCGCCCATTAACACCAACGGACACGATGCTATCAGCGGAATATCAACGGATGGTCAGAAAATGTACGTGTACAAACCAGTGAATAAACAAGGCGGAGATATTTATTATTCTGTTCTCGAGGGTGATGATTGGCAAAAGCCTGAAGACCTTGGGCCTCCGGTAAATTCAGAATTTCATGAATCCAAGGTGAGCCTGTCTTATGATGGCAAAAAACTGTACCTCATTTCTAACCGCCCCGAAGGTAGTGAGGGTGGCCGTGATATATGGGTTTGTGAACGTACACCCTGGGATTCTTGGGGTGCGCCTGAAAATCTTGGCCCTGTAATAAACACAAAATACGATGAAGAAGGTGTGTTGATCCACCCCGATGGACGAACTCTCTATTTTTGCTCCCGTGGACATAACAGCATGGGAGGAATGGATATCTTCCGCAGTCGGCAGGATACCAATGGAAACTGGTCTGCTCCCGAAAATCTCGGGTATCCGATTAACACCCCTGATGATGAAGCCTTCTTTAGCATTGCTGCAGATGGAAAGCATGCTTACATCAGTTCCATCAGACCTGACGGATACGGTGACTATGATATTTATGAAGTGAAGTATCCCGAACGGGACACCATTGAAAAAGCCGACCAGATTGAAGCCAGGCTAACACTGTTTACAGGATGGGTAAAGGACGCAAAAACACTTGATCCACTAAAAGCCAGTATTGAAATCGTGGATAACGATAAAAACGAAATTGTGGTTGAACTTTTTTCAAATCAGGCATCAGGAAAGTTTGTAGCTTCACTGCCTGCCGGAAAAAATTATGGTTTGTCGGTCAACCGTGACGGCTATATGTTTCACTCCGAAAATTTTAATATTCCCGATACCGCCAGATTTCAGAAAATCGAGCGTGAAGTTCTCCTGCAGCCTATGGAGGTGGGAACACGTATTGTGCTGAAAAATATCTTTTTCGATTACGATAAGGCCAGCCTCAGGGAAGAGTCTTTCGCTGAACTGGAGCGTGTGAAAAAGGTCCTTGTGGACAACCCGGGAATCAAAATTGAAATCAGTGGTCATACTGACAACCGCGGGTCCATGGAATACAATCTGGAATTGTCCGAGAGCCGCGCCAAATCTGTGGTTGATTACCTCATTGAACAGGGAATTGACGATGACAGACTGAAATACAAAGGTTATGCCTTTAAACATCCCATTGCTGATAACGATACCGATGAGGGTCGGCAGATGAATCGGAGAGTGGAATTCAAAGTGTTGGAGAATAATTAACTGACATATCTATTTACCAAAATTTGTTCAAACCTTATGAAAAATACAGCGCTTAAAGAAATGCACGAAACCATGGGAGGACGCATGGTGCCTTTTGCCGGATTTAACATGCCGGTAGAATTTGACGGAATTAAAGAAGAACACCGGACCGTGCGCGATAAACTGGGTGTGTTTGATGTTTCCCATATGGGTGAGTTTACCGTTACCGGCCCGAAAGCAAAAGATTACATCCAGCGCATTTCTACCAATGATGTGAATGACCTTTATGACGGAAAAGTTCAGTATTCATGCATGACCAATGATAAAGGCGGAATTGTGGATGATTTCCTTGTGTATCGGTTTGCTGAAGAAGATTACCTCCTGGTTGTCAATGCGGCTAATATTGATAAAGACTGGACGTGGTGTAAAAAACAAGCCGAATCTTTCGGTTTGAAAGTAGGAGAGGAACTCAAAAATATTTCTGATGATATCAGCCAGCTTGCTGTGCAGGGACCATATGCCATGAAGGCTATGCAAAAACTGACCGGTGAAAACATCATGGACATGGGATTTTATACCACAAAAAGAATCCCCTTTGCCGGTATTGATGAGGTGATTTTCTCGACTACCGGGTATACCGGTGCCGGTGGATGTGAAATCTACTGTGAAAATAAAGAAGCTCAGAAACTTTACAAAGCTGTGCTCGAAGCCGGCGAAGAATTTGGGATTAAACCCATTGGCCTTGGTGCTCGTGATACCCTCCGAATGGAGATGAAAATGTGCCTCTACGGTAATGATATTGATGAAACAACCTCTCCCATTGAAGCTGCACTGGGCTGGGTAACCAAATTTACAGAAGGCAACAATTTCATTATGCGCGATTATCATGAAAAGCTGAAAGCCGAAAAGCCCGAACGCATGCTAAAGGCCTTTGTCATGAAAGAACGTGGCATCCCCAGGCAGCATTATAAAGTATACGATGCTGATGGTAATGAAATCGGTGAAGTTACCAGCGGTACCATGTCTCCTATGATGAACCAGGGAATCGGGCTTGCTTACCTTAAACGAGGATACTGGAAGTCCGGCACTGAAATTTTCATTGGGGTGCGTAAAAAACGCTTAAAAGCTGAAGTCGTTAAACCCCCTATCTTTAAAGATCAGAAACCTGAAGTGAAATAATCTCAGAGCGCTCCATGAACCGGAGCGCTTTTTTTAGCTCTTTTTTCCGGATTTATTCTTTCCTTGCCCTGCTTGCCAGGATTTGTTGCCGGAGTGTTTTTTGCTTTGATGGCCTTGCTTCTTGGAATAGGGTTTTTTATTGCTGGCTCTTTTACCCTTCGATCTTCGTCGTGAATTGTTTCCCGGATGCCGTGAGCTTACTTTCCATTCAGGTGTCTGCGCGGAATCCCAGGGTAGGTGGAGCTTTGGAACCTCCTGCTCTATACGCTTTTCAATGGTGTCAAAATCACGAATCTGATCCGGACTGACAAGAGTGATGGCTACACCGGTTTGTTCTGCCCTGGCTGTGCGCCCGACACGATGAACATAATCCTCCGCATCGTTTGGTACCTCATAATTGATAATCAAATCAATGTTTTTGATGTCAATACCACGACTCAATACGTCCGTAGCGACTAAAATGCGGACCTGTCCGGATTTGAATTGATTCAGAATGTTCTGGCGCTCGCTCTGTTCAAAGTCTGAGGATATGCCATGACTGTTCAGGCTTGACTTATTCAGGCTTCTGACAATCTCATTAACCTGAACTTTGGTGCTTGTGAAAATGAGAATTCGTTTGTATGCCGGCTTGTCAGATATAAGCGCTTTGATGAGTTTGATTTTATCCTTTGGATGTACCGGATGGGCAGCCTGTAAAACCCCTTCAGCAGGCTTTGACAGATTAATGTTTATTTCTGCAGGTTTGTGTAGTAGCTTTTGTGCCATCTGCCGTATTTTTGGTGGCATGGTAGCACTGAACATTAACGTCTGACGCTTTTTAGGCAGCTGCTCTGATATGCGCATGATATCCTCATAAAACCCCATATCCAGCATCTTATCAGCTTCATCCAGAATGAAATGATTCAGGTTTTTGAACGATACGTAGCCAAGTTTGATGTGTGCCAGAAGTTTTCCTGGTGTGGCAATAACAATGTCCATGCCTTCACTCAGGGCTTTTCGCTCCTGATTCCATTCGCTGCCGTCACCACCGCCATAAATGGCAAGGGATGTTACAGGTAAAAAATACGATATCCCCTGTATCTCCTGATCAATCTGTGCCGCCAGTTCTCGTGTCGGTACAACGATGAGGGCACGCACTCCTTTTGCCGGTGGTGCATCATTTATAAGATCAAGTAAAGGCAGAACAAATGCTGCTGTTTTCCCCGTACCTGTCTGGGCTGATGCAATAAGGTCACTGCCATTCAGGATTTCAGGAACAGCAAGGCTCTGTATTTCCGTGGTTTCAGTAAAACCCATGAAAGAAATGGCCTCCTGTAAATCATCACTCAGTTGTAGTTCATCAAATCGCATATAAGCTGCCTTATTTAGTTCTGTGCAAATGTAGGTAAAATCCGTGGATACACCATATTGCCGGTTTCATAAGAAGCGCTGCATGATATGATTCTTACTTCTGTGAAAGGTTTGGCTCAGATGTACATTATTTGCAGGAAATATGCCTCATCCGGATCCGCTAAAGCTGATTGTGATGAAACTTTTTTATCTTTGAAATTTTAAATAATAATCCGCGGATTGTATCGTTATACCATCTGATTTTAATAGCATGTCCTTGCGTTACATAAAATATGTGTTTATTGCTCTGATACTGGTGCAGAGTTTGCCTTCCAATGCCCAGGAAAAGCGAATTGAAAAAGCTGATGCCATTTATGAAGCAGGGGAGTATCACAGAGCCATTGACCGGTATAAGCGAGTTCTGAAGAAACTGACTACCCGGGATGAGCGCGCACCTTTTTATTATAAACTCGGCAACAGCTATTTCATGTCCGGTAACATCCGCAGAGCCCGAACCTACCTGCGGAGGGCTTCAAAATACGACGAAGCAAACCGTGATGCCTGGCTGAAACTTGGTGAGGTGTACCGTCGCATGGATAAATACGAGGATGCGCTTGAAACCTACCGCGAATACATTCAGATAAACGGGCAGGACAGCGTCATTCAGAAAATGATCGAATCTACTGAACTCGCAATGGAATGGAAAGACATTCAAACCCGTTTTCAGGTTAACGAAATGCGGGATTTTAATACCCGTGACGACGATTTTGCCCCCGGAGTGATTGAGAAAGACGGCTTTGATCATGTGTTTTTTGCATCCACACGAAAAGGGGTGGCAGGCAAGCGAAAATCTGATATTACCGGTGAGCGCTTTTCTGATTTGTTCGTCAGCAAAAAAGACCGGAAAGGTCGTTGGAGTGAGCCGGAAAAACTTGACTCGCTTAACTCTGAATTCGATGATGGTGCACCTGAAATGTTCGGAAACGGCAGCAGCATGTTGTTTACATCCTGCCAAAAAGAAAAGGGCATCAAAAAAGGCTGTCAGATTTTTAAAATTTCCAAATCCGGAAATGACTGGATGAATCCGGAACGTGTGCCCCTGGTTCCTGATTCTGTATCTGTAGGCCATCCTACCTTGTCCCCGGATGGCAACCGCATGTATTTCTCATCCCGGAAAGACGGTGGCTTTGGTGGTGCGGATATCTGGTACGTGGAAAAAGAGGACGGAAGCTGGAGCAGACCAAAAAATCTGGGACCAACCGTAAATACTCCCAATGATGAGTTGTTCCCTTATATGCGGAATGATACAAGCCTGTATTTTTCAAGCAACAGGCAGCCATCCATGGGCGGACTTGATCTTTTTGTTGCAACAAAAAAATCTTCCTACAAGTGGAAGGTTGATAACATGAAGCCACCATTTTCAAGCCCGGGCAATGATTATGGCATTTATTATTACAAAAATAAGGAAAAAGGCTTTTTTACATCCGATCGGCCCGGAGCCAAAGGGGATGATATTTATTCTTTTGAAAAACCACCATTGAAATTTGCTTTAGAAGGCTTCGTTAGTGATAAAGATACCGAAGAGCCTATCGATAGCGCTGTAGTACACCTTATTGGATCAGACGGTACCATGTTTACCGATACCACCGATGCCGTTGACGGGTTTTTCTCCTTTAGCCTGAAATCCAATACCGAATATGTGTATGTCGTTCATAAAGATGGGTATTTCAATGGCAAATCACGCTTTACTACGGATACCCTGTATTACGACTATACATTTACCCACGAGGTCGAACTGGAAACCTACAATAAGACCTTTGAAATACCAAACATTGAGTTTGAATTTGCCAGCTTTGATCTTACCGGAAAGGCGAAACACTCCCTTGACAGCCTTGTCGGAATTCTGAACGATAACCCGAATCTGGTGATTGAACTCACAGCCCATACTGATATGGTTGGTTCTGAAGAAAATAATATCGAACTTAGCCAAAAACGTGCTCAAGCTGTTGCCGAATACCTTCAGGAACAGGGGATACCGGAAGGCAGGATGTCAACCCGGGGTAAGGGTGAGTCTGAACCTATTGTGGTTGATGAAAACGAGGCAACGGAATATGACTGGCTCGAACCCGGTGATGAACTTACACCCGAGTTTATCGAATCATTACCTGAAGAGCAGCAGGATATCGCAAATCAGAGAAACAGGCGTACAGAGCTGCGAGTGATCGCAAACGATTATATACCCATTCTGGATTGAGGGAAATTACCTACGTGTTTTTAGTTTTGGTATGTGATTTGAATTGATTATATTGAAATCGGGAAAAACTGGATGATTTATGAAACGATTTTTTGTTTTGCTTATTTTGATTAGCCTTGCCGGGACTGCATTCGTCCAGGCACAGGTAGCAGGCGGTTATTTTGATAAACTGTTTGAAATGTATGAAGAAGAAAGATGGGAAGATTGTGCTTTTAGAGCAGACCGCCTGCTTAACCGCAATAAATACTCCGGTGACCCTGAATTGTATTTGTATCTGGCTATGGCTTATCATCAGATTTATCAGGATACATCCCTCAATAGAATGCCGGAATACGAAGACGCCTATGAAGACGCACTGAAAAACCTGGTTCGTGCAAAACGGAAAGACCGTTACGGTGAGTATTTTCCCGATAACAATTTTGTCATTAAGGATATTGTGGAATCCGGTGTCCCCGTTATGCTGGAATACACACGAAAGGGCAGGTACAGCAAAGCATACGCTATTCTCCGACGTTTGCTAAGGCTGAGTGATGACGCCGGATTGACATTTTATCAGGCAGCGCTGGATTTTTACAATTACAATGAAAATGAAGCAGAAGATGCAATGTATACGTATATGCCAAAATATGACTCCATTGTTAATGCCAGCGCTGAATATACTAAGCCATTATTGGCCAACAGCATGAGCCTGTATTTTGACTTTTTGGTAGAAGAGTACGAAATTGACTCAGCCAGAAGCATCATTGTCATTGCGCAAAAATATTTCCCCAAAGATACCGCCATTGAACGTCGGTATAACATCAAAACAGATTCCTTACGATATGACTAAACGCCTTGGAATAATTGGTGGTTCCGGCCTTGAGGATCCACAGATTCTGAAAGATGCCGAAACTGTAAACATGGCTACACCATACGGGGCTCATTCTGATCTGACCCTCGGCCTTGTAAATGATACTCCCGTTGCAATATTAAGCAGACATAACAAAAAACACAACCTGCCACCTACACAGGTAAATTACCGTGCCAATATCTGGGCACTTAAAGAGCTGGGCTGTGAAAAAATTATTGCTACTACGGCTGTGGGAAGCCTTAGAGAAGAGATTAAACCCGGTGATATCGTGTTTGCCGATCAGTTTATTGATTTTACACGGCAACGTAAGCTTAGCTTTTATGAAAGTTTTCCGGCCGGAGATATGAAACATACTGCCATGGCAGATCCCTTTGATACCAATCTTAGAGGTGAACTTGCTGCTATCGCTGATAAACAGGGCATCGCTTTTCATAATGGCGGAACCATTGTTACCATTGAAGGCCCTCGCTTCTCCACCAGAGCTGAATCGCTTATGTTTCGTTCCTGGGGAGCAGATATGATTAACATGAGCATTGCAACGGAAGCTGTTTTAGCTAACGAAGCTGAAGTTCCATACGCTGTCATTGCGATGAGCACTGATTACGACTGCTGGAAAACTGATACCGAACCGGTTTCCTGGGAAGCTGTTCTGCAAACCTTTAAGAAAAATGTACAGAAAGTACTGAACATCCTGCTTGCATACACAGATGCGTGAATTTTCTATGTCTCAAAATAAGCAAATTGCTGTACTCGATCACAGGCCTGTTTATCAGGAACAGGTCAACCATACTGCCTTGTCAAAGTATGACATGTTTTATGAGGTTGCCCGGGTTATTGACGGACAGGTGGCTTTCCTTGATGATCATCTGGAACGTATGCAAACATCCCTGGCTCTTGCCGGTATTAAAAAGCGTATTTCGAAAAATCGCCTTAAACAGGATATCCGCTTGTGCCTGAAAAGCAATAAAGTAAAAGAGGGGAATATCCGTTTTTCTGCTTTTTCGGATGGAAAGGAATTGAAATGGCTGCATGAGCTTATCCCTCACTATTACCCCTCGCCGGAAGACTATGAGAATGGTGTCGCTGTTGCTGTTGCACGTTTTGAAAGGGAGCGACCAAACATTAAAAAATGGAACCAGAGTATGAAAGATGTCGTGAATCGCTATAAGGCCATTCGCGATGTTTATGAAGTGTTGCTCTATAATGAAGCCGGTTTGTTAACTGAAGGTAGCAAATCCAACCTGTTTTTTATTGTCGGGCGCAAAGTTGTTACAGCTCCAGAGGATTTGGTGCTTAAAGGCATAACACGAAAATACGTAATTCAGGTGATTAATGAACTTGGACTCGAGCTGCAAGAAAAGGCAGTGCATGTTTTTGATGTGCTTAAATACGATGCAGTGTTTATTACCGGCACATCCCCAAAGGTGTTGCCTGTCAATGAAATAAAAGCCTGCTGCCATGCTGACCCTCAGCACCCGGTATTGCGGGATATTATGTGGGGCTACAACAAAATGCTCATGAGCAACCTGAGCTGAAATGCCAGGTAATCAGCTTGATGTACCCGGCAGTTTCTGCGACCAGAAAAATCAGTTATTTGGTAGTAACTCCAGCTCAACCCTGCGGTTTTTAAGGTTGCCTGTCATATAATACAATGGGCTGTCCTGGCATGGCCTTATTAGTTGTTGCTCGCCATAGGCTTTGATTCCCAGACGATTTGCTGCAATGCCTTTGGCTTTCAAATAGTTTGCCGTATTTTCAGCACGTTTCCGGGATAAGGCCAGATTTTCATCCTCATCTCCAATGCAATCGGTATAGCCTTTAATTTTAAGTTTCAGTCCCGCATGAGTTTGCATATAATCAGCCAGTTGATTTAGTGTTTCTCTGGATGTTTTTGTGAGCCTGGCCTTTTGATACGTAAACAGAAGGTTGTCAAATTCACGAATATCTCCTTTGGCGAAATCGGTGTAATCGGATGCTTGCTCTTTACTGTCCTTTTCCCGTGATTGGCTTTCAGTGACAGTTTGTTGTTTTTCAGGTTTTACATTCCGGGTTACATCATTCTCTGACGTGGAGTTTGTGGTTTCGTTTACCTGGGTCGTATTTGCATCAGTTTCATCAGGCCGATCTGCATCTGCATCCTCTGATTTGCTGTCTGTCTCTTCCTGAGTTTGATCCTTCTTAATACCACCCTCTGCATTGTCAGTTATGACATCATCCTTAGTTGTAGCAGTTTTCCCAAAATGGAAGGCAATGCCGGCTGTTAAGGTCATCATATTGCCATCGGTATAGGGAATTTGTTGCAGCTCACCCATGGTGTAGGGCCTGTCTTGCAACATGTGAGATGTGAACGTGTAGTCAAGCAATATGCTCCAGCGGTCAGAAAGTTTTAATTCTGGTGATATCCCGATATCCCAAATGAGCATTTCATCAGCCTTGTTGAAAACCGGAGAATCAGCATCATCAAATGCATCTGCTTGCCACTGGGCTGCAAAACCTATACCTGTGTGGGTGTATAATCTGAATTTGCCTTTGCTTCCAAACCAGGGGGCAACATCGTACAATGCATGCAGGCCTGTTTTTACGTAGTTGGTTTGAATGCTACTTGAATTCAGCTTTATATTGTTGTATTGAGCACGACCCATAACGCCAAATTGATTAGTAAGCATGAGCTTTCCAATTCCCTGGAAGACTGCAGGTTTGTAGATTGCCGGACTGCTTTCACCAGCCAAAGGGGATAAACCGCCGTTTCCTCCTGCAGCAATGCCTATGGACATTTTATTGGTCTGATTTTGAGCACTAAGAGACAATGTGAATAACACTAAGGCAAAAATGAAGAGTAGTCTGTTCATATCAATTCTTTTTAAATTTATAACTAACTAACAAGATATTTGTAAAATAAGCATTATATCTACGTGTTTGTACGTATATTCATTACGGATAATAATTATTATAAAATCCTGCCTTAAGTTATTTTATCATTCACGGATTGGTATATGAATGACATTGATGTGGCCTGCTTGTGCTTTAATGGGACTTAGTTTATGGAATAATGGCCACCAATGCATCAAGACAACAAAACATACGAAAATGGTGTGCTATGACGTTTACTTTATATTGGTTGATTCTTAACACGAAACTGTTGATAAAAAAGCGCCCCGTCACGTGACGAGGCATAAAATTGTGCTAAATTCGTTCAAAAAATAATTAGGCATTATGATTCTTTTACAGAACACAGCTGCAGTAGCAGATACTGCGGCACAGGCAGCAAGCCAGGGAACCGAGAAAATATCCTTTATGGAAATGGCCCAGCACGGTGGCTGGATTATGATTGTACTGGGTGTATTGTCCATCATCGCTGTTTACATTTTTGTTGACAAGCTGATGGCTGTTCGCAAAGCATCCAAAGATGATCAGCAGTTTATGAATAGCATCAAATCCAGCATTCAACAGGGCAATGTGGATGCTGCCCTGGGTGCTTGTAAATCCACACCCGGACCACTCGCGCGGATGCTTGAAAAAGGCATTATGCGTATTGGCCGACCGCTGAACGATATTAACGCTGCGGTTGAAAATGTTGGCAAGCAGGAAGTGGCACGGCTTGAAAAAGGATTGCCGGTACTTGCATCCGTTGCAGGTGGTGCACCAATGATCGGCTTCCTTGGTACGGTAATGGGTATGATCAAAGCCTTTTTTGATATGGCCAATGCCGGTAACAACATCGATGTACAATTGCTTTCCAGTGGTATCTATACCGCTATGGTTACCACCGTTGGCGGTTTGATTGTCGGGATCATTGCTTATTTTGCATATAACCTGATTGTCTCTCGCATTGACAACCTGGTAGCGCGGCTTGAATCACGTACCACCGAATTTATGGACATTCTCAATGAACCCGCTTAAAGCTGAATATTATGGCATTACGCTCAAGAAATAAAGTCAACGCAAGTTTCTCAATGTCGTCTATGACAGACATTGTGTTCCTGCTGCTGATTTTCTTTATGGTGACCAGCACGCTGGTGGCTCCCAATGCCATCAAACTGTTGCTGCCCGAAAGCAACAATCAGACACAGGCAACACCCATAACAACGGTTTCCATAAAAGATATGGGTGGTAATTACCAATACTACGTTGGTACCGCTGATGCACGCAGCAATGTTCCCTTTTCTCAGGTTGAAGGTCGACTCATATCTGCCCTCAAGGGAGAAGAGGAGCCAACTGTATCATTGCATGCTGACAAATCCGTACCCGTTGAGGAAATCGTTAAAGTGATGAATATTGCAAAAAACAATGAATACAAATTAATTCTGGCAACCAGACCTCTGGACTAAAATATGAGTTTTTTTAACCAACATAGAGAAGGCGTAATTGGGGTGATTATTTACCTCGCTATTGTGTTTGCGCTGCTCTTATTGCTGGGGATGTACAAACCCGATCCGCCTCCGCCTGAAGAAGGTATCGTGCTTGACTTTGGTGGCTCAGGCAGTGGCACTCCCGACCCGGGACAGTCAACCCCGCAGCCCGTGCAATCCAACCAAAGCGAACAACAAACCCCGGAAACTCCACCTGAATCAAACATGACACAGGATTTTGAAGAATCTGTGGCCATGCCGGATTACAATACAACCGAAGAGTCTGATACTGAGACAACCGAAACCAGTGTGGATGAAGAGCAGGAAGAACCTGAACCTGAAGAACAGGTAAACGAAACGGTTTCTGACATGATGAACACCAACTGGGATAATACCTCCGACTCCGATGCCGATGGTGAAGGTGCCGGCAATCCCGGCTCTGGTAACGATGGCGATGGCGGCGATGGTGGTGGTGAAGGCCCCGGTTCCGGTAATGTGTCCGGAAATGGCTGGTCGCTGAGCGGACGCGCGGCAGAGAGTTTGCCAAAACCATCTGTAGCCAATTGCGACGGCTATGTTATTGTTGTTATTGAAGTTGACCGTTCTGGTAAAGTTATTAATGCCTATGCCAAGCCGGGCGGATGCACTGCCTGCGAAAGTCATTGCATCCAAAAAGCAGTTAGTTCTGCAAAAAAAGCCCGTTTCAATGCCGATAATTCGGCAAAAATCCGGCAAACCGGAAGCATAACATACAATTTCCGCCCCCAATAAATTCCCAACATTCCCCCAAATACCGGAAATTGAATGAGCCGTCCTCCCCGGGCGGCTTTTATCATCAATATGCTAAAAATGGAATGAAAAAGGTCTGCCCCTTAACTTGTTAGATATTCAAACCAACAAAACCATGGCTGCAAGTTGCGTGAGGGCACCTGCCTGATGAAATATCAAATCACAAATATCAAATCACCAATGACCAATGACCAGTAACCAGTAACCAATGACCACTAACCAATGACCACCAACCAATGACCAATGACCAATGACCAATGACCACTAACCAACCCACCAATCACTTAAAAACTTTCCCCAGCGTACGAAAAATCAGCTTAATATCCGTGCCCAGACCCGCTTCACTGATGTACTTTTTATTAAGCGCAAGCTTCGCGGGCATCACTTCGTCAATGTAAGTTTTTTCAGGATTACTGCTTGAGGAAAGCAAGTCATTTTCATTGGCATATTCGATGGATGCATAATCGGTAATGCCGGGGCGTACACTGAGTACCTTTTTCTGCTCGTCATTGTACATGGCCACGTATTTAGGCACTTCGGGGCGGGGGCCAACCAGGCTCATATCACCTTTTAGCACGTTAATAAGCTGAGGGAATTCATCCAGCTTGTGTTTGCGGATGAAGCGCCCTGTGCGGGTAATGCGCTGATCCGTGCTGCCAACCGTAAGCTGACCTTTCTTGTCGCTGCCACTGCGCATGCTTCGGAATTTGAATATCCGGAAAGGATGTCCGTTTTTTCCCACGCGTGTCTGGCGGTAAAATATGCCGCCAGGGCTGTCAGTGGCAATGGCGATGGCAAGAACCAGGAACAGCGGACTCAGTAAGATCAGACCAAGCGCGGACAGGATGATATCGAATACACGCTTTATCATTCGCCCATTATTTTGCTTACGGCATGTTTGACGGCTGCAATAACCGTTTTGACGTTCTTGTCGCTTAGGTTGTAATATACCGGCAGCGATATTTCCTGCTGATAAAGATTGAAAGCATGCGGATAATCCATCATGCGGTAACCGCTGTTTTTGTAGTAGGTGAGGAGTGGCAGTGGCTGAAAGTGCACATTGACCGAAACCTCTTGTTTGAAAATTTCTTCAATGATGCGGTCTCGCTGTTCTTCATCAGCATCCTGAATCCGAATCTGGTACAGATGGAATGAGCTTATGGTATCGCCATCTTTCAGTTGTGGTAAAAGGATGCGTTCCTCATTGCTGAATCCCGCATTGTACTGATCGGTAATGGTTTCGCGGCGTTTGAGACTGTCGTCTTTGTAGCGGTTGAGCTCCACCAGCCCGATGGCAGCCTGAATGTCTGTCATGTTGGCTTTGTAGCCTGGCATAAGCACATCATACCGCCAGTTTCCGACCTGTGACTTTGCCAGTGCGTCTTTGCTTTGGCCATGCAGGCTCATGATGTTGAGGGTCTTATACAAATCATCATGATCAAATTGATCGGGCAGGTTCAGGGCTATGGCTCCACCTTCGGCGGTGGTGAGGTTTTTTACCGCATGGAAAGAGAATACAGCAATATCGGCTGCCGTGGCTGCAGGCCTGCCTTTGTAACAGGCTCCAAGGGAATGAGCTGCATCAGAAAGCAATAAAATCCGGCCCAGCTTTTCCTGCATGGCAGAACCGGGGCTAAAACGATTCAGATTATGGTGACTGTTGATGATGTCTCTGATTTCATCATAATCGGCAGGATAGCCACCAATGTCAACGGGAATGATAACCTTTGTGCGGTGTGTGATGGCATTTGCAACGGAGGATGGATCAAGGTTGTAATGGTCTTTTTTGCTGTCTGCAAGAACAGGTCTGGCGCCACAGTGAATTACCACGTTGGCTGTTGCGCAGTAGGTGTAAGCGGGCAGAATAACTTCATCCCCGGGCCCAACACCAAACCAGCGGAGAATGAGTTCCAGGCCGGTAGTAGCAGCATTGGTGCACAAAACCTTTTGCATGCCTGAGAATTCAGCCAGTTGCTTTTCAAAGCGCTTGGTTTTGGGGCCCGTTGTAATCCAGCCCGAACGCAGCGTGTCGTTTACTTCCTCAATGATTTTATCGTCAATTCGTGGTGGTGAAAATGGTATCATAAATGTCATCGTTTAATCGTTGGTACGAAAATAACACTAAAAAGAACAATATGAACTGTACACCCGACTGGGTTTCCAGCATGGACTCAAACATAAAGCTGGCAAATACAAGAACCAAAAACATGGCTGCCAGTCGCTTAAAAGGCCGTTGCTTGCCAAAGAATGGCAGCAGAAAGGCCGTTAGCAGCAGAATGGTGGCAACAATACCGAGCCCCAGTTGCGTTTGCATAAACTGATTGTGACAGTTTAAACGTTTTTCTGCCGGTCCCTCGTAATTCTGGGCTTTATACGATTCTACCAGTTTGTCAGTGACATCGCCGGGTGTGACACCAAACAGCCAGTGTTGCGGAATAACTTCGGCGCAGGTGGTCCATACCATAACACGGCTGCTGCTGCTGTTTTCGGGTTGGTGTATGATGGCTTCCCGGATATTTTTTGTTTCCGAAACTTCTGCAGTCTCGCCAAGTTGCACATAGTCAAAGGCATCCCGGACGCGGTCATTGAACAGAGCCAGGACAACCAGTATAATCAGTCCTCCTGTGAAAATCAGCAAATGCTTGAAATTTGCTTTCCTCCGTAACCTGCTGATTGCTTCAATAATCATTGCCAGAAACAGAACAATTATCCCTGCTTTGGATGAAAGCATAAACACCATGACGATGTGGAGAATTATCAAGGGTATGAGAATCCGGTTGTCGCGCATAACCCTGTAGCGTTGCAGGTATAGCATGGCAAATACGGAAAAACTCAGGTAAAGGGCATAGTAACTTGTGTGGTGGAATTCTGTGACATAATGATAAAAGAAGTAGGCAGTATTGTCCTTAATAATAAATTGTATGAAAGAGATAATCAGGTTCACCACGATTGAGATGCTGGTTCCGGTAATAAAGGCTTTCAGTAAATTAAACTGTTTTGCCCTGTCAAAATCTATTGCCGGAGCCAAAAGGAGTGGCAACAGGATGTAGCTGACCTTTACCTCCAGTTTCACCAGGCTTTCAGTTGTGTTATCGGTAAAAAACAAGCTCAGCAAATACATCAGATACAAAAGCAATAAGCAGTAATTTACCGGGTTTTTAGCCCAGGCCCTGCCTGCAATGCTCCAGCGATAGGTGAACAATGCTATCGGTATCCATACCGCAAGAACAATAACAGGGGCAACTCTGAAAAACGGCAAAAAAAACACGTAGAGCAAACTGAAAAAGTAGACCGGATCCTTCAGGCCGGTTAAGCGATGAAACCACGGTTTTATGAGCTTATTATCCGAGGGGTTCAAAAAGCTAGCTATTTGTTTCTGCTTATTCATTTTCTACCTGCTTGTGTTGTTTCTCAGGTTTTGCAATAAACCATATGCGTATGGGTTCTGCCATGCGGTTGTATGGGCGTTGATTGTTGTTTTGCACGTTTCTGTTGCCCGGCATGTTGCCACTTACAGGCTGATTTGGTGACATGGGATTGTTGTATGCCGGATTCTGCATGTTGACATTCTGGTTGTTGGGTGTCTGCTCATCCATATTCTCATTATCGGGCATTTCACCGGTTAGCAAACCAACCGTAAGCTGATTGGGTATGCTGTCCAGGCCAAACAATTTTACCGGAATCTCAGCCTTGTACGACAGGTTTCCATCTTCACTCAGCTCCATTGATATCTGCAGGTCATTGTGATTGGCAAACAGGTTAAAACTTTCTTCTTCGTCGTCCTGAATGAGGAGGTATTCAGGGCTGATGTTTTTCTGCAATTCTGACAATAAACTCTTATTCGGGATTGCCGGGCTAAGTCCGTCTTGTGGTTTGAGAACAGCACCCTGCTTAACCGCGCCGGGCACAGGGTAAATGAATCCCTGATCCCGGTTTCGTTTCCCGTTTTTATCGATATACACTTCCAGCCCCAGCGCAAATATTTTACGGATGCTCATTTGGTCAGATACATCGAAATACAAAAACAGCATGCTGTCATTGTGAAAAACGTCGTAGCGGATTCTGCTTTCGGGATCATAATGAGTGAAGGGCGGTGCATCATCCGGTTTGTCAAAAATTTCGCTTTCATTTTCAATGTAGTCTGCCTGATATACAGGAAGTTTTTTACATGCATGAAAGCCTGTTATTAAAAGGAAAGTCGCTATAATGAATGTTGCTTTTTTCATAATGTTGTTATGCTTGATGGGTAACGTATTTCTGTCAGATACAAAGCCCGTGCCGGAACGGATTGTCCTGCCTCCGAGCGGTCTTTGGCCTCAATGATGGTTTTTATGTGTTCAGGGCTGTATTTGCCTTTGCCTATATCTGCCAGGCTGCCAACAATGGCTCGTACCATGTTGCGCAGGAATCGATCAGCCTGAATTTCAAAAATCAATTGGTGACCGTCTGCTTTCCAATGGGCTTTCATGATGTGGCAATTATTCGTTTTTGTGTCGGTGTGCAGTTTGCTGAAAGAAGTGAAGTCCGTATAGTCAAATAAATAGCTGCAGGCCTGATTCATGGCATCCACATCCAGTTTTACCGGTACAAACCACGAACGGTCATGTAAAAAAGGGTCTTTACGCTGATGGATATAGTAACGGTATGTCCGGCTGATGGCATCGAAACGGGCATGACTGTCTTGTTCAACCGTAAAGATATTCAGAATGGCAATATCCTGAGGCAAAAAACGATTGAGTTTATCCTGCAAATTATCCGGCAGGTTACTGTGATAATCAAAATGTACGAAAAATGAGGTCGCATGAACGCCTGTGTCGGTACGCCCGCAACCGGTTACTGCAACCTTGTCACGCAAAAGTGTCGACAGGGCCTTTTCTAACACTTCCTGCACTGTCAGGGCATTTGGCTGGAACTGCCATCCGTGATAGTTCGTGCCTGCAAAAGCTATTTCCAAAAAGTAACGATGCATGATACGCAAAGGTAAAAAAATGTATCAAATTCCCCTGCTGACTTATCCTGAGTATGGATTATTATTCTCTGAACAATTGGGGATTTTCATTTGTATTACCTATATTAGCAAGGAGAACTAATTGATAAACTAAAAATAGAAAACTATGTCAAATTATCACGAACCTGCTGAAGAACTCAGCAAACAAGCAAGGGACTTTTCCCGCGCATTGAATAGCTTAAAAGAAGAAATTGAAGCAGTTGATTGGTATCACCAGCGTGTGGATGTTGGTGATGATCCCGAACTCAAAGAAATTATGGCCCATAACCGGGATGAAGAAATTGAACATGCCTGCATGACCATCGAATGGTTGCGCAGAAATATGCCCGCATGGGACGATGAACTCCGCACCTACCTTTTTAAGCAGGGTAATATCGCACATCTTGAGGAAGGTGAAGAAGGCGGAGACGAAGAAGCCGGAGCGTCCGGTTCTGATTTAGGAATTGGAAATTTAAAATAAAGGAGATACACACTATGGATATTTTAAGAAAATCATTTGCCCCGATTTCCGAACAGGCATGGGAGGAAATCAATGAGGAAGCAAAAAATATATTGTCTTCAACCTTGTCAGCGCGGCGTTTTGTCGCAGTTGACGGACCGCATGGTATTGATAAAGCTGCAGTAACTGCCGGCGAACTCGATATACCCGCACGGCAGGCTAAAACAGAGGTGCAATACGGCGTTCACAAAGTGATGCCGCTGGTCGAATCCCGGATCCCTTTCAGCCTGAACATCTGGGAACTTGATAACCTCAGCAGAGGCAAGGAAGATATTGATCTTGATAACCTGCAAACTGCTGCTCAGAAAATGGCGGCTTTTGAAGAAAAGGCCATTTATGATGGTTTTGCAAAAGCCAATATCAACGGTCTAATAAAAGCCAGTGAGCATCCGAAAATGAAAATCGGTAGTATGGATAACTTTATGGATGTTATCACCAAAGCAATGTTCACTTTCAAGGCGGAAGGCATTGAAGGTAACTTTAATCTGGTGGCCAGCCATGACCTGTATCAGAAAATAAACGCTCAGGTGAAGGGCTATCCCCTCAAAAAGCACCTGAAAGATGTGATCGGTGGTGAAATAATCCTTTCAGACAACATCAAAGGTGGCTTACTGGTTGCTGATGACGAGGATGCTTTCAGACTGACCCTGGGACAAGACCTGTCCATCGGGTATGAAGCTCACGATCAAAAAGAAGTGCACCTTTACATGACCGAATCATTCACCTTCGAAGTGCTTGATCCGGCAGCAGTAATCGTGCTTGAATAAAACAGCTTTTTTTAACTAAAAAACGGCTTGCTCTTTTGCAGGCCGTTTTTTCATTGTAGCAAATCATGGCTGAAAAAATCAACATATTCTGGATGCGCCGGGATATCCGCCTGCATGATAATCATGCACTGTATAAAGCACTCAATGCTGAGTTGCCGGTGTTGATTCTTTTTATTTTTGATACTGATATTCTGGATGAATTGCCTGATGATGATGCCCGTCTGAATATCATTCATCAGGAACTAAAAAAACTGAACCGGAAACTTAAAAGGCATAACAGTGCAGTTTTAGTCAGACATGGTAAGCCTGATGATGTTTTCGATGCGATTCTGAACGAGTTTGATGTGAATGCTGTGTATTTCAATGAGGATTATGAACCGTATGCAGTGCAGCGTGATCAGACTGTTAAACGCCGGCTTGGAAAACAGAATGTGCAGTGCTACTCATTCACCGATCAGGTGGTTGCTTCTCCCGACAGCATACTGAAAGACGATGGAACAGCCTACAGGGTTTTCACACCTTATATGAAAGCCTGGCGAAAGCATTTCAAGCTACAGGATATCCCGGATTATCCGTCTGAAAAATACCTCGAAAACCTGGCAAAGTCTGATGCTGCCTTTCCTGACCTTGAAAGCATGGGCTATACCACGCAACCTGTTAAATTGCCGGATCATAACTGGACAGAAAAAACAGTTCAGCAGTACGAAGACACCCGCGATATCCCGGCAGAAAACGGAACATCCCGCCTCAGCGTGCATTTGCGCTTTGGATTTGTTAGCATTCGGAGGATTTACCGGAAGTCGTGGAACCTTAGTGATGTATTTGTCAATGAATTGATATGGCGTGAGTTTTACATGATGATTCTGTATCATTTTCCGGATGTAGTGGATAAGGCATTTAAACCGGCATACGATAACATCCGCTGGCGTAACAATGAAGCTGAATTTAAGCGTTGGTGCAGCGGTGAAACCGGCTTTCCCATAGTGGATGCCGGCATGCGTCAGCTTAACGAAACAGGCTATATGCACAACCGCCTGCGCATGATTACCGCCAGTTTTCTGGTAAAGGATTTGCTCATTGACTGGCGATGGGGAGAAGCTTATTTTGCCAAAAAATTGCTCGATTACGACCTGGCAGCCAACAATGGTGGCTGGCAGTGGGCTGCAGGCTCCGGCTGCGATGCCGCTCCTTATTTCCGCATCTTCAACCCGTACTCCCAACAAAAAAAGTTTGACCCTGACATGGCATACATCCGTCGCTGGGTACCGGAAATTGATTCAGCAGATTATCCAGAACCCATGCTGGATCATAAAGAAGCCAGGATTCGCGCTTTGAAGGTGTATAAAGAGGGGTTGGGGTGAATTTCTTTGGTCGCTGTAAAAATGTGGTTTAAAAGTGCCGGAAAGGAATGGGCAGACCTAAAAGCAGCCCTGGCATTTTAACCATAATCAGTTTGATTAACCAATTTGATTCTCTGAAAACCATTAAGCTTGATGTCTTGAAAGGATTATAAAGGTAGCCTTCCCGTTAGCTGTGTTTCTATGAGATACGGCCGCAAAAAGAATCAAATAATATCTGTAAATCCTTTAATCTGACAAAATTTTCTACTCAATATGCACTCCCCGTTGTGCAAAATATCAAAAAATTGTTGAACGTGTTGTGCAAAATGATTATACGTTCGAACCGGGGACAAAACAAGCAGCAGAAGCAAATAAAAAATGAAAAAAAAGCATTCATTGTGAAAGACAATATCGAATATGCATATAAAAATGTTATCCCATTATGGGCATTCGGGTTGAATTATTAGAACCGGAATTTTGTGTCCTGTGATAGCTCCCAATCTATTACCATTAACTATGTCTTATGGCGACAAAAGTTGAGAGATTTAAATAATATTTATTACTTTTAGCTTTTGGTATTAAATAAAGTATAAAAATCCAAACCCTCACATTATGAAAAAGCTTCTTGTTTTCAGTTTAATCCTGTCCTTTGCAGCTTCGGCTTTCGCCCAGGACAAAATCAACCTTTCTGATGAAATTCCCTTTGATGATTCCTACCGTGTGGGTACGCTTGATAATGGGATGAAATACTACATCAGACACAATAAAAAACCCGAGAAACGTGCTGAATTCTGGCTGGTAACACATGCCGGGGCAATGCAGGAAGCAGCAGACCAAAACGGACTTGCACATTTCTGTGAGCATATGGCATTCAATGGTACCAAAAACTTTCCCGACAAAGCTGTGCTGGATTATTTGCAGAGCATAGGAATGGAATTTGGTCCGGATATCAATGCCTGGACAAGTTATAATGAAACAGTTTATACTCTTACCAAAGTCCCTGTAGAAGATAAGGCATATATTGATACATCACTTCTTATTCTAAAAGATTGGGCTTCTGATGTTTCATATCTGGATGAAGAGATAAAAAAGGAGAGGGGAGTAATCCATGAAGAGTGGCGTGCCCGCAATTCTTCCTATTCCCGCATCCGCGACAGCATAAATATGAAGCTTTACAAGGGTTCAAAATACGCCAAACACAACGTTATCGGCACACTGGACGTGATTGATAATGCTCCGGAGCAGCGCCTGCGTGATTTTTTCAACACCTGGTACCGTCCGGATTTGCAGGCAATCATTGCCATTGGTGATATTGATGTGGATGAAACGGAGAAGAAAATCCGTGAGGTTTTCGGTAGCCTGAAGAATCCCGATAATCCTGAACCACGGGTAAAACAGGAAATTCCGGATCACGATGAAACCCTTTATGCCATCCATACCGACAAAGAGGCCAGTAACATACAGTTGCGTATGTATTTTAAAGGTGAGCCTTTGACTTCCGCACTGACTTTTGAAGAATACCGGGAGGAAATGCTGCGGAATATTGCATTTAGAATTCTGCGCCAGCGGGTGGAGAAACGCAGTCAGGATGAAGGAAAGCCCATGACCTACGGCGGATGGGGCTATTACAATATTCAGCCTGAAAAATCGGCACTGCTTTTTTATGCTTATCCACGGGAAGGGGAAATTCTGCATTCTGCTACAATCCTGCTGGAGGAAATGAACCGTGCGCTGCAAACAGGATTCACCGCAGCAGAACTGGAAGAAGCCCAAAAAGCCATGATGCGCTGGGCCGAACGTAGCGTTCGGGAAAAAGAAACTCAGGAAAGCCGCAGACTTAGTTATTCCGTTGTGAGTGCGTTTAAAAAGGATGATGTTATTATGTCACCTGAAACAATGCTGGCCTTTTATGAGCAGTATCTCGATGGTGTGGATCTGAAGGAAGTTGAGGCGGCGATACAGGGTCTGATGACAGAGAACAACCGTGTGATATCCCTTTCTGGGCCGGAAGATACTGAGCTTGTTAGTGAAGCAGAAATTGCAGCGGTGATTGAAACATCAGAATCTAAAACATACGAGGCGTTTGAACCACTTGAGAGCATCGACGATTTGATGGCAGAAGCGCCCAAAGCGGGCAGCGTTGAAAAAACCGAAAAAATTGATAATCCCGAATGTGAGCGCTGGACCTTGTCCAATGGCATGCAAGTGTATGTTAAATTTGCTGACTTTAAGGAGGATGAATACGCCTTTTCGTTTTATTCAGAAGGTGGACAATCCCTGTACGATTTGTCCCAAAAGGCAGAGCTAGCTGTGGCTGACGGAGCTGTTGGCGGCAGTGGCCTGGCCGATTATGAGCAGATTCAACTGGATCGTTACATGGATGGCAAAAAACTCTACAATTTCGGCGGCATACGTATGTACAATGAAAGCCTGATGGGAATGTCCATGGTTAAATACCTGGAAGACAATTTTAAAATGTATCACCTGATGTTTACTCAGCCGCGTCTGGATAAAAAGGGCTTTGAAACCTACATGTCCGGCCGTGAAACTTTTTACAAAAACAGGCTCAATAACCCCGATGCGGTAATGCGTGACAGTCTGGTTGCCATTCGCTTTGATAACCACCCGTGGGGTCAACCCCTGGAATGGGAGGATTACAAAAATGTTGAGTACTCACAGGATTTGCTCAAACTCTACAAAGAGCGGTTTTCTGATGCCGATGATTTTACCATGTACCTCGTGGGGAATTTTGATCGCGATAAGCTAAAAACAGCTCTGGAAACCTATATTGCTTCCATTCCTTCGGATGAAAACGAAGAAACATACAAGGATGTAGGCAGGCGGATGATTCATAAGCCGGTGGAAAAAACCATACACATCCCCATGGTAACACCAAAAGCCAGTGTGCAGGTTGAATACCACAACGAAATGGCTTACACGGATGAAAATCGTGTGAAAATGCGCGCTGTGGCCAACATCCTTGATCGCCGCTTTACTGAAACTGTGCGTGAGGATGAAGGTGGAACCTACGGTGTTAGTACTTACGGATACATCACGTATCTGCCCTATGAGGACTACATGTATTACATCCGGTTTTCCTGTGCCCCGGAACGGGTTCAGGAGCTAAAAGCCGTCATTTTCGATGAAATAAACAAAATGAAAAGGGGTGAGATAGATGATCATTACGTGGAGGAATTTAAAAAGGCTTATGCCAAAAAACGCAGCGAAGATCTAAAAGATAATTTCTCCTGGATGAATATGCTGAGCATGTACGATGAAAACGGTATGTACAACTATTCTCCCGAAATGGATGCATTGGTAGAAAAGATAAGCAAAGCGGATATCCGGAATTTTGCCGGCAGGATTTTTAATGATGATGTAAAAATGGAAGTCACTTTTTTGCCGGAGAAGGCGAAATAGCTTGAACTGACACAGGGAAGATTATTTCTGCGCTGAAGATACAGTGTTTTAGGTGTTTGTTGCATTAAGACAGGTTGTTTTTGCAATGCTAAGTGTGGTCTGCCGTAAAAAGGCTTGTTTGAGCTATGTGCTAAGCGAATGAGTGATAGCGCTTAAGCCCTGCGATAGTGAAAGCTTATTGCTTGTTTCCGAAAAGCCCGAAAATACGAAGTTTGTCAGCACGAGGATCCGCCTGTTGCCAGTACCCGGGATGCTGTACAGGCAGAATGCCAATATTTTGCTTTTTCTTGTTTTGTGCAACGGGTCACCCAAAAAGTTTTTCCTGTTTTTTTGATATAGAGCTTTAATAACTACATGATTTTTAAATAGATGAAAAATATGGCTGAAAGATTTGCATTAATAAAGGCTT
>CAYQMB010000006.1:0-60399 GCA_964418565.1 uncultured Bacteroidales bacterium | reverse complement strand
TGTACAGCTCAGAACAAACAGATACCCTCACTGTCACCATGGGAAAAACCTTTGATACTTCACAGGGCGATATGTACTGCGAGTGGACAGATACCATTTTTGTATCGGCAGAAATCTGCAACAGCTATGAGCTGCAGGAGCAAGCCAGCCTGGAGCTCCACCCCAACCCGGCAGGCAGCCACACAGAGCTTGCCTTCCCGGCCACCCAAAACGCAATATTATTGCTCTACGACAGCAGCGGCCGCCTCGTGCAGCAAACCCAAATCTCCGGCAGCAGCTATACATTAAACCTCAGCAATCTCGAAACCGGAATGTACCACGTAAAACTGGTTGGGGATGGTTATAGTTCGTGTGAGAAACTGGTTGTAAGGTAAGTTTTACGAACAGAATTAATTTTATAGAATTTGCCAGATGCTATGTGTTTCCGCCGCCTTGCGGCTAAATCCCATTCTCTCTTTTGGGCTTGTCCTCAATTTTCCGTATTTTCACAACACAAAAATTCGCTGCGCTATGACATACCTTTTCAAAAATGCTACGCTGGTAAATGAAGGCAACCTCACACAGGCATCCGTATTTGTATCCGAAGGCAAAATTCAGAGCATCATCACGGGTGATAAACTTCCCCCTGCCGATGAGGTGATAGATGCCACAGATCAGTTTCTGATGCCCGGAATCATTGATGATCAGGTGCATTTTCGTCAGCCCGGCATGGAACACAAGGCTGACATCCGAAGCGAAAGTCGGGCGGCGGCCGCGGGCGGAATCACGTCATTTATGGAGATGCCCAATACCAATCCGGCCACAACCAGCATGGAACGGCTGAAAGAAAAACAGGCCATTGCAGAAAAGGATTCGCTGGTGAATTATGCTTTTTATCTGGGTGCAACTCCAGACAACCTAAAAGAGATTGAAGCACTGGATCCCAAAGTGGTAGCAGGTCTGAAGGTATTTATGGGTTCATCAACAGGCAATCTGCTCGTGAACCAGCGTGAAGCCCTGGAACGCATTTTTCAGGCATCACCGGTGCTGATTGCCACCCATTGCGAAGATGACAGCATCATAAACACCAATCTGAGCATTTACAAAGACAAATACGGGGATGACATTCCCTTAAAATACCATCCGGCCATCCGCAGCGCAGAGGCCTGTTACGCATCCACCTCACTGGCTGTTGAACTGGCATCAAAACACAATGCAGATCTGCATGTCCTGCACCTCAGCACAGCGGATGAACTGGAACTGTTCTCATCCGGTCCTGTAGATCAAAAGAAAATTACAGCAGAAGCATGCGTGCATCATCTGTGGTTCAGCGATGCAGATTATGCCAAAAAGGGCACGCGCATAAAATGGAATCCGGCCATCAAATCCGAAGCCGACCGCAATGCTTTACGCGGCGGACTGCTTGCCAAAAAGCTGGATATTGTAGCCACCGATCACGCGCCGCATCTGATGAAAGAAAAAAATCAGCCATATGCCAAAGCTCCATCAGGCGGCCCGCTTGTGCAGCACAGTTTACTGGCCATGCTGGAACTAGGCACAAAGGGCATAATCGGATTACCGGAGATTGTAGAGAAAATGGCACACAACCCTGCCATCCGCTTTAAGATTGATAAACGGGGATTTATCCGGGAAGGGTACTACGCAGATTTGGTACTGGTTGATCCCATGAATCATACACAGGTAGAAAAGGACACCTTGCTTTACAAATGCGGTTGGTCTCCTTTTGAGGGGGAAACCTTTCGTCACCGCATAGCTAAAACCATGGTAAATGGTAAAATTGTCTGGGATGATGAAAACATCATAGAGACGGATGCTGCTATGCCCCTGTTTTTTGACCGGTAATCCTGCCATCCACAGCCGGCACTGACAGGTGCAGCTTGCAGGCGTATGCCGACCGCCATTTTCCGGCGGATGTGCCCAAAAAAAAATATGACGAAACGAACTCTTCGCACTTACGATATGGCATATGCACAGGTTTATATTATCTTTGAGCTGAGTTCTTTTACAATAAACGGAGGGAAATTATGGCAATAGAATACAGAAATCACACCACGCACGAACAGGTAAAACAGGTGGCCGAAAAAATGGCCATAGCCGCCCGTACAGCACCAAAAACGCGGGGCAAGGATGTCATTCATACCGCCATTGTAGACGGGGAGGAAAAAACCCGGCTGGCTGAAGATATGAAACGCATCGCTGAGAAATACAACATGCCCTTTTTTGCGCGGGATGCAGAAAACCTGCTGGAGGCATCCTGTGTGCTTCTGCTGGGCAGTGAAATCAGAGTCAATAATCTGAATCCGTGTGGCATGTGTGGGTTTATTAACTGTGAAGAAAAAGAAAAACATCCGGAAGTTCCATGTGTGTTTAATCCGATGGATCTGGGCATTGCTCTTGGTTCTGCCATATCCATAGCGGCCGATAACCGGGTAGATAACCGTATCATGTACACCGTGGGGCAGGCAGCCATTTGCCTTGAGTATTTTGATGACAGCGTAAAGGTTGTGTGCGGCATTCCTCTCTGCGTGAGCGGTAAAAACATATTTTTTGACAGAAAAAAGAAAAAATAATTCATCAACAGACAGATGAAAAAGAAGCTTTACATACTGGACGAAGTGCATCCCATGTTTTACGAAAAACTGGGAAGCAGATTTGAGATTGTTGATGACTTTACGAGCGACCGGAAAAGCATTGCAAAGAAAATTACGGATGCATATGGATTGATTATCCGCAGCCGCCTGACATTCGACAAAGAATTGATTGATGCCGCTCCTCACTTGCGCTTTATTGCCCGTGTGGGAGCCGGTATGGAGTCCATTGATGTAAAACACGCTGAAAGCAAAGGAATTTTCTGTCTGAACTCACCTGAAGGCAACCGGGATGCAGTAGCTGAGCACGCCATGGGCATGCTGCTGAGTCTGAAAAACCACCTTTGCAGGGCAGACAAACAGGTGCGGCATGGAGACTGGCTTCGGGAAATCAACCGGGGTACTGAGCTTAAAGGCAAAACCGTGGGTATCATCGGCTATGGCAATATGGGCTCGGCATTTGCCGAACGCCTGCAGGGGTTTTCATGCCGTGTGCTGGCATACGATAAATACAAAAGTCGCTATGCACCGGCCGGCATTAGGGAATGCAGCAAGCAGGATATTTTCAGGGAAGCTGATGTGGTGAGTCTGCACATACCCCTGGATGATCATAACCATCATCTGTGCGATGAGTATTGGTTTGATGCTTTTGACAAACCCATTGTACTGATAAACACAGCCCGCGGACCCGTGGTAAAAACGGATGCCTTGCTTTCTGCCATGGAAAATGGTAAGGTAGTGGCTGCCGGTCTGGATGTGCTTGAATACGAAGAAAGCAGTTTTGAAAACACAAAAACACTTACTGAAATTGAAACGTTTAAAATGCTGGCTGCTCGCGATGATGTGATTTTCAGTCCGCATGTTGCCGGCTGGACGGTGGAGTCTAAAATCAAACTGGCGGATTACCTTATTGAGAAAATATTACGTGTGGTGTGAATCCGGTATGGTTTTATCCATGAAGCCGGGTTGAAGTATGCAACACAAAAAAAGGCCGTTCGCTATACAGCATACGACCTTTTTTGTTGACCTGCCAGGACTCGAACCTGGAATTCAAGAACCAGAATCTTACGTGTTGCCAATTACACCACAGGTCAGAAAGTTAAGAACTCTTGTTGTCCGACCAGGATTCGAACCTGGAACGGCTGCACCAAAAACAGCTGTGTTGCCATTACACCATCGGACAATCCGATTTCCCTTAATCGGGAATGCAAAAATATGAAATTTTTATGAATTCAAAAATAAAATCTTTGTTTTTGAAAAAAAATATCAATGCCAGGCTAATCGTACCGCCATTTCGTGGCAATTAATGCAGATGCTACTGGCAGTAAAACAAAATTCTACTACCTTTGCCGGTGCGAGGACGACATTATGTGGAGTAAAATACCGGAATTCATTCAAAATACCCCCTGGCAGCATCACCTCTGGCGCATTGAGGATGATGAAAAATCCGTTTTTCTTACTTTTGATGATGGTCCCACACCCGGGATAACCGATCAGGTGCTGGAAATTCTGCGGGAGTTTAACGCCAAAGCAACCTTTTTTTGCCTGGGTCGCAATGCTGAACATTATCCTGATATCGTTCAGAAAACCAGGGATGAAGGTCATCGCATTGGAAATCATTCGTACAGCCACCTTAAGGGCTTTCGGTCCAGTACAGACCGGTATCTGGAGGATGTTTTAATGGCTGACAGAATTCTGAAAACCAGTTTGTTCCGCCCGCCATACGGGAGAATCCGCCGCCGTGAGGCAAACCGTCTGGCCAAACGCTTTACCGTAGTGATGTGGGAAATACTCAGTCACGATTACAACCGGAAACTATCACCGCAAAAATGTTACGACAACGTGATGCAGGCTGTACGGCCGGGGTCTATTGTCGTGTTTCACGACTCGCTGAAAGCCTCTGCCAATATGCTGGAATGCCTCCCCAAAGTGTTGAAAGAGCTGAAAAAGCAGGGCTATGTTTTTAAGGCCATTCCGGAAACCTATTGATTATAAATTAACCCACAAGCAGATAATTTTTGCCTTCTGTAAAACCACGGGATTTCAGATAAGTGCTTATTTCCTGCCGTATGTTGTGCTGAGGAACGTACACCAGCACAAAGGCGTTATCCGGAGCGGGTAAATGGCTGTAATGAATCAGGCTGGTTTCCAGGTGGCGTTTTTCTGAAATATCCACCCAGGCTTTGATTTTTATGCCGTGTTGAAGTAGCTTTTCAGCACGCCGCCGCATGAGCCTGCTGGCTCCCCATACATACACATTCGGGTGGTGTGGATTGATGCGCTGCAATTCATTGGTCAGGTAACGGGTTTTTACCTCGTAAAAGGCATCGCTGCTGTATCGGTCATCGGTGCGGGTGAGCCGTTGAGGCGGGTCGTTCCACTGCAATATGGTCTCCGGAACTTTTTCAATATGGTATCCCTGGTCAATCCAGCGCAGCCACAATTCGTAATCTTCCGGAAAGTTGCCATGACGGTAGCCTCCTGCCTTTTTTTCAACATCACGGCGCCACATGGCGGTGGGATTGATAACCGGTGATTCGATAAAACGGCGCAGACGTATGTCTTTGGCTGTGATCAGGCTGTTATTCCAGTTAACATAGCGATGCAATCCTGCGGCTTTTTTATGATGGCCGCCAAAATGTACCAATCCGCCAAGTGCTGCAACCTGTGGGTGCATTTCCAGATAGTCAAGCTGAAGTTGAAAACGTTCAGGAAACGCAATGTCGTCGGCATCCATGCGGGCGATGTAGGTGCCTTTTGCGCGGCTGCTACCATGCACAGAGGCGTAGCTTACGCCCTGACGATTCTCATGCAGCAGGCGAAAGCGCGAATCAGTTTCAGCCATATTTTTCGCTATGTCAGTGCTGTTGTCGCATGAATTGTTGTTAACCATCAGGCATTCAAAATCGGTGAAGCTTTGTTTGCGAATGCTGTCAAGTGCCTGCTGCAGGCTGTTGGCAGCATTATAAAACGGTAGTATGACAGATAAACGCGTCATGAGGGTAAAACTACGAAAATTCTGTTCAGCGGACGAATGTGGCCATTGATATTGACTGGTTTTTTCAGGGCGTACCGGCATAAAATTGCTGTAATTTCTGCGCCAGGCAGCAGGCGGATATCCTGAACTGTGGCATGGCCAATTTTCTGCGCCATGCCGTAGCGACCGGAGTAAGCTCACAGGCATGGCAATGCAGAAATGCCAATGCCACAGGGCAGATAGAAGCCGAATGCCGGCCCTGCCTGCCGGTTTTTACAGTGTCTGGGGATGTGGCAGACAGGCAGGGGGCGCCCTCATTAAATCAACATGAAGTTTTATTCTTTTATGCCAGATGCTGCTCAGAAACATGATGAAATTGTGCAAAATATTTCGGATATTGCGGTCAATACATTATCAAACAGAAGCAAATGGACAAGGCATATAATACAGCTAAAAATCAGGACTTTGATATTGAAAATGTGCAGCATATTTCTCCCGGCGATGCACTGGAAATGTGCCGGGAGGGTAAGGCACGTTTTCTTGACATCAGAGAGGAAGCAGACAGAGATGTTGAATGGTTATCTTATACTGACATCTTGTACGTGCCCTTGAGGACATTGCCGGATAAGCTGGATGTTTTGCCCGGCGATAAACCCCTGTTGGTTGTGGGTAAGAATGGCGTTGATAGCACCAAAGCAGTAAACCTATTGCTGTATCAGGGATTTGATAAGGCAATAAACGTGGATGGTGGCCTGTTTGCATGGCGCAAGGCCGGACTGCCGCTGAAGGATATTTTACCAAAGCCTTGCGGGGATTGCAGTTCGTGCAGCGATTGTTAAACAGGCGCGTTATGGCGTTTTGATCTTGTATAAAACCGGCTGCCGGCGACATTGTTTTGCGTTCCGATACCGGATAATTTTATTATTTTTGACATATGCAAACAGGCAACCAAAATCTTAAATGGCTTCTGCCTTCCGGCATCACACTGCTCAACTGGGTGGCTGGTGTGTTTGCCATTGTAACTGCCAGCCGTGGTATGGTGCTGGAATCTGCCTTGTTTATTCTGGCGGCTGCTTTGTTCGACTTTTTCGACGGTATGGTTGCCCGCCTGATGGATGCACAATCAAAAGTGGGAGCTGAGCTGGATTCGCTTGCCGATGCCCTGAGCTTTGGTCTGGCGCCTTCTTTTCTTTTGTACACAATTTTGCTGGAACGCCATGCGGATGTATGGTTGCTGTATCTGGTATTTTTGCCTGCCGCTGCTGCGGTGCTGCGCCTTGCACTCTACAATGCGCGGCATCTGGATGAACAGCATTTTACAGGCTTGCCGGTTCCGGCTTCAGCACTGTTTTTCAGTGGCATTGTGCTTAGTCTGGCTCTTTCAGACATTGGATGGCTGCACAGCATAGCCGCGTACCCTGCATTTTGGGCGGGCATCGTTATTTTTAACGGACTCATGATGCTCATGCCAATCCGTATGTTCTCATTGAAGTTTAAGCAATTAAGCTGGGCAGGCAACGAAATCACCTGGATTTTCCTGATAATTTCCGCCGTTCTGCTTGTTGTTTTTCAGATTATAGCATTACCTTTGGTCATTGTTTTGTATATCATCATGTCGCTGATATTTCATGTTATCAGCCTTAATAACAAAGATTTATAACTATGAAATTTATTGCTGAAATAAATGTTATGCCACAAAAGGCACTGCTTGATCCCCAGGGAAAAGCGGTAAACAATCTGATGCACAACATGGGGTTTAAATCGGTTGAAAACCTCCGCATAGGCAAACATATAAGTTTTGAAATTGAAGCCAAAAGCGAAAAGGAAGCTTCTGCCAAGGTTGACGAAACCTGTAAAAAGGTGCTCACCAATCCGGTGATGGAAGAATACGAATTCAGCCTGAAAAAAATCTGAAGGATTAACGCAACATCATAAACAGCCGGGTTTTGCCGCAAATTTGTCATGGTTTGATACGTGGGATTTGCCATTTGCTGTAAAACACGGGCTGAAGCTACCTGCAAAATACACAGGTAAAAAGAAAGAACCACCCCGGGAAGCTGAGGTGGTTCTTTGTATTTTTTGTTTGGATTGCCAATGAAATAAAATCTACTCCACAATCACATTCACACTGCTGATGACCACATCATTTTCGAGGTAGTAAAGGGTGTACTGGCCTTGCGCGAGGCCGGTGACCTGCACTGTTTTCGTGCCGGATTCGGTAAAGGTTTGTGTGAACACCGGCTGAGCATACAGGTTGCTGATGCGTAGGCTGCTGCCTGCTGTGCATTCGGATATTTCAACCGTAAAATTACCATTGTTGGGATTGGGCACAATGTGAATTTCCGGTGCCGGGGTTTCTGTTCCCGTTTCTATTTTACCATCACGGAACTTAGGAATGCAACAAAGTGGGTATGCGATTAATCGCATACCCACTTTGCTGCACTTCCATAATTTTATCGTTTTGGCCACTGCCTTGCAACACAATGGATGCACCGCTGCCGCAGAAAATGTTGTTGGTGGCATCGCCGCCGGGGTTGGAAAATTTGATGTAGCCGTCGCCGGAGTAGGTGAAAATTAAATTGTCCTCAATGGACAGATTGCCCTCAATATTTAAGCAGGTATTATCATCATTCAAAATAATTTCCCCTGTGCCGGCAGTTCCTTCATATGAAAACATTCCATTCGAAGATGTACCTGACTTTACATAAATCAAGCCATCATCACCCATTTGGATAATACCACCCTCACCTAACTCAAGGACACCACCTGGTTCGACATTGATTATGCCGGCGAAATAATTATCACAACCATCTTTGATTATCCCACCATTATCAACAATTAGCGAAGCTCCATCATTAATTGTAATTGTGCTCTGGTCAGATAATCTAAGTTCATTAGTTACAGTAATGCTGGCTGAATTATTTATGGTAATATCACCAAGCACTTTTTTGCGGCTGGTCCATGTGGTGTTTGATGTAATTGTTTCACTTTCACCCGAATCATAACCGCAATATAAATCTGAACGCCAGGCACCACGACCAAAAGTACTTAAAATTATTTCACCACTTGTGTTGTTTATAAGGATTTCATTAACAGGTAATTCAGGGAAATTATTGTCTTCATACTTATACCATGTAGATTCTCCTTCTAATAAATAATATAAACCAAAATCGGTTGCGACATAGATATATCCAGTTTCAGAATCTTCAGCAATATCATTAATTGGAATATTTGGTAAGTTATAAGAAATATTTGTCCAGTTGCCCCCAACGGTTGTAGGACTTTTAAATACTTTCAAACCATTTTCAAATCCGCCCAAACAGATATAAAGTTCATCTGAATTTATATCAGAATAATCAATTCCAACTACTGGACATTTGGAAAAGTCAGCACTTCCAAATTTCGTATAATCATATGTGTGCCATCCGTTATATGGATTATTGGGATCATAGCTATTATTAACTTTTACTGTTGTTTCCCCGTTTGAAGTTCCTCTAATATAAGTAGCAATGGCGAGTTTTGAAGCACTTACAGGAGATTCTGCGATTGCTGTAACTTGCCCTGGGAAATTAGCATAGTGATTATCAAAATTTTGACCCCCGTCTGTTGACCATGTCAGGTTCCATGTACCAACATATACTCGATTTGAAGCATATTTTGAAAAATGTACTGGCGTATTGTAAATAAGGACTTGGAAATTTGACCCAAATGCCTGTGAAAAAGAACTACTAGAGCCCCCATTTGTTGAATATCTTATGTACTGTGAACCTGGGCCATATGACAAAACACAATTATCACTATTATAATTATCAATACCAGTTCCACCACCATCAGACCCGAGTATATGATCCCATGTCCCATGAGGATTACGTCTTAATGTGCCACAATCCAATGTGCCCCCTACCATTAACTCCGTATCATCATCGGTGATATCAAAATCAAAAAACTGTGACAGGCATAAATTGCCGTTGATGGATTCCCAGTTTTGATAACCTCCCGCAGTAGAGCGGCATACACCACCATCCGTTGCAATAAATACAGGGGCACCATCGTTTGTGTTTGAAAAACCTACGTCTCGGATGTCAGAGTGGATCTGGTCAATAGTAGGGTATGTAATTGAACGTAAAAGGTTATAATCATTATAATCCGGGGTGTAACTCATATTTATTCCACCCACATAACAACCTCCATCTGGGGCGATGTCTATTTCTCCCACATATGATCGATATAAAAAATCTGAATTGTGTATATTAACCCAATTGTTTCCATCATATTTTTTCAAACCAATATTATCAGCACAAGCGTATAAACAATTATCATCTGTATTATAATCAATAGCTATTAAACGGCAATGATCTGAAGTATCTTGTATTATTGAAGCTGTAATATCTGTAAAATCATAACCACCATTGTTCGATTTATATAAACCAAATTCATCATAGTAAATTGTGTTGCCATCACCATCTTTCGTGGTACCAATTTTCCCGCTGGCATACAATTCATCCGGGTTTTGCGGATTAATGGCAATTTCACATAACTGATGTGCCTCAGACAAGGGGCCATTGTTTGATGTTATTTGCGCCCATGTACCCCCTGTACCCTTTTTAAACAGACAGTTTTGCCCGAGGGCATATATAATGTTTGTATTGTTGGGATGATATACAATGCGTGTCAGCATGATTTCATCTTCCGGGTTTATATTCATATCGCATGACCAGCTTTGTCCCCCGTCGGTACTTTTATATATACCCGCACTGTATAATCTGGTATTTGTAACACCAACCGTAAAGAAGCTAGCAATGAAATAGACCTCATTT
This sequence comes from uncultured Bacteroidales bacterium, assembly GCA_964418565.1. GTDB lineage: Bacteria > Bacteroidota > Bacteroidia > Bacteroidales > ML635J-15 > JAQIBY01. The sequence goes on along the minus strand of CAYQMB010000006.1, from coordinate 50,017 downwards.
GAGTTATTTGGGTTTATAACAATATCAGGAACACCTATTGCAGAAAAGTCATCAGTGAGGCATTCCCATTCCACATCTGAAGCATTTGCCAGCGCATTTGTGCTTTTCCACAAACCACCTGTTGCTCCGCCAACATATACAACATTTTGGTTATTGGGATCCACCGCTACACTCATAGCACGGCCCATTAAATTTGTTCTGTTTAATGTGTTTTCAAACGGCCCTATTTGTTCAAACATTAATGGTGGTTCATTTGAACTGCGGCTACCACTGTTTTTTGTTTCATTGTGGTAATTTTTCCATGCCTGCATGTAGCTGCTGAATGACCCTTCACTGTCTATCCGGTCATCCCAGAATGCACGAAACCTGTAATATCTTTTTAATTGCGCATCAGACATTTGTCCTTTTAATCCTTCGGATTTTTCTGTGCCTTCAATCAATTCAATTTGTTCAAAATAATTAAGCTTGTCTAATTGTGACAGGCTTACTTGTGCGTTTGCTGAGTGAATTGTGGTAACTGCAAGCAATGCCAATAAAATACGTTTCATAATTATTTGGTTTTGGTTATTTTACAATGAATTTTCCTGTATAATTTGTATCACCTACAATAAGGCGATACATATATATCCCCGGCTTAAACTGCCTATTACTGATAATAAACTGATTTTCTTTTGTAACATCAGTAAAGACAATGCTACCCGTTGAATTATATATTTTAAGACTTGCTTTATGCCTATTTTTATTATTGAATTTCAACCAGGACTCTTTTATTACCGGATTAGGATACAATGTATGTTTATTATTATTTAACTCATTTTCTTCTTTACCAATAACGTAACACCATTCTTCAACTTTAACTCCTAAATCATCAATCATTATTCCTTGTCGTGGATTATCAATGCTGTCGGAAACAAAATGGATGCGTACTATTGTATTTGTTACATCATAACCATGAATATCATCCCACCAGAGTATAAGTTCAAAAGATTTTAAATAAGGATGATTTCCTCCGGGTTCATACCAATTATTTTTAATATTGCCTGTATAACCAAGTACGCTGTCCCCGATCATACTCATTTGTGAGGCAACAAAATTCTCGATATCATCCGGTCCATTGTTTGCATTGAGTATAGCTGCGGTATCCATGGCATTAACAAAACTTTGTCCGCCATCAAAAGATATTTCTATGTACATACCATCCTTCAATGTATCAGTGTCGCAAACGTAGTCAAAAATAAGTTCAAATCTACTCCAACAATAATTATACATGGCTGTCCACGCCGGTTTTTCTACATTAATTTCCATTACAGAATGATTGTTAGGAGGATAAGGATTTGCTGTGTCTGTCAACAGGGCTCGTGGTTTGGAATAATCTCTCAAAATTGTGCTATCCCAAACATTTTTTTCAGGAATACCTGCAGCCCATACACTGTCGATGCCCAATATATTGTATTTCAAAATGTTTAAAGATGAATCATTTTCAATAAGTCCTTGATATTCATCAGAATATGCAAAGTATTCAAATCTATCCCCAAAAGCAAATATTGTCACCGGCAATACTTCTTTACTGTTTTTGTTTTGGTTGCAGTTAGGTGTTTCATGCTGGGCAAAAGCTGTTGTGGCCAGCAGAATGACAAATGTGCATAGTATTGCTTTTTTCATGGTTATGTTATTAATTATTTCACAATGAATTTTCCAGAATAATTTGTATTACCAACAATAAGGCGATACATATATATGCCCGGTTTAAACTGCCTATTCCTGATAATAAACTGATTTTCTTTTGTAACATCAGTTAAGACAAGGCTACCCGTTGAATTATATATTTTAAGACTTGCTTTATGCCTATTTTTATTATTGAATTTCAACCAGGACTCTTTTATTAACGGATTAGGAAAGCAATCTAATGCATTTTTTGTTTTTGAGCCGGGATGGCTTAGTAGTGAATCATTAGACAAATTCCCGTTATGATCATTATACAAAAAGATAATATCTCCAATATTTTTGTTAACCAAATTTGGTTTTGCTCCCAATCTGAAAATTACGGCATCATTGTATCCGTTTCCGTCAAAATCTCCCACTGCCAGTGTTCTTTCATTTTCGCCCATGTAAACTATCGGGATATACTGAGGCAGATTTCTGCTTTGCAGACAGCCATTATCGTAGATATAAACACCATGCTCAGTGGAAATAAACTCTTCGTTTATGCCAACTCTGATTACATATGGCAAACCGTTTCTATTAATGTCAATGACATCTGAATCATTAAAGTGCGTCTCCGTTTCATTGGGAACAGTGATTTGTTCAAACGTGAAGTTTCCGGTATTTTGACATACCATTAAAGAATCTGCCCAATAGGCAAACAATAAGTCATTATCTCCATCTGAATCAAAATCGCTAATATTGATACAGTCATGAAACGTTGATTGCCAATCAGAATATTCAACAATATCAAAACCAACATCGTGACTGTAAACTATATGTGAATTAATTATGATATCATCCAATCCATTTGAATCAAGGTCGCCACAAGCCATAAAGTCAAAATTAAAATCCAGTGCCAGTTCGTCTATGTAAACACTGGTATCGTTCAATGGGTTGTATATTATTATGAGACTATCCTGATAATAATTGGCGAGAATAAAATCAACATCATTGTTATCATCTACATAGCCACATTCAAACCCAGTAAAATTATAATCCATTATGATTGAATCAGTGAGGACAAATTCATTCCCAATCAGGGCAGAAATAAACAATGAATTTCCATTTTTAAGTATGATTTCTTTGTTTCCATTTGATGAAAGGTCAGCGTAACTCTGGTATTCTCCTGATATGGTATCAGTCGGATATAAGTCCCCCATATCATTTAGAAAAACAATCAAACTATCAGCATTATACAATACAACATCAGAAAAGCCATCAGAATCTATCTCCAAAGCATCTCCATCCGTAAATTCAAAATCAGTTGAATATTCTTTAAAATCATCATATTCCGGCAGAAATCTTGGCGCTATTTGAAAGTAGTAATACAATTCAATCGGATAACCAACGCTATTGTAAACCGAATATTCAGCATTATCAGCATTTACAGCTACATATAATGTTTCATGCAACCAATTTGCTAACGGATGGAGATCAATGTATATAACCCAATTTTCAGGATAAGGTGTGACCATGTCAAAATCATTATCGAAAACATTAAGAGTATCTGAATATGGCAGAGTAGCACGGGAAACATAAATGGCTTTTGAATCAGTATCATTTGATAAAACATCAGCGATAACAATATCAACTGCTTCACTTTTGCTGATTTGGGAACCTGCTGGATTGTAAATAAAACAAAACACCAAAAATAAAATTGCAAATTTTAGAACACAGGCCGTTTGTTTGCTCGAAACGCAATATATAATCCTCTGCATTAGCTTTTTCATAATCATTGGCGTTTTGGTTTTGTCGTTAACCTGTTATCTGTCTTCCAAATATACGCTAAAAATTCATATAATGTTGTGAAAATATCATATTATATGCAATAATTATATATGCCCCCTAAAGGTAACCTAAATTAAAGCCTAAATTCAAGTAATTAATGCAACTTTTTGAGGGCTACACAACCACGAATTTCCCATTATTGTATTTATCCCCAACTTGAATTTGAAAAATGTATATACCTTTAGTAAATTCAGACTTGCTGATTTCAACAAAATTCTCTTGTGTTGCATATACTTTTACTAATTCCCCAGTGTTTGAAAAGACACGAATCTGAGCCAATTCATTTTTTTCATTTTTAAAACATATTTTTGAAAGATCACTTACAGGGTTTGGTGTTACAAAAACTTCATCACTTGTTCTTTCCTCAAAATCATCAATACTTACATAATGACACCACTCTTCTACAAGAACGTACAAATTGTCAATTATTACACCTTTTCTTTGATTGTCAATACTATCAGAAACAAAATGAACTCGAATTATTGCCTCAGTTACATCAAAACCATTTTCGTCATCCCAGAGAAATTCTGCTTCAATATTCTCCATATACACACCCTGTGTTGTTAATTCTTTCACAATGCCAGAATATCCTACAATTGTATCCATGACAAAAGAATATTGTGGGAAAGCGAAATTCTCAATCCTATCAGGACCATTTGGCAAATTAATTATGGAGGTAGAATCTAACAAATTAGCAAAGTTATCACCTCCATCAAATGAAATCTCAAAATACATGCCATCGTTTAAACTATCTGTATCACAAGCAAACCCCATTTGTAGTAGAAATCGACTCCAACAGTAATTATAATAGTATGTCCATTCTGGCTTTTTTATATTTAATTCAAATATTGAGTGATTATTAGGAGGGTAAGCATTAACAGTATCAGTCATTAATGCGTTTGGACGAGAAAAGCTTAATAATGTTGTTGTATCCCAGACTCCTTTATTTGGCATTCCAACACACCACAAACTATCCGAATCCATGGTGTTCAACTCAAAAATACCAGTTGTATCATAATTATAACCAAGGAAATCATCATAATAGTACGATTCTTCAAATTCATTCATATAAAAGAAAATTGTAACAGGTAGTACTTCCCTTTCGTTACCATTACTTAATTCCGGATTCTCTGTTTCTTTTTGAGCCATTGCTAAAATAGTAAGCCCTAAAAAAATAAAAATAAAAGTTACTTTCTTCATAGAATCTTTTTTAATATTCAATTACCAAATTCGTTGATAGAGGTCAAAATTGCCATGGAAAAACAGTAATGCATTGCTGAGGTTTTAAAACATATGTCTGCCAAAAAAAAGTAGCCGAAAGACTTAAACCATCTAAAGCATCAATTAACTCATTTTTACTTGTAACGGTACTATCAACACCAGTGTACTTTTTCTTATGATATGGCTCAAGAAAAATTTGTTCATCATTGTAATAATAATCATCATTTTGAGCATGTATACCGGAAAATAATCCTACGATAAATAATGTAAAAATCAGCTTTTTCATAACAGGTTGTTTTTTGGCATTATTGTAAAACGTATCCATTCAAATATACGCCATTTTGCCAAACAAAGACAAAATTATTGCTATTATCTTGCGGGTATTATACGACAAGCCCCCCCCCCTTAATACATAGTGATCCTTGTATAATAGCCAAAATGCCGTGGTGGTTTATGTGTGCATGTTGTGTGGTTATGAGTGTTGTTTGTGGCATTAAAAGTAAAAACCCGGCCTGCTTTTGGCAAACCGGGTTTTGATTTTGAGGTACCTGGCGGAGTCGAACCGCCGTACATGGTTTTGCAGACCACTGCCTAACCACTCGGCCAAGGTACCCTTTGGTCAGGATGTGCAAAAGTAAAAAAACTTTTATTGATTACCAAGAAATTTTGCGCCCAGCTCCTGAAAACAGGGTTCACACAGGCAGGTTTTGTACGTTTGCTGAATTTCCGCTTTTAAATCTTCAGACACCTGCCAGTCCATACACCAACAGCTTTCGTTACCTGTGCAGGTAAACTTTCGGCCGCAGCGGGGGCATGTTTTTTCTGCCGCTTGCTGATTATTCTTCAAGTGTAACACTGACCGAACGGATTTGTCCCCCCATGGGAGGGTTCATTTTACTGATTTTGATGCGAAGCTTTTCTATCTCATCAAATTCATCATACAGTTTGTCAATGATGCGGCGACCAATGTTTTCCAGCAAGTGAGACTTCTCTTCTTCCATTTCACCCGTTATCAGAGCATACACTTTCTGATAGTTCAGCGCGTCTTCAATCCTGTCAGATTGTTCAGCCTTGCTTGTATCAGTTGTAATGCAGATGTCCAGCAAAAAACGATTACCCACGTAGCGTTCTTCTTCGTAATGCCCGTGATAGGCATAAAACTCCATGCCTTCAATTTCTATTTGTCCCATAATTCAGCAATTTTTGCGAATTTAATACCCTTTCTTTTCTTTACAACAATAATTCGGCTTATTTTTGTTCCGACGATAACACAATTTATTATGACACAGCATAAGGAAACTGAAGAAAACAAAGCAGGAAATTTTATCACGCAGATTATTGAAGATGATCTGAAAAGCGGTAAACATGACAGCATTTACACCAGGTTCCCACCTGAACCCAATGGCTATCTTCACATAGGTCATGCCAAAGCCATTTTTCTGAGTTTCGGCATCAAAGAAAAATACAATGGTAAATGCAACCTGCGTTTTGACGATACCAATCCCGTAAAGGAAGAAGAAGAATACGTTGAAAGCATAAAAAAAGATGTTTCCTGGTTGGGTTTTGAATGGGATAAACTGTGTTATGCTTCCGATTATTTTGATCAGTTGTACGACTGGGCTGTAATGCTCATAAAGGCAGGCAATGCTTATGTTGATGAACAATCGGGTGACGAAATATCGCGGCAACGCACCACGCCAAAAGAACCCGGCATAAAATCCCCTTACCGTGATCGTCCGGTTGAAGAAAGCCTGCGCCTGTTTGAAGGCATGAAAAACGGCGAATACGATGAGGGTAGCATGGTGTTGCGTGCCAAAATTGATATGGATTCACCCAACATGCACATGCGCGACCCTGTGATGTACCGCATTCTCAAAAAATCACATCACCGCACGGGTGACAAATGGAATATTTACCCCAATTACGATTGGGCACACGGGCAGTCCGATTACATCGAAGGCATTACGCATTCACTTTGTACACTGGAATTTGAAGTGCACCGGCCGCTTTACAACTGGTTTCTCGATCAGATTACAGAAGAAAATGAATCCCGCCCGCGGCAGATCGAATTTGCCCGCCTCAACCTGACCTATACGGTGATGAGCAAACGCAAACTCATGGAGCTGGTGGAAGGTGAGTTCGTAAAAAGCTGGGATGACCCCCGCATGCCTACCATCTCAGGTTTGCGCCGCCGCGGATATACACCGGGCGCCCTCAGGCTGTTTTCCGAACGTGTGGGTCTGGCCAAACGGGAAAATACCATTGACGTTGGGCTGCTGGAATGGGCTGTGCGCGAAGACCTGAACAAAACCGCCGAACGCCGGCTGGCTGTGATGGACCCGCTGAAAGTGGTTATCACCAACTATCCCGAAGGACAGATTGAAGATATGGAAGCCGTTAACAACCCGGAGGATGAAAGCGCCGGTAAACGGACTATGCCATTTGGCCGTGAGCTGTACATCGAGAAAAAGGATTTCATGGAAGATCCGCCACGGAAATTCTTCCGCCTGGCACCCGGCCGTGAAGTCCGCCTGCGTTACGGGTATTTCATTACCTGTCAGGATGTGATTAAGGATGAAAATGGTGAGATTACAGAAATTCATTGCACATACGATCCCGAAACACGTGGCGGTCAGTCGCCCGATGGCAGAAAAGTGAAAGGCACCATCCACTGGGTAGCCAAAGAAACAGCTCTGCCTGTGGAAATTCGCGAATACGACCGTTTATTTGATGTGGAAGATCCCACCGATGTGCCGGAAAATGGTGATTTCAAAGTGAACCTCAATCCGGAATCCCTGCGTACACTCACCGCTTATGCTGAACCTTCCCTGAAATCTGCAGCGGTTGGCAAACATTTCCAGTTTGAGCGTACAGGCTATTATTGCGTTGATCCGGATAGTACAAAGGAAAAACTGGTATTCAACCGCACCGTTGCTTTGCGCGATTCATGGTCTAAAAAGAAATCCAAAAAAAAGTAAAATGAAAAAAACAGCCCTCTTTCCCGGTTCCTTTGACCCCTTTACGGTCGGACATGAATCCATCGTTCAGCGGGCTTTGCCTTTGTTTGACAAAATCGTTATTGGTGTGGGTGATAATCACGCCAAAGGCAACTTCTTTCCCCTGGAAAAACGCGTGGAGTGGATCAAATCTCTGTATCGCGATGAAGCAAAAATAGATGTACAGGTGTACGAAGGCCTTACGGTTGATTTCTGTGAACAGGTGGGAGCCCAGTTTCTGCTCAGGGGATTGCGCACCTCTGCCGACTTTGAGTTTGAACGGGCCATCGGGCAAACCAACAAAATGCTCAACAATGGCATCGAAACCGTTTTCCTGCTGACACATCCTGAACACACCTTTATTTCCAGTTCCATTGTGAAAGATGTGTACAAAAACGGTGGTGATATCGCTCCCTTTTTACCAAAAAACCTGCATCTGGATATTTAGCGATTAAAGCATAATAAATATCATGTTCTGTAACTAAACAATGCTTCTGTTGCATTGTTTTTCTTCTCCACATGACATTTGTAATTTGAGATTAAGAAACTTAATCGTAATTTTGCAAACAATTTAGAACAGCTCTAAATAAATTTGTAATGGGTAAAGAAGCAGAACAGGATAAAGTCTTAAAGGACTTAACGCAAAACGAATATAAATACGGTTTTACAACAAAACTGGAAGAGGACAATATTGCCAAAGGCCTGAGTGAAGACGTTGTCCGGATGATTTCAAAGAAAAAGAATGAGCCCGAATGGATGCTTGAATTTCGTCTGGAAGCCTACCGTAAATGGAAAAGCATGAAAATGCCCGGCTGGGCGCACCTGAATATTCCGGAAATTGATTATCAGAACATCATTTACTATTCGGCTCCAAAGCAAAAGGCAAGCCCAAAGTCTCTGGATGACGTAGATCCTGAAATCAGGGATACTTTTGATAAGCTTGGAATCCCCCTTGAAGAACAAAAGCAGCTTTCCGGAGTGGCGGTGGATGCCGTGATGGATTCGGTATCGGTGAAAACCACTTTTCAGGAAAAGCTGGCCGAAAAAGGCATCATCTTTTGTTCATTCAGCGAAGCGGTACAAAAGCATCCCGATCTGGTGAAAAAGTACCTGGGTACGGTTGTTCCCAAAGGGGATAATTATTTTGCAGCCCTCAATTCCGCTGTCTTCAGCGATGGTTCTTTTTGTTATATCCCAAAAGGGGTACGGGCACCCATGGAGTTGAGCACATATTTTCGCATCAACGCAGCCAACACCGGACAGTTTGAACGTACCCTGATTGTTGCCGAAGCCGGTTCTTACGTTTCCTATCTGGAGGGATGCACGGCACCACAGCGTGACGAAAACCAGCTTCATGCAGCCATTGTTGAGATCATCACCGAAGAGGATGCCGAGGTTAAGTACTCCACTGTTCAGAACTGGTATCCCGGTAATAAAGAAGGTAAAGGCGGAATTTACAATTTTGTAACCAAACGGGGAATCTGCCGTGGAAACAACTCAAAAATCAGTTGGGCTCAGGTAGAAACCGGTTCAGCCATCACCTGGAAATACCCTTCCACCATTCTGAAAGGCGATAATTCCGTATCGGAATTTTACAGCGTGGCTGTTACCAACAATTACCAGCAGGCGGATACCGGCACCAAGATGATCCATCTGGGTAAAAACACCAAGAGCACCATCATATCCAAAGGTATTTCTGCCGGGTACAGCCAGAACTCGTACCGTGGTTTGGTGAAAGTGGGCAAGAATGCTGAAAATGCAAGGAATTTTTCCCAGTGTGACAGCTTGCTGCTTGGTGATAAGTGTGGTGCGCATACCTTTCCCTACATCAATACAGACAATCAAACGTCTGTTGTTGAGCACGAAGCTACCACCTCTAAAATCTCAGAAGATCAGATTTTTTATTGCAAACAACGTGGTATTTCTGAAGAGGATGCCATTGGTTTGATTGTAAACGGATACGCCAAAGAAGTGATAAACAAGCTGCCCATGGAATTTGCCGTGGAAGCTCAAAAACTGCTTCAAATTACACTTGAAGGCAGTGTGGGATAATATGACAGATACTGACAACACATATCAAAACCTGAAAGCGTATTTCGGAAAACGGCATTTCGAAAAATCCGATGCGGTTGACCTGATACAAAACGGCAATTATTACGACCAGTGTTTCGACCTGGCGCTTTCAAATGAGCAGCCGGTGGCCTGGCATACTGCCTGGGCGCTTTCAGCCTGTCAGGACAATCATCCCGAAAAGTTCAGAAATTATTTTCCCCGCATCATCCGTGCTTTGCCCGATATGCAAAAGGATGGACATATCAGGGAGTTGTTAAAGTATTTCAGACATTCTAAACTGGAAGATTTTCCGGAGAATGAGCGTGGAATGCTGTTTGATTTTTGCATCTCTGTATTTGAAGACAGCCGCAAACAGCCCGGCCTCAGGAGTAATGCCCTTCAGGTTATCCTGATTTTTGTGGAAGATGAACCCGATCTGCTGGGAGAGGTGCAGGCAATTTTTGAGCTCAGCAAAAATCAGCTTAGTCACGGGGTAAGAAAATCGTGCGAACACAGAATTAATGCTATAGAAACCAGGATTTTAAATGAAGATTAAAATACATTATCATGCTTAAGATTAAAGATTTACACGCAGAAATAGAAGGTAAAAAGATACTCAACGGATTGAATCTGGAGGTAAAACCCGGTGAAATCCATGCCATCATGGGCCCCAATGGAAGCGGAAAATCCACCCTTGCCTCTGTGCTTACCGGCCGTGATTTGTTTAATGTCACAAAAGGAAGTGTGGAGTATATGGGCAAAAACCTGCTGGAAATGGAGCCCGAAGAAAGGGCGCGTGAAGGTATGTTTCTCAGCTTTCAGTACCCGGTTGAAATACCCGGTGTTGGCATGATGAATTTCATGAAAACCGCCGTTAATCAAATTCGCGAACACCGTGGCCAGAAAGAACTCTCCTCTGCAGCATTTCTGAAGTTCATGCGTGAACGGAAAGCCTTGGTAGAGATTGATTCAGACCTCACCAACAGATCTGTGAATGAAGGCTTTTCCGGCGGTGAAAAAAAGAAAAACGAAATTTTCCAGATGACTATGCTGGAACCTAAGCTTTCCATCCTGGATGAAACCGATTCCGGTCTGGATATTGATGCCCTCAAAATTGTGGCCAACGGGGTAAATGCGCTGAAGTCAAAAGATACGGCCAGCATTGTTATAACACATTATCAGCGCCTGCTGGATTATATTGTGCCTGATGTGGTACACGTCTTGTTCCAGGGACGCATTGTGAAAACCGGAGGTCGTGATCTGGCTCTCGAACTGGAAGAAAAAGGATACGACTGGATTAAAAAAGAAATAGCTTAAAGCAAGAATTATGCAAAGCAGCGAATACATTGAAGCATATCAACAAATCAAACAAAACGATAAGCTCCCCAAATCGGTTAAAACTGAAAAGGAGAAGGCTCTGCAAAACCTGATGTCCCGTGGTCTTCCAGACAGAGGCGACGAGCGCTACAGGTACCTGGATTTTGACAGCGTTTTTAATATGCCGTTTCAGAAAGTACTGGAGAAACCTGATGTTAAAACCGATCTCAATTCATTCTTTCAGTGCGAAGTGGAAGGTATGGACACAGAACTGGTCTTGTTGTCAAATGGCTGGTATTATCAGGATAGTCTGAAAGACAGCAGCTTGCCTGATTCTGTGATAATATGCAGCCTGCGTGATGCTTTTGATAAGTATCCTGATATCGTGACAAAACACTACAACCAGTATCTTAAAGAAACTGAAAACGGATGGGCTGATCTCAATACCCTCTTGTCCGGTGATGGCGTTTTTATTTATGTGCCGGATAATGTGCAGGTGCCCAAACCCATACAGGTAGTTAACCTGACGCATGGTTTTGGTGAAAAGGAAATCTTTCACAGAAATTTATTTGTGCTTGGAGATAACGCCTCACTGCAGTTGGTGCTGTGTGATCACAGCCTGACCATGGCAAAAAATGTGTCGCATGTGGCATCTGAAGCCTATGTGGGAAAAAATGCGGACCTGCAATTGTATGATCTGCAAAATGAGCCTGATGTGACCAATATTTTCAATCACATGGCCTATCATCAGGAGGCTGACAGCCGCCTTACCACCCTGGCATTTTCACTGCACGGTGGTACCATTCGCAACAACATACATGTGAAACTTGCCGGCGAAGGTGCTGACAGCAACATTTACGGCCTTGTGCTCAGCGACAGGGAACAGCGCATGGATAATTTTGTTTTTGTTGATCATGCTGTTCCAAACTGTACAAGCAACGAATTTTTTAAATCCATTCTGGATGAAAACTCCCGGGGAGCCTTCAGCGGGCGTATCCTGGTACGAAAAGATGCGCAAAACACCAACGCATATCAAACCAACAATAACATCTGCCTGACAGATACTGCCCGCATGCGCACCAAACCTCAGCTTGAAATTTATGCTGATGATGTGAAATGTTCACACGGCGCTACGGTTGGCCAACTGGACGAGGAAGCCATGTTTTACCTGCGTACCAGAGGAATTGACAAAGATGAAGCTCGCTTTATGATGATGTTTGCCTTTGCTAACGAAGTGGTACGTAAAATTAAAATTGAACCGCTGCGTGAACGTGTGGCCGATCTTGTCAGCAAGCGTCTCCGGGGCGACGAAGTTGCCTGTGAACACTGCCTGCTGAACTGTGGTAAAAAATAAGATGGAGCAACGAAGTGTATAATGCATCAGCTCAGGGCACCGGGTTGGTGATTGTGCATTAATTGCTTATTTTTGAAAAAAAGAAGATTATGGATAAGGCAATTCTCATTACCGGTGGCGCCGGATTTATCGGATCGCATGTGGTAAGACGCATGGTAAATAATCATCCGGATACATTGATTGTGAATCTGGATAAGTTAACCTACGCAGGCAATCTTGAAAACCTCACCGATGTGGATGGCAAACCCAATTATCGCTTTGAAAAAGGCGATATTGCTGATGAAAATTTTGTTGCCGGCTTGTTTAAAAAATACAATTTTGAAGGCGTGATTCACCTGGCCGCCGAGTCGCATGTTGACAGAAGCATATCCAACCCCATGGAATTTATCCGTGCCAATATTGTTGGTACCGTTGTGCTGCTTAATCATGCCAAAAAGGCCTGGGAAAATGATTTTGAAGGCAAATGTTTTTACCACATTTCCACAGATGAAGTTTACGGCTCACTTGGCGATACCGGTTTGTTTACAGAGGAGACACCATACGACCCAAAATCTCCGTATTCGGCTTCCAAAGCCAGCTCCGACCATCTGGTCAGAGCATATCACAACACTTATGGCATGCCTGTAGTCATCAGCAATTGCTCCAACAATTATGGTCCCAATCAGTTTCCGGAAAAGCTGTTGCCTCTTGCCATCAACAACATTCGCAACATGAAAGCCATTCCCATATACGGCAAGGGTGAAAACATCCGCGACTGGCTGTATGTTGAAGATCATGCTGCCGCTATTGAGCTCATCTACAGCAAAGGTGAAAAAGGTGAGACATACAACATTGGTGGCAACAACGAATGGAAAAACATTGACCTGATTCATCTGCTGTGCAAAATTATGGATCAAAAACTGGATCGTGAGCCCGGAACATCCGCGAAACTCATCACCTTTGTTAAGGACAGGGCAGGTCATGATAAACGGTATGCTATCGATTCCTCGAAAATTGCCCGGGAACTTGGCTGGGAGCCATCACTGAACTTCGAACAGGGATTGGAAAAAACTGTAGACTGGTACCTCAGCAATCAGGAATGGATGGAACGCATTGTAAGTGGCGATTATCAGTCATATTACAAAAAAATGTACGAAAATCGTTGATATGGGCTTGTTTTCGAAAAAAAATAAACCCAAAATGCCTGCAATGCGGTTGCAAACGGATATTCATTCGCATGTGTTGCCGGGAATAGATGATGGTGCTGCTACAATTGAAGAAAGCCTGGATATGCTGCGTGCTTTTGAGCAGCAGGGTTACAACAAAATTATCACAACACCCCATGTGCATTCCCAGCGCTATCTGAATGATACTGAAATCATCAAAAAAGCATACCAGGAGTTGCAGGCTGCAATGGAAGCGGAAAGCATCAACCTGCGTGTGGAGTATGCCGCAGAGTATTTCGCCGACCGCCATTTGTTGAAACTGATTGAAGCAGGAGATGTCCTTACGTTTGGTAACAATTACGTGCTCTGTGAATTTAGTTTTCATATGCCGCCTGTGGGAGCCGACAGGGTTGCTGAAGCCCTGAAAGCTGCCGGGTATCAACCGGTGTTGGCGCATCCTGAGCGTTACGAGTACTGGCATGGAAATAAGGGTATGTTTGAACGGCTCAGAAACATGGGCTATTTGTTTCAGTCAAACATGCACGCTGCCGGTGGATTTTACGGGATGATTCCAAAACGCAACATCGAAATGATTGTGAATGAAGGATGGATTGAATTTCTGGGTACCGATGCCCATTCCCCCGATGCCATTGATCTCATCAGCACAACCATAGAAAATAAAACCATACAGTCCGCCATTCTTTCCGGTGTTTACAATCACAGCTTATGATGAAGCTTTTTACATACATTTTTCTGGTTCCGGTGATGTTTCTGGCAGGCATGCATTCAGGCAGTGCCCGTCATATCAACAGGCAGGAGCTGATGGAAGAGCTTGAAATCAAAGACACCATTCGCATCGGGCATTACCGTATACTGATATCTCACGGTGAAGAAAGTGAATTGTCGCGAAAACGAAGTAAGCTGATTGCTGTGGCCGCTGACTTGCTGACCGGGCCATTGGGCGGACATCGCATTTACCTGGGAACAAAACCATGGGTGCCGGTGGTATACGCACTTACTCTGGGAGGCGGTATGGGTTTTTTACCTGTTACCGATTTGTTTGTGATTATTTTCACAAGTGACCTCAGTAAGTACACAAACAATCCACAGTTAATTATGTGGTTATGAATTGCTGAAAATGCAGTTTCTCGTCTGCAAAATTCAAACCCGGTAATTGTTTTTCAAGTTCTGTAATTTTGTGTAGTTGCGATTGTGCAAAGCGTTGTGCACTGCTGCTGCACGGAAATTGCAGACGGTGATTCAGGGCTGCATGCAGGGCTGCAAGTTGTTTGTTCAGATGTTGAGTGGATTCATTAAAATACACACCGGAAAACTTTGCCCACAGATATTCCACAGCTTCAGATGAAGGGTGGGTCAGGTCATCGGCGTAAAACCGGTAATCCCTCAAATCATCCAGCATAATTTCATACGACGGAAAATAGCTTACCTGCTCAAAGCTGTTTTCCAGATGTTCGGCAGCAAGCAGGAGTGCGGCTTTGCTTCGTTGATTTTCAGCAAACCCATCTTTCAGATGACGCACCGGCGAAACGGTGATGACAACCTGTTTGTCCGGAAAGTTATCAAACAGATCACTCAGAAACCTCTGCCAGGCTGTTGTTATTTCCTCCGGTGAAAGCTTTTCGCGGTGAAATTTTGATGCCCCCTGTTTATGACAATTTGCCACGATTTGCCCGCTTTTTTTCAGCCTGTAAACCCAGGCCGTACCCCATGTGATGAAAATAAATCCGGCTTCTTTTAATTGATTTGAAGCACGCTTGTCGGCAGCCATCATATTTTGTTTGGCCTTTTCGGATGAAGGATGCGAAAATGAGCCGTGAAAGCGGTAATCAAAATGCAGCTCGCCTGACATGTTCAGATCCGGTTGGAGGTCATCGCCTGATAACAGACGTTCCAAATGCTGAAGTATGCTTGCCGGGTTGTACAGAACCCCAAACGGATTGGATAAGCTGTCAAATTTATGCTGCAGCATTTTCTCTCCCATATTATCTGAAAAGCAGGATCCCAGAAAAAGGAGTTTGTCTTTGTGGGTAATCGGCCTCTCAGATGCCGTTGGTGATATTTCCGTTCTGAATCGCATGCCTGGCATTCTTTGCCGAAAGATACAAAATATCCGGAGCCCGGCAATCAGAAAATACCTGTGAATGATTTTGATAAGTGCTTTGCTTGCTTTATTTTTAATAGCAAAATTGAATGCTTATGCAACACATCATTGAAGTGACAACGCATCGGGAAAATGAACTCATTGACATTACTGAACGAGTGAACCAGTTTGTTGAAAAAGCCAGGATAAAAACCGGTAGCCTGATGGTGTATGTGCAGGGAGCCACTGCCGGTATCATGATACAGGAAAACTGGGATGATTCGGTGCAGACGGATGTGCTGGACCTGCTTAACAAACTTGCACCTCAGGGCGTTTGGAAACACGATCGCATTGATAACAACGGGGCAGCTCATCTGAAATCCGGAATTGTCGGGCCATCAGAATGCATTCCGGTGGTTGATGGCAAAACCGGTCTCAGCACATGGCAGAACGTTTTTCTTTGCGAATTTGACGGGCCTCGAAAATCCCGTAAAATTGTACTAACTTTGCATCAAATTAAGTAGAAAAGAAAATGGCCAGATTTTTACTCATACTGCTTTTAATCTTCCTGTTTTTCAGGCTGATGTTTCGCATTGTCATCCCCTGGCTTTTCCGGCGGAAGGTCAATAAAATGAAAAACGAACAGGAAAAACGCTCTCAGGAATACAGAAACAGAGGCAAAAAAGAGGGTGATGTAACCATCGAAAACATTTCGGATGACAAGAAAAGCAAACGGAAAAAAGAAAAAGACAAGGCTGAATACACGGATTACGAAGAAATAGATGAAGATTAAACGCACATGAAATTCATACGACGGTTTTTACACAAACAAATGGGCCTGGAGCGCTATCTGAGGCTTGTGAGTAAATGGTACATACGCCTTGTCAATTCTGGCTTTTTCCGAAGAAAGCATCCTGAAATACATTACCTGGCTGAAATTATTGATGAGGGTGATGTGTGTGTTGATATTGGCGCCAACCTGGGATATTATTCCGTTTTTATGTCCAAACTGTGCGGACCACAGGGTAAGGTGTACGCCGTTGAACCCATTCCGCTGTTCAGGAGCATCTGGCAGGATAACATGAAAAAATTCGGTGAAAATAATGTGGAAATGCTCCCCTATGCCCTGGGCGAAACCGAACGCTCTGTGAAAATGGGTATGCCCTCGCGTGATGGAATTGTGCATCACGGGATGACCAAAATTGCCGATGATAAAAACAAGCAGTTCAGCGAATATTTTGAAGCTGAGATGAAAGTCCCGGACAGACTGTTTGCCGGTATTAAGCGCATTGATTTTGTTAAAATTGATATCGAAGGGTATGAGTATCCTACCCTGCAAAACATGATGGAAACCATCCGGCAACATAAGCCAAAGCTTCAGACAGAACTTTCGAAAGATCGTGATAAGATTTTTCCACTGCTTGAGGATGAAGGTTATGTGCCACACATCCTTGTAAAAGGTATACTTACACCCGCTGGTAAGGAAGCCAAATCCACGCACAAACACGACTTTTATTTCATTCACAAAACGGTATTTTAATTTCCCCCTTACACCTCGTTGTATTCTGATATTTTATTCGCGAAAAGCCTGAATAAGGAAGCCTTATGTATCGGTAAAAATGTTATTTTTGTGCAAAATCTAAAACCGTTTTCATGAAGCGCACAAAAATCAAGGAAATCCTGAATATGCCCGGTGATAACCGTGAGGTACTGGTTATGGGCTGGGTACGAACCAAACGTGCAAGCAAAAACCTGGCATTTCTTGCCATCAATGATGGATCAGTATTGCATAACCTGCAGGCTGTGGTTGATTTTGATAAACACGATAACCAGTTGCTGGATGATGTGCACACCGGAGCATCCGTAGCAGTTAAAGGCAAGCTGGTGGAATCCCAGGGAAAAGGTCAGACTGTTGAGCTTATTGTGGATGAGTTTACACTGCTGGGCAAAGCTGATCCAAACGAATATCCTTTGCAGCCAAAGCGGCACAGTCTGGAGTTTTTGCGCGAAATTGCCCATCTTCGTTTCCGTACCAACCTGTTTGGTGCCGTTACGCGTGTCCGCCATGCCATGATTTTTGCCGTGCATAATTTTTTTAATGATAAGGGCTTTTACAACATTCACTCACCCATCATCACCGGTTCCGATGCCGAAGGAGCAGGGGAAATGTTCAGGGTTACCACTCTGGATATGAGTAAACCACCAAAAGACGAAAAGGGTAATGTGGATTTTTCCAAAGACTTTTTCGGTAAAAGCACAAACCTTACCGTAAGCGGTCAGCTTGAAGCTGAACTGGCAGCCCTGGCACTGTCTGAAGTGTATACTTTTGGCCCCACTTTCCGTGCTGAAAACTCCAATACCGTCAGGCACCTGGCCGAGTTCTGGATGATTGAGCCCGAAATGGCCTTTTATGATATCCATGATAATATGGATCTGGCCGAGGAGATGCTGAAATACCTTGTGCAGTATGCTCTTGATAACTGCCGTGATGACCTGGAATTCCTAGCGCAGCGGCGGGCCAATGAAGAGAAGCAAAAGCCCCAGAACGAACGTTCTGAAATGGGACTGATCGAACGTATGGAGTTTGTTGTCAACAACGATTTTAAACGTTTGTCATACACAGAGGCCATTGATATCCTGAAGAATTCCAAACCAAATAAAAAGAAAAAATTCCAGTACGTAATTGAAGACTGGGGAGCAGATTTGCAATCCGAACATGAACGGTATCTGGTGGAAAAACACTTTAAAACACCGGTTATTCTTACCGATTATCCTAAGGATATCAAAGCCTTTTACATGAAAATGAATGAGGATAACAAAACTGTTCGGGCCATGGATGTGTTGTTCCCACAGATAGGTGAAATTATTGGTGGTTCACAGCGTGAAGAAGATTACGATAAACTCACACACCGGATGGCCGAAATGGATATCCCTGAAGAAGAAATGTGGTGGTTCCTTGAAACACGTAAGTTTGGAACAGTTCCCCACAGTGGTTACGGTTTGGGATTTGAGCGCCTGATGCTCTTTGTTACCGGACTCACAAACATTCGCGACGTTATTCCGTTCCCGCGCACACCCAAAAATGCCGAGTTTTAGAGAATTTTTTGTATTTTAACGGAGAATTTAGGAGTCTAGCATATGTTAAACCAGAGATTGCAGCAAAAATTACAGCAAAAGCTGTCACCGCAGCAAATCCAGATGATTAAACTTCTGGAGTTGCCTGGTCTGCAACTCGAACAACGGGTGAAAAAAGAGATTGAGGAGAACCCTGCCCTTGAGGAAGGCGCTGATAAAGAGGAATACGAAGGGGAAGAAGAACAGGACAGCCGGGATGAGCAGGAAGAATTTTCACTGGAAGATTACATCAGTGATGACGATGAAACCCCTGATTATAAGCTTACCGCAAACAATTACTCCAAAGACGACGAACATAAAGATGTACCTGTCTCTGACGGTCAGTCGTTTCTTGATAATTTGCGGGAGCAACTTTCCCTGAAAAACATTGATGAGCAAACCTATGCCCTGGCCAATTACCTGCTTGGAAATCTTGATGAAAGCGGTTATCTTAGACGGGATATTGAATCCATAGTTGACGATCTGGCCTTTTCCCAGAACATCATGGTGGAAGAAGAGGCGCTGGAAAATGCTTTGGGCGTGGTGCAAAGCCTCGACCCGCCGGGCGTAGGGGCAAGAAATCTGCAGGAATGCCTGCTGATACAATTGCAGCGCAAGGAAGTACAAACACCCCTGGTGAAACTTGCTACAGAAATAGTCAAAAACCATTTTGAGGCGTTTACCAAGAAGCATTACAGCAAGATTACCAGCAAGCTGAAAATCGAAAATGAAGAGCTCAAAGCAGCCCTGAATATCATTACAAAACTGAATCCCAAGCCGGGAGCTTCAGGAGGCGGTAGCCAGATGCTGCAAACCATCATTCCGGATTTTATCATCAACATCAAGGATGGGAAAATCGATATCAGTCTTACATCCCGCAATGCTCCTGAATTGCATATCAGCAACACCTATTCGGAAATGCTGAAAAGCTTTCAGCAGCAAAAGAAAAAGAACAAAAAAGATAAAGAAGCCGTGATGTTTGTAAAGCAAAAGCTGGATGCAGCCAAATGGTTTATCGATGCTATCAAACAACGGCAAAATACGCTGCTCGTTACCATGGAGGCCATTGTGAATCACCAGTACGACTTTTTTCTCGAGGGCGATGAGCGCTTGTTAAAGCCCATGATTCTTAAGGATATTGCAGATGTTACCGGCCTGGATATTTCAACCATCAGCCGGGTTGCCAACAGCAAGTTTGTGCAGACACCATATGGCAATTACATGCTGAAATATTTCTTCTCCGAAGCCATGCAGCGGGAAGATGGTGAGGAAGTTTCAACCCGGGAAATCAAACAGATTCTTTTGTCACTGATAGAAGATGAAGACAAGAAAAAACCCCTTACGGATGAAAAGCTTGCGAGCATTCTTAAGGAAAAAGGGTACAAAATTGCCCGCAGAACGGTAGCAAAATACAGGGAGCAACTTAATATCCCTGTTGGTCGATTGAGAAAAGAATTGTAACATGCAGAAACTCCCGGCAAAACTCATCTCCTGGCTTTTTCACCCCTTGATCATTCCCTTTGTGGGAGCAGCTCTTGTTTTATTAAGCGGGCATTACCTTGTCTTTTTCAGCACCAAACTTGTCTCATCCATTTTGCTGATATTTTTTGCTTTTACATTTGCGCTGCCTGTATTGCTGTTTCCTTTGCTTTACTACCAAAGGCTGATTCCGGATTTGTCACTCAGATACACCCCCAAACGCAGGTATGTTTACCTTATTGTTCTGATAATATACACCATCAGTGCTTTTTTGATGCATTATGTTGAATTCCCGCAATTATTGAGGCAATTGATGCTGGCATATGCGTTCCTGACGGCAGGTATGATATTGCTGAGTTATTTTGTACGCATTTCGGTTCACACGGCTGGTGTAGCAAGTTTTACAGCCCTTGCTTTCGCTTTGATTATGCGCTATGGTATGGATTTGCATTTGATGTTTTTAGCCGGGGTCGTGCTGAGTGGTTTTATTGGCAGTTCCCGCTTGGCATTGAATTACCATAAACCCTGGGAAGTATACCTGGGATTTGTCTATGGGTTTGCGGGTATGCTTTTGATAATGTTGACATTATAAATTTGGTTTCTTTGGTGAAGCTTGTTTTAAATATTTACCTTTGTAACACCATTAACACTGATAAAAACGCGTAATTATGAAAGTCATGATTTTGGGTTCCGGCGGAAGGGAACATGCCCTTGCCTGGAAATTGAGCCAGTCAGACATGTTGGATGAACTGTATATCCTTCCCGGGAATGCAGGCACAAATGAACACGGGGAAAACCTTACCGTCAGGCGTCTGGATTTTTCCGGTATTGTCAGAAAATGCTATGATAAGCAGATAGATATGCTGGTTGTTGGACCGGAAGCGTATCTTGCACAGGGCTTAAAGGATTATTTGAAAACGCACCCTGCAACAAAAGATATAAAAGTGGTTGGCCCGGATAAAGCTGCTGCTCTACTGGAAAGCAGCAAGGAATACGCCAAGAAATTCATGAACAGGTATAAAATCCCGACGGCTGCCTACATGGCAGTTACCAAAGAAAACCTGAACAAAGGATTGAATTTTTTGAAAAAGCAAACTCCTCCTTTTGTGTTGAAAGCCGACGGCCTGGCAGCGGGCAAGGGCGTTATCATCTGTGAAGAGCAAAAGGAAGCAGTGCAGGCGCTTACCGAGATGATTGATGGTAAATTCGGCGAGGCCAGCAAAACCGTTTTGGTTGAAGAGTTTCTGCAGGGCATCGAAATGTCTGTTTTTGCCCTTACTGATGGAAGAAGTTATAAAATTTTGCCCGAAGCCAAGGATTACAAACGGGTGGGTGAAAAAGATACCGGACTGAACACCGGTGGAATGGGTGCGATTTCGCCCGTATCGTTTGCTTCACCTGAGCTGATGAAAAAAATTGACGAGCGTGTTATTCAGCCAACCATCCGGGGGCTTCAAAATCGCAACTTCGAATACCATGGATTTTTGTTCTTCGGACTGATGATTGTGGATAACGATCCGTATGTGATTGAATACAATGTACGCATGGGAGATCCGGAGGCTGAAGTAGTTTTGCCACGCATAAAGTCTGATCTTTTGCAGCATCTGAATGCTGTTTTTGGCCGTAAGTTTGATAAGGAAGAGCTTGTCTTTGATGACCGGGCAGCCGCTACAGTAATGCTTACTTCAGGAGGATACCCCGAAGCGTACGAAAAAGGCAAAAAAGTAAGCGGCCTGGACAAGGTTAAAGACAGCCTGGTTTTTCATGCCGGAACAAAAGAATCAAAAGGGCAGGTGCTGACGTCCGGAGGGCGTGTTATGGCCCTGACTTCCTTCGGGAAAAATAAGGATGAAGCTCTTAAAAAATCCTATGCAGCGGCAGAAACTATACAGTTTGAAAAAAAATATTACCGAAAAGACATTGGGTTTGACCTATAATAGTTCATTATGAGGAAACGAGAACTGTGGCTAAGTAAAAACCAACCTGTTGTGCTGTTGTTGCTGATCCTTTTCAGTGGTGTGATATGGGCACTCCAGTGGTTTTTTCCACCGCTTTCCTATCAGGCTATACACCACATGCCCGGCTTGTTAATGCCCGGTAACCAGGGGTTTGATGTTTCTCATACAGTAGCTGTTTTACTCGGTTATCCCCTCTACGTTCTGAGTTTGTTTTTGGTGTATAAAATAAACAGCCGTTTTCAGATTACCCCTGAAGGGAATTATCTGCCGGCATGGATTTATTTGTTTATTACCAGTACAGATTACCGGTTTATACATTTCTCGCCTGATTTGATTTCGGCCAATATTTTCCTCCTTGTTATCTTTTTGTTTTTTCAAACCACCAACAAGCGAAGAAATTATAAAACACTGTTTTACTGCGGTTTCCTGCTTTTTGCTGCCTCGCTCTTGAATGCCCTGAATTTGGTGTTTATGGTGTATATCCTGTTCGGTTTGTTTATGACCAAAACCTTTAACTGGCGGGAAAGCGGAAACTTCTTCCTTGGGATAATTACAGCAGGAGCATTAACAATGGGGGTGATTTACCTTGCGGACAAAACCGATGTCATACATCAAATGCCCGGCTTCCGTCAGATTTTCCCCGGAACCAGTGTTCCGGATTATAAAGCCCTGTTGCAGGATTTTATCCTGGGCTTATTCCTGATTACGTCTTTTTTGTTTTTGGTTAGTCGTTTCGGATTTCTCAACATTAATGTCAGGCGATATTTCAGGCTGATTATTCTGTTGCTTGTGTTTTCCCTGCCATTGTATTTCTTTTCCGGTATGGAAATTATGTTCAGGTTTTACCTGGCCGTACCAATTGGCTATATTCTGACGCATTTCCTGATTAATACCAAACAGCGGTTTCTGGCAGGAAGTTTTTTGTGGTTTATGTTCATCATGATGATAGTATCCGAAATTATGGCCGTTATCAATAACCTGAGTATGACAAGTGCGTAAAATAATACACCACCTTAATTCGTTCAATCTGCATGGCAAAAAACATCTATAACCAAAAAAAACGCTGGAAACTGCTTCTGTTTTTTGTTGCGGTTTTAATTGGTGCCGGATCGTTATTATACACCAACCATTTGATGGAGATGCTATCAAAGGAGGAGCGCAAGCGGGTGGAACTCTGGGCCCAGGCAAATAAGGAAATTCAAAAAGCCAATCCCGATCAAGATATATCCTTTATATTTCAGGTATTGCTTAGCAACAAAACCATTCCTGTTATGCTTGTCAATGAAAAAGACAGCATCATTTCATTCAGGAACATTGATTCAACGAAAATGCAGAATGCCCGTTATCGTACGGAATTGTTGCAGGAAATGAAAAAAGATCAGGACCCCATTGTTATTGAGTTGCTCAACGGAAAACGAAATTACATATATTACAAGGATTCCACGCTGCTTACCCAATTGTATTTTTATCCCTTTATTCAGTTGGGAATCATTAGTTTGTTTATTCTTGTTTCTTACTTTGCTTTCAGCACGTCGAGAAAATCAGAGCAAAATCATGTCTGGCTGGGTATGTCAAGGGAAACTGCGCATCAACTAGGGACACCGATAAGCTCCCTTATGGGATGGGTGGAGGTGATGAAGATGGAAGATCCGGAAAACCCCATGATATATGAAGTGGAAAAAGATGTAACCCGGCTTCAAAAAGTTGCCGAACGCTTCTCAAAAATTGGTTCTGAGCCGGCCCTTGCCAAAGTCAATCTGAAGAATTCGCTTCAGGAAGCAGTATCATACATTCAAAACAGGATATCCAATAAGGTAGGTATTACCATTCAGTTTGAAACAGATGATTCCCTTGAGGTCTTACTTAATAAAAACCTTTTTGAGTGGGTTATTGAAAACATCTGTAAAAATGCAATTGATGCAATGAGTGGAGAGGGACATATCGATATTAATGTCTATACTGCTGATCCATACATTTATATTGACATTGCTGATAATGGAAAAGGCATCCCCAAATCAAAGCACAAAACCATATTTCAGCCCGGATACACCACGAAACAACGTGGGTGGGGATTGGGCTTAAGCCTTTCCAAACGGATAATTGAAGATTACCACAAAGGACGGATTCTGGTAAAATCGTCTGATCCTAAAACCGGAAGCGTGATTCGTATCATGCTTAAAAAACCTGAATAATTTTCTGAGGGTTCAATACAATTCATTAAATTTGCAAATTCGTATTCCATTGTGGAATGAATTTACTATGTTTGCACTCAATTTTTTACTAAGATGAGTAAACAGGATTTAACATATCAGATTCAACATTCATCCCTTGAAAAAGGGCTTCACGACTTTGATTTTAAAGTTGACAAAGCCCTGTTTGACCGGTTTGAAAATGATGAGGTGCAAAATCCCGATATTGCTGTGCATGTGGCTCTGGATAAACGTAATCACGAATACATTCTGGATATTACGGCAGACGGAACAATTGATCTCCAGTGTGACAGATGCCTGGATTACTTTACGCATACAGTGGATGCTCATCAGCGGTTGGTTATGAGGTTGGCAGAGGAAACGGAATTTGATCTGGATGAAGATTTTGTTACCCTCGACCGGGATAGCAATTCTGTGGATATTGCTTATCTTATTTTTGAAACAATTGTGCTTAGCCTGCCCTTAAAGCGCGTTCATCCCCTGGATGGAAATGGTGAGTACACCTGTAATTCTGAGGTGACGAAGTACATTGCCGGCGAAAGTAAACTGCGGCCGGATGAAGAAAACAACCAGACTGGTGGGACCGGAGACGAAGACTGGAAAAATGATTTACAAGACTTGATTAATTAAATAAATACGAAGGAAAAATGGCACATCCGAAAAGAAAAACGTCAAAACAAAGAAGAAACAAGCGCAGAACGCATTATAAAGCACAAGTACCAACCATGGGCAGCTGTCAGAATTGTGGTGCAACCGTCCGTTATCATCACGTATGCCCGGAATGCGGACATTACCGTGGACAACTTGTCGTTGAAAAAGATGTTGATATAAGCTAAGTTTTTTCATGAAAATCGGCCTCGATATAATGGGAGGCGATTTTGCTCCTGAAGCTGTCGTTGAAGGTGCAATACTGGCCCAGGAATACCTGACGACCGGGGAAAAGCTTGTTCTCTTTGGTCCGCGTTATGTGATCAAGGAAATGCTTTTGCGTAAAAAAGCAAACCCTGATGCGTTTATCATTGAACATGCGCCTGAGGTTATTGATATGCACGATCATCCTGCAAAAGCATTTGCACGCAAACAAAATTCAAGTATATCCATCGGTTTTAAAATGCTGGCCAGAGGCAGTATTGATGGATTTGCCTCTGCAGGAAATACCGGCGCTATGTTTGCCGGTGCGATGCAATCAGTAAAAATAACGCCCGGAGTTCTGCGGCCGGCTATAGCAGCATTTTACCCTACCCTCAACGGAAAAAGTAACCTCATACTGGATGTCGGGCTTAACCCAGACAGCAAACCCGATGTGTTGTATCAGTATGCATTGCTTGGTAGCATCTATTATCAGCATATCAACAAAGTTGATGAGCCTAAAGTTGGTCTGCTTAACATCGGGAAAGAAGAAGGGAAAGGAAATATGGCATCCAAATCTACTTACGAGCTGATGAAGGACAGTCATGAATTTAATTTTATTGGCAATATTGAGGGTAATGAGCTTTACGATTACGAAAAAGTGGATGTCATTGTTGCCGATGGTTTTGCAGGAAATATTGCTATCAAACAGGCAGAATCCTTTTTCTCAATGATAAAACATCGCCGTATTGAAGATGAGTTTTTTAACCGCTTTAATTTTGAAAATTATGGCGGAACCCCTATACTTGGGATTAATGGAAACGTTGTCATCGGACACGGTATAAGCAATAAAAACGCAATTGCAAACATGGTATTGCAAACCAAACAACTGATCGAAGGCCGTTTGTCTTCACGAATTAAAGAGTATTTTAATTATGAATGAGAACAAATACAACGCTGTAATTACAGGAGTTGGTGGCTATGTCCCCAACTATGTGATGACCAACCAGGAGCTTGCACAAAAGGTTGAAACATCTGATGAGTGGATTATGACCCGCATCGGCATCAAAGAACGCCGCATCCTGAAAGAAGAAAATGAAGGTACTTCATTCATGGGAGCCAAAGCGGTTGAAGAGCTGCTTAAAAAGACCAATACCAAGCCTGAAGATGTGGATTTGGTGATTTGTGGTATTGTAACTCCGGATATGCAATTTCCCGCCACAGCCAATATCATTTCTGACAAAGCCGGTATCGAAAATGCATTTAGTTACGATTTGAATGCCGGATGTTCCAGTTTCCTCTATGCCCTTGTTACTGGTTCAAAATTCATTGAAGCCGGCTCATATAAAAAAGTTATTGTAATAGGTGCAGACAAAATGTCCTCCATTACCGATTATACCGACAGGGCAACCTGTCCGATTTTTGGAGACGGAGCCGCTGCTGTTATGCTGGAACCTACTGAGGATAAAGAATACGGAATTATTGATTCAGAAATGCAGGTTGATGGTTCAGGCCGCAAACATTTGCATCAGGTTGCAGGTGGTTCGCAGAAACCTGCATCTTTTGAAACCGTGCTGAAACGGGAACACTTTATTTATCAGGAAGGGCAACCCGTTTTTAAATCTGCGGTTTCCAATATGGCTGATGTTTCCGTTAATATGATGAAAAAGCATAACATTGCTCCGGATGAACTTAACTGGTTCGCTCCTCATCAGGCCAACATGCGTATCATTGAGGCTACTGCCAGACGCATGGGAATCAGCAAAGACATTGTGATGATAAATATCCACAAGTACGGTAACACAACCTCAGCTACTATCCCATTGTTATTGTGGGAGTGGGAAGATAAAATGAAAAAAGGCGACAAACTTATCATTTCTACCTTTGGTGCAGGATTCTCATGGGGTGCTGCTTACCTGAAATGGGCATACGAAAAATAAACACATTGAAATACCCTATTACCGGCCGGAGGCTTTTGTGCTTCCGGCTTTTTGTTTGCCTTATCCTTTCAGGCTCTGTACTTTTTTATCCTGATTTTGTGTTTGCCCCGGAAAGTTTGCCTGATCGAAAAAAAAGGTTCTACTGCCATTTTAATGGAAGACTACTTTATATATTAATTAATATTGGTTAATAATTTTCTTATGCTTATTCAGCGATTAGCCATTGTTTTTCTGAATGTAAAATAGTTTTGCGTTACTTTTATTCAAGCCCTTCAGGCTTGACATCCCGTTAGTGGCTCACACCACCGGTTTTACCGGTGGTTATTCGTATTGAAGCCCTTCAGGCTTCGTTTGCCGATGCACTTATTTTTCCCGCTCAATTAAATGCATCCCACATGAGTTATTACTGTGCCCTACAGACCCCGAAAGGGATCAAATATGCCTGTCCGCCACCCGCCTGCCGCCTGCCTGTCGGCAGGCAGGGACGGGCAGGACTGGCGGAAGTAACCACGGGTGAAACCCGTGGTACTAAACCCCTTACTACACAAACCTTTTTGGAATGTGTTTTTGCTCCCGAACCGAAAACGTTCGGGTTCGGGACTGCAAAAAACCATGCCAAAAACAAAGATAATGATGTATGAACAACTGACTTTCCACTCAGTTTACAGCAATACCTATGTTTACCTCCTACACTATATCTTTACCCATTAAAATAATAGTAGAAACAAAAAAAAAGCTGCCTCAGAATCTGAGACAGCTTAATCATTAATCTTTATGATCGTTTAATCGTCATCTTCCTTTTCTTCAGGTGAAGATCCCTCAGGATTGGAAATTGAATCCCGCATGCCGGTATCAGCCTGAATGTTTTTCATTTTGTAATAATCCATAATGCCAAGGTTGCCGCTACGGAATGCTTCAGCCATTGCTTTTGGAACTTCAGCTTCGGCTTCAATAACACGGGCGCGTTTTTCCTGCGTCAGGGCACGCATCTCCTGTTCCTTGGCAAAGCCCATGGCGCGGCGTTCTTCGGCTTTTGCCTGGGCCACTTTAAGGTCTGCTTCGGCCTGATCAATCTGCAGGCCGGCACCAATGTTTTTACCAATATCAATATCAGCAATATCGATGGACAGAATCTCAAAAGCGGTTCCGGCATCCAGACCTTTTTTAAGAACCACGCGGGAAATGCTGTCCGGATTTTCAAGTACGGCTTTATGGGTATCCGATGATCCGATGGAAGATACAATGCCTTCGCCAACACGGGCCAGTACGGTTTCTTCACCGGCACCACCAACCAATTGTTTGATGTTGGCACGTACAGTTACACGCGCTTTTGCGACGACCTGTATACCATCAAGTGCAACGGCTGCCACCGGAGGTGTATTGATTACCCGTGGGTTTACTGACATCTGTACTGCTTCAAACACATCACGGCCGGCAAGGTCAATGGCTGTGGCCATTTTCAATGGCAGATCGATATTTGCTTTGGCGGCAGATACCAGGGCATGCACCACCTTTTCCACATGTCCTCCTGCCAGGTAGTGAGCCTCCAGATCGTTTCGCCCGAGGTTCAAACCGGCTTTGGTTCCTTCAATCATCGCCCGTACAATAACGGCCGGCGGAACTTTTCTCCAGCGCATGAAAATTAGCTGCAGCAGGGATATCCGAACACCTGAAACAAGTGCCTGAAACCATAAACCCAGCGGAATGAAATATAAAAAGAGCCATAAAAAAACAATGGCGCCGCCGATAATTAATACATAACCTAGTGTACCCATAATGTCAATCTTTAATTTTTACGTATATCTTGTTTGATGTTACTTCTGTTACTTTCAGCTCAGTGCCCGGATCGATTAGTCCGCTGCGTGACTCTGCCTCAACTTCCTCGTCGCCTACTCTGACTTTTCCTGAAGGACCGAGCCGTGTAATGGCTTTGGCTGTATCACCGGGTTTTATGCTGTTTTCTTTGTGATATTCCACTTTTGAACTAACCGTATCATTGAGGGAAAGATTTTTCCAGGTGTTGGACTTTAAGAAAAACACAATCGAAATAATAAGCAGCACAAGTGAACCGCCTAATGCCCAAAGGCCTGCAGATGTGCCGTGGGAATCAAATGCGACGTAAACACCAGCTCCGACTAGTATAACACCACCGATTCCGGCGACAGTTGTTCCGGGAATAACCAGCAATTCAAGCCAGATTAAAACAAGCCCCAGAAGGATAAGAAATATGACTGCTCCAATTCCCATTAGTGTATGATTACGTTTAATCCGCGCTCAATGAGGTTGTCTTTCATTGGCTTTAATTCCGTGTAATTGCCGTTTTTGATGTCACAGCGCCCTTTGTAATGTGTGATGTATGCGCATTGTTCTGCTTGTGTGGTGTCATGATTACAAACATCAACAAGGCAATCAATCACATAATCAAATGTGTTGAATTCATCGTTGTGCAGGACAAGGCATTGTTTCTTGTCTTGCTTTTTACTGCTGTTTGAATCAGGAATTTTCTTTGTTTTTTTCACCATATGCACAAATTTAATAATTTTTCAGGATAAGTAAGGCATCCCTTACGGTGATTTTCACATTATTACGGTAAGCAAGCATAAATGCATCGGGAACCTCCTGCAGCACTTGCCTTCTTAAAAACTGTCTTGCCTGTGGATAATTTTCAAATCCGGTAATCTGGTAATAATACAGGTTCCCTTGCCGGTACCGAATCATTTCGTAGGGTGCAAAATCACCTACAAGCTGTCGTATTACAGTGGCATCCGGCTGGGTTTCAAACGCTCCGATCTGAATGCGGAATTCGGGCCTGATTCCGGCTGTATCTGCATCCGGGTTTGGCCTGATTTCTTGCACACCGGCTACAGGAGGCGCAATAACCTGGCCATCAGCTCGATTGTCAGCCTGCTCATTTTCTCTGCCCAGATAGGTGATAAAGGCATCTCTGATTTCCCTGCGAACCTGCGCCAGCCTTACCCTTGCAGCAGCTCTGCTGTTAAATTGGCCGTGGAAGTAGCGGTAATAACCCTGGTTTGTGCGGTTATACAGATCCGTACTGATATCTCCGATGGTGTTCTGATTCAGCGGCTTGCTGAATACCCCGATTTGTATGGCGTAAAATCCACCATCGGTTTGATTCAGCGCCTCCGCCATTACCTGATCATCAGTGGGAGTAATGCCATCATTATTCTGATTTGCTTCCCGGTTTTCTGCAAGCATTTGTTCTTCCAGAATGCTGAATTCAGGCGGAAGATTCCGCTCATAATTCAGATAGGGTCGGGCCTGCACCAGACTAAGCCGCCTGCCATCGAGATATGCTACCGGAAATGCATCATCAAAGCCAAGTTGTTTAACGTCCGGCAGTGCCTCCTGCCACGAATTGCGATTGTAAAATTTGCCGGCCATGTAACGATACAGATTACGATTTCCAACCTGTTCATCCACCACCGGTCGCATATTTCTGAATGTGTTGCCCTGTAATGGTTCGCGTAAAGCTACAACCTGAATGCGATAGAAGAAATTCCGATTCGTTTCGGCAGGTTGCAGGTTTTCTGTATTGTCTTCACTATTATTGAGGGCTTGTTCTTCTTCAGTATCATCAACATCGGATGTTTCTGCAAACTGCTCCGTGTCGTCTTGTTGGGTTTCGCTTGTGTTTTCAGTTTCTTCAGATTCAGTTTCAGTGTTCTGCCCCGATGCCTGCCCGTTTTGATTTTGTTCCGTTGAGGTTTCGCTTGTCTCCTGTGATTTATCCGGGCTGGTTTGTGTATCTGGAGAGCGTTCCTGTTCGTCTGGCTTTTGAGCATCTGTTTGCTCGTTGTTTTGTCTCTTTTTATCCTCCGTGGTCTCTGTGCTACCTTCATTGCTAGCAAGCATGTCGCTATCCGGACCTGCTTCGGGGTGATAATAGTTTATTAGCTTACGTAGTTTCATCGGGATTTCAGCCGTTTCATCAGCATCTGCAGACAGGTGCAAAATGTTGTTGGCTTCCTGCAGCAGGCCGGTTGCGTATTCCAGTTTCTGCATGCGCTGACTGTCTGTCAGCTTTTGGTTGTTGGCCGTTTTAATGCGGATGTCCATGGCCAGAGAATGCAGGCTGTCAGCCAGATTTGTGGCAATGGTTTGAGCTTTGTTGTCTGCTGCCGGGGATTTGTCAGACTGGGCTTCATAATACAGGCGTTCTTCTTCAAAACTCAGTTGATGCAATTCAGTGTCTGACGATTGTAATTTTTTAAGTTGTCGTTGTTTTTTGCGATTAATTTTACTTTCCGACCAGTCCTCATTCTCAATCTCCTTAATTTCCTCACGAATGGTGTTAAGATCATTTTCCACTTTTGTTTTATTCTCACGGATATTTTCGGCAGTTGTGCGCTGCTCAGGATCAAAGGCAACATTGGTTTTGGTAAAATTGTCCCATGCTGTTAAGCTTTCATTCAGCAAGCTGTCATCAGGAGCATCGTAATTACCGTTTATCAGCTTGCTGTGAATGTCGTACCAATCTGCAGGAAGGGGTTTTCTTGATGTTTCCCGGACTGAATTAATGAGTTTCTCCTGTTCGGCGAGTGTTGTCATTCTGTCACGGTATGCTTCGGCCATTTTGTTGGTTTGCAGGTGTCGTTCTGCTGGATTGGACGGGATGGTTTTGTTTCCGGGCGAAAGCGACTCATGGGTGTGGAGTTCAGAAATATCTGCTTCATCCAACCGGCCTGTTTCTGTGAGATAGTTTAACAGCTTTTCATTGTTTTCAATGCGTGCATCCATGGCGGGGATTTCTGCCTGCATGAGTTTACTGAGGGTTTCTTCAAGCTGGTATTCTACGTGTTTCCTGGCTTTTATCTGACGGGTTTTTTCTTCATCAGAATACACATCCGCAGATGCTGATAGTATTTCTTCCCTGGCTTGCGAAAGGCTGTCGCTGGCAGAGTAATATTTTTTTATCAAAGATATTGAAAATGCCCCTCCGGCCGTTTGTTCCCTGCCATAATTCTCTGGTACTGATTCGGGCACTTCGGTTATTTTCTCAGTTTGTTCCTCAGCCCAGGATTTGTATTCCATGGCTGTGGGTATATCCGGCATGTCGAAATCCGCCAGAGGTTCACCCTTTTCTTTTTCGTATATCCCGTTGAGAATGCCGAGGGCACGCTGCGCTTTTTTATTGGCTTTTTCATAAAATACGATTTTGCGTACCGGGTCAGTATTGTTTTCTGCAGCAAGTTGGAAGCCTTCCGCTTCTTCCATGGTGTTGGCAGCCTGTTGTATTTGATTTTTATGGCCAGATGCGTTTGGAATATTACTTTCGCTAATGGTATCAAAAGCCATTTTTAGCTGCACAAAATACTCACTGTGAAGCTGCAGTATGTTTTGTGCGGTTTCTTCGCTGTTCTTTTGTGCAGACTCGATTTTTTCTTCTGTGTTGAGTGGCTTGTCCCCGGCATTCCTGACAATTGGTGTATTCATCTCCCGGCGGATTTGCTGAGATGTTTCTTCAACCGTTTCGGGTTGATATACCTTTCTAACGGCCTCCCGGGTTTCCTCAGGCGATTCATTAGTTGTTTCAGACGAAATATCCGCACCCTGTGTGTTGTTTGCAGTGATGTTCCCGTCTGTATCGCCTGGTTCTGTTTCGGATGTCTCTGAGTTTGTTTCGTTGTTGCTGTCCGGCTTGTCAGATGAATCAGCTTTATCTTCAGTAGGGGAGCTGTCAGTAGTTTTGGTTTCGGATTCCTGATTTTCAGCAAGCATGCCGGTATCCTTTGCGGCCTTTTCAATGGTATTATTAAGGCGTTCCAGTGTGTTGGTTTTTTGTGCCAGTTGAGTGTTCAGTTCTGTGATTTGTTGTTCACTGTCCTCACGGCTGATGCTTTGCTGTATTTGTTTGATTTCATCCAACAGCTTCTCTTTTTGCCGGATTTTTTCGCTTATTTCAGGCTGGCTGGATGTGTTTGCATTCTTCGTTTGTTTGGCTTGTTCCAGAACATCAGCCACATGTGTATTGTAATCCTTGTCCCTGAACCACGGTGTGATTTTGTACTGATTGTTTATCCGTTTGGTAATGCGGTTTCGTTCCCCGGAAAGATGTGTGATTCGTTTTTTGCGCCGTTCAAAGGATATGCGGCTAAACTCCCTCTCATTGAGGTCGATTTCTTCAGCAGGCTGAGCGTTCAGCTCATTAAATGCCGTTTTTGCATGGGCGATTTTTGTATTCAGGTCGCTGATTTTAAGGCTGTCGAGGGATAACTGATATGCCAGATCGATATAGGTTTGCTTGAGGGCGTTTTGTTCGTTTCTGATGGAATCGTTGCGGTTGAAAGCTTCTTCAGAAAAATCTGTGGTAATATCGCCTGAATTCAGGTTTTCTTCGAGTTGTGATTCCAGTCTGGTGAATTTCTCGTGCTTATCAAGAAACGTTTGCTTAATATCATTTCGCTGTTTTTTCAGTCGTGCCAGTATTTTGTAATCTTTATTTGCGGATATGATGTTCTGATTGGTGTGATGTATGGCTTTCAGATCACCCATGGTTTTTTTACCCGGGATTTGTTCTTCAGGTAGATTCAGGCTGCTGAAAGAGGCTTTCATTTCATTGATGTCGGATTTAAAAGCATTAAGGTTTTGCTGAAATGAAAAATGCACATCCACAAGGGCCAGCATTTTTGTTGTATCGTTGGCTTGTTTGGATTTGATTACACTATGTTTGAGCCTGTTGAGGTTTTTCCGGTGTTGTTGATACAAGCTGTCCATAACGGAAAAATCCTTTTGTACATCAGATAGGAGATTATGGTAGGTTGTCATTTCAGGACTTTCCGGCTCTGTGGTTTTCTCCGGAGCGTTCTGCTTATCCTCGCCGAAATCCGTTCCATCATGCATGTCTGAATCCTGACCATCATCCCGTTGTTTCATGTCCCCGGCCAAAAGGTTGATGTCGAGTTTTGAAATGTTTCTGAGGTCTTTCAGGCTTTCCACTTCCCGTTTTTCCGGGTCTTTGTTAACCCGGGTTTTATACACACTTACCCGTGGGCTTTCCGAATCCCGGTTGGATGCAAAAATGGCAATGTCATTGTCCTGATCATTAATGTATAAGAGATCATCCAGAGGGGAGTTTATCGGAAAATCCATATTTTTGGGAATCCCCCAACTGCCTTGATTTTCATTATATTCTGAAACGAAAATATCGTACCCTCCCATGCTGTTGTGCCCTTTGGAGCAGAAGTAAAGGGTTTTTCCATCGGGATGCAGGTAAGGATAAGCGTCGTCTTCAACCGTGTTTACAGGATAGTCGAGTTTGTAGGGTTCGCCCCAGGATCCGTCTGCATTGCGATCTGCAAAATAGATGTCCTTGCCGGTATTGCCACGACGTCCATAGCTGCTGAACATCATTTTGTCATTCGCCTCTGAAATAAATACGATGGGATTTTTTTCGTGTTTGCGATCGTAGCGTGTTTGCAGAGATTCAAGTTTTTTTATGAATTTTCCGCCCATGCCATCCAGATTGTAGGAATAATAGAAGTCATCCAGCTCCAGGCTCTTGCGGGCAATGATGTCCGGTACATAAGCATATTCTACCAGCTTCTTTCCGTTTTTTGCCATTTTTACCTGTCGTTTTACAGGGTATTTGTCACGTTCGCTGCGGGGCAGGGCGTCTTTATCAAACTGGTTGTAATGCCTCAAAGCTTTATCAAACATGTATTGCAGATGATATGCCAGGCCAAGGTAATAGTTAATCTGTGGATAATTTTTTTGAGATTTTGCGATGTTCAGATACTCAATGGCTTTATCAATGTCCTGATTCAGATAGATCAAACAGGCAGCATACTTATACCGGAAATACGGCTCATCAGTGTGCAGACTAAGCAACTGCGAAAAAAGACCTGCAGCTTCCTGGTAATCTGCATTCTCCATGTGGTTTTCCGCTTGTTCAAGCAAGGCTTCTTCAGATTCTGCAAGTTCTGCATTCTGAGCGAAGGCTGCTGAAGCGGACAAACACAAAAAGAACAAACTTATCCGGCAGACAATTGTTATTTTTCGCAGATAATTCAATTGATTTTATTATCTTTAAGATTCTTTATAAAAATAACATTTTTTCACAGGAGTTAAAAACCTGATATTTTTTGCCATATCAAGTGGCATCAAAACACAATAAACGTAAAAATAACAAATAAACTGTAACACATGACCACAAAACAATTAGAACCTGGTGATAAAGCCCCGGATTTTCAGGGAACCGACCAGCATGGTAATACCATAAGCTTGTCCGATTTTAAAGGGAAAAAGCTCATATTGTATTTTTACCCAAAGGATAACACCCCCGGTTGTACGTCTGAGGCCTGCGATATGCGGGATAATTATAATATGTGGCTGAATAAAGGCTACGCGGTGGTTGGCGTTAGTAAAGACTCCACGGCATCGCACGAAAAATTTGCGGATAAATACAACTTGCCTTTCCCATTGATAGCTGATGAAGACAAAAGCATCATAAAAAAATACGGTGTATGGGGCATAAAAAATCTGTACGGAAAGAAAACAGAGGGAACGAAAAGAACTACCTTTGTCATTGATGAAAACGGAACGATCGAACAGGTGTTCCGGAAAGTAAAATCGAAAGATCACACAAATCAGATACTGGAAAAAATAAACAAATAAACATTATGGCAGATAAAGACAAAAAACAACAAGACGTTAAGGCTGAAAAGCTTAAAGCCATGCAACTTGCTGTTGGCAAAATTGAAAAAGATTTTGGCAAGGGCTCAATCATGAAATTAGGCGATAAGGTTGTTGAAGATGTCCCGGTGATTTCATCCGGATCCATTGCACTTGACAATGCGCTTGGCATTGGCGGTTATCCGCGTGGCAGGGTAGTGGAAATATACGGACCGGAATCATCCGGTAAAACCACTTTGGCAATACATGCTGTTGCAGAAGCACAGAAAAAAGGCGGTATTGCAGCCATCGTGGATGCAGAGCATGCATTCGACCGCTTTTATGCCGAAAAACTGGGTGTGGACGTGGAAAATCTGTTTATTTCACAACCCGATAATGGTGAGCAGGCGCTTGAAATTGCAGACAACCTGATTCGCTCCGGAGCCATTGACATTATTGTTATTGACTCGGTAGCAGCCCTGACGCCCAAAGCTGAAATTGAAGGCGAAATGGGTGATTCAAAAATGGGTTTACAGGCTCGCCTGATGTCGCAGGCATTGCGTAAACTTACCGCCAACATCAATCGTACGCAAACCACCTGCATTTTTATCAACCAGTTGAGGGAGAAAATCGGTGTGATGTTTGGTAACCCCGAAACCACAACCGGTGGTAATGCGCTGAAATTTTATTCCACTATTCGTGTTGATATCCGTAAAGCCGGTCAGTTGAAAGATACCACCGATGCAACCGGTAATCGCACGAAAGTGAAAATTGTAAAGAATAAACTTGCTCCGCCATTCCGCAAAGCTGAGTTTGACATTATGTTTGGCGAAGGCATTTCAAAAATTGGTGAAATCATCGACCTTGGTGTGGATTTCGACATACTGAAAAAAAGCGGAAGCTGGTTCTCCTACGGCGATACGCGTCTTGGGCAAGGTCGGGATGCTGTGAAACAACTGCTGTTGGATAATCCGGAAATGAGCGAAGAAATTGAAGCTAAAATCCGGGAAAAAATGAAAGAAAAAGCAAAGTAAACCCTGTTCGGAGGAAAACGCCCCGGCGTTTTCCTCCGAATTAATATAAAAGGCACTATGGCAAAAAATTCTCTACCCAGGCTCTTGACACTTCTGTTTATGTTTACAGTGCTGGCATGCAATCAGGATGGAAAAAAGGAGGATCAGGCTGACAAGGTGCAGACTGAAGACCAGACAGAGCAAAGCGAAGACAGCATAAGTATTGAACAGATTTCTGAACAAATCAGGGAAACACCCCGCAACGCACTCCTGTTTCGCAAACGGGCTGAAATGTATGCCGACAGCGGTCGCATTGATGAAGCCATATCTGATCTGAATGTTGTCCTGAAGCTGGATTCTGTTACCAAAACCACCTATTACGATCTGATTGATTACCACATGAAACTGGGGCAATCCGGTAAGGCAAAAAAAGCAGCCGAAAAATGTCTGGAAATGCATCCGCGCGATAAGGAAAGCATGTTGCGCCTGGCGCAGATTTATTATTACGTGCAGGAATACAACAAGGCCCTGGAGTACATTAAAATGATCAAGGAGTACAACCTGCAGGATGCCGATACCTATTTTGTTCAGGGTCTGATATACCGTGAGGCTGGCAAACCAAAGCTTGCCATGTCGGCCTTTCAGCGGGCTGTTGAATACGATCAGGATTACATCGCTGCTTATAACATGCTGGGCAAAATGCTGTCTGAAGCCGGAGATCCGCTGGCCGAAGAGTATTACCGATCAGGCCTGAGAAGAGCGCCTGATAACCTCGAGCTGCATTACAATATGGGCTTTTATTTTCAGCAAAATGGTGCCATCGACAGTGCCCTGTATCATTACAATTACATCATTGATGAAATTGATTTTATGCACTATGGTGCACATTATAACAAAGGGTTTATTGCCCTGGTGTATCATAAGGATTTTCAAACGGCACTGGATGAATTCAGTCAGGCCCTGAGTATTGACAGCACTGCTCACAAGGCGTATTACAACCGTGGTTATGCTTATGAACTTATGGGTGAATTTGATAAAGCCCGGGAAGATTACAAGCACGCTCTGCGTGTTAAGGAAAATTATGAGCTTGCTATACGTGGACTGAACTCACTTGATCAGAAAATGCAGTAATGAAACCTGAAAATGACCGATAAGGCCTCCATAGTAAAAAAGTTAAAAACGCAGGGTTTTTTCTGGAGTTACACCATCGAAAATCCCGATGCTGTGCCTGATGAAATCCTTATTGAGGAGGTTTTGAGGTATGGCGATGTTGAAGATATTCAATGGGCTTTTGCTTTTTATGGACGCAGTGAGGTTTTTAAGATATGGAAGAAACACCTTATCCCGGATGATAGAATTTACCGGCATAATTATTATTTGAGCAGGGTGTTTTTTGACATAGATGAGCCACACGCGTTTTTAGAAAAGAATGCCAGAATTTTTAGTAGATATGAAAGAATTAGATTATCTGATACCGGAAACAAAGGACGTATTAATTAATCTTTCAAAGCTGGACCTTATTACGGATTATACCTTTGTGAGCGGCTCTGCTTTGGCTGTTTTGCTGCAACATCGGTTGAGTGAAGATTTGGACTTCTTTACCTGGAAAGCAGACCTAAATCCAATTCATATTGCTGAGGCACTAAAAAAATCCTCATTTACAAAGATAACACCTGTTGAACTATCAGATTCACAAGCTGATTTTATTATTGATGATGTGAAAGTCAGTTTTTTTGCAAATGACTGGGATATATTGAAATCACGTAAAAGGCTCATTAATAATTTACACATTGCATCGATGGAAACACTCGTTGTTATGAAAATAAATACCTTGTTTATGAGGGCAAGGTATCGTGATTATTATGATCTTTATGTTTTGCATAAAAACGTTTTTAGCCTTGAGAAAATGTATGAGCTTGCAAAATCAGCACACCCCAATATGAATCGAATTCTTTTTCAAAAAGCATTGACGTTTACACGTGATATTTATGATGAAGATATTTCTAAATTAAAGTTATCGGAGAAAATTGATATAGGTGGAATTGAAGATCATTTTGTTAATTCATTTAAAGTGTGGAATGACGAAATATCAAATAAAGAATGAATAATGATATGTTTCACCCTGCAGCCCACCAAAGGCGGCCAGCCGGGCGCATGAAATGCCCGCTGCTTGTGCGGAGAAAAGAGCGACCAGCGGCTTTGCCCGGCGTAACAAGGTGGAGCCGGGAAGCTCCTTTTTCCCGCCAACAAGCAGAGGCAGAGCATGCGGACGCTAATAGCCGCCAGCCTGCCCACCATATAAAATATAACACCGGCTGGCAGGGAGGTGGAAATGCTGCCCAAAACCAAAAAATAAACAGAATAAAAAATAAACGTATATATCAACTAAAATTCAGCGTATTATGAAAAAAAGTCTGACAATAATCAGTGTGCTGGCTCTGGCCTTTTTTGTTGGCTGTATGCCGGAAACTCAAGAGGAAAGCAGTGCGGAAAGCATTGACAACAGCCTTACGCAGGAAGAAAAAGATGGTGGCATTCTGACGCCTGAAATCCTGTGGAAATTTAATCGTATCGGTGCAGCGCATTTGTCACCGGATGGTACTGAAGTGCTATATACCATGACAAAGTATTCGGTGGAAAAAAATACCGGCCGTACGCACATCTATAAGGTGCCGGTTGATGGCGGAGATCCTGTTCAGCTCACCTCAGGCGAGGCATCATGTCATACGCCGGAATGGCTGAACGGTGGCAAGCAAATTGCTTATCTGAGTGCAGACGATACAGGCACACAACTGTGGAGCATGGATGCTGACGGTGAAAATGCCAAAAAACGGACAGAGATTGAAGGCGGCGTGAATTATGTGGACGTGGCACCCGGCGGTGAAAAAATACTGTTTTGCCAGGATGTTAAAATGAATGAACTGGCTGAAGACAAATACCCCAACCTGCCCGAAGCCAATGTGCACATCGCTACCGACCTGATGTATCGCCACTGGGATCACTGGGATGATGGTACGCGCTCACATATTTTTGTAGCCCCCTTTGGTGATGAGCTGATCACAGAAGGGAAAGACATCATGGAAGGTGAAAATTATGATGCGCCGCTGAGTCCGTATTTTGATTATTCGGAGATTGCCTGGAGCCCCGATGCAAAGCACATTGCCTATACCTGCAAAAAAATGAACGGTGTGGATTACAGCATCAGCACGGATTCGGATATTTATTTGTACACCTGTGAAAGTGGTGAAACTGAAAACATCAGCGCACCCAATCCCGGCTACGATAAGCATCCCGTGTTTTCACACGACGGCAGCAAACTGGCCTGGGAACAGATGAAAAAGCCTCGCTATGAGTCAGACCGCACGCGCCTTGTTGTATATGATATGACAAGTGGTGAACTGACCAACTACACGGAGGATTTTGACCAGAACGTTTCTTCCATCAACTGGTCTGATGATGATGAAACGATATTTTTCATTTCAGGCATTGAAGCCACGTATCAGATTTACAAAATCAGGCTCGCCAACGGTATGATTACCCAGTTAACAGAGGGCAGACACAACTACGGTGGCCTGGATGTACAGGGCGAAACGCTGCTTGCCGGCAAAACGGCTATGGATATGGCCAAAGAGCTGTATGCTCTTACAGATGAAGGCAAAGCCACTCAACTGACAAACGTAAATGCACACATTTACGATGCCATTGACATGGGAGAGGTGCGTAAAGAATGGGTGGAAACCACCGATGGTAAGGAAATGCTGGTATGGGAATACCTGCCGCCAAATTTCGATCCCAACAAAGAATACCCTGCAATCTTGTATTGTCAGGGCGGACCACAAAGTGCTGTGTCTCAGTTTTTCTCTTACCGCTGGAATTTTGCCATCATGGCAGCCAACGGTTATGTTGTGATTGCTCCCAACCGGCGCGGCTTGCCTTCATTTGGCAGCCAGTGGAACGAGCAGATTTCCGGTGATTATCCCGGACAGAACATCAAGGATTACCTCTCAGCAACCGATGCTTTCAAAACCAAAGCCTATATTGATGAAGAGAACATTGGTGCCGTGGGCGCCTCTTATGGCGGGTATTCTGTGTATTACCTTGCCGGACATCACGAGGGACGTTTTTCTGCTTTTATTTCCCATTGCGGGATGTTTAACCTGGAAAGCATGTACAACTCCACGGAAGAATACTGGTTTGTAAACAAAGACTTTGGCGGCGCCTATTGGGAAGAGGACAATAAAGTTGCCCAACGGACCTATGCCAATTCACCGCATAAATTTGTGGACAAATGGGATACCCCGATCATGATGATTACGGGTGAATATGATTTCCGCATTCCCTATACCGAAAGCCTGCAGGCATTTAATGCGGCACAATTGCACGATGTGCCCAGCAAGCTGCTGGTGTTCCCGGAAGAGTCTCATTTTGTGCTACAGCCTCAAAATGCCGTTCTCTGGCAGCACGAATTTAAAGGCTGGCTGGATAAATGGCTGAAAAATTAAATTTCTACAAGTTTGTGCAAAACAAAAAACCGCCCGGATGAGGCGGTTTTTTGTTTTGTTATGGTATTGTGTGTGAATCCTATTCCACAATCACATTCACACTGCTTACTGCCATGCCAGGTTGATTGTAATCCTTAATGTTTTTGGATTTGTATTTTCTTTCTTATTGTTTCTGTGTCAGTATACAATTCAAGAATGTACAGTCCATTATTGAGTTTCCCATTAAACTCAATGCGTTTATTCGTGGTTTTCCCGGTAAGCACCTTTATTCCATTTGAATTGTATATTGAATAAACAACTGGCATATCCTGCTTGTTTAAGCCCCTGATATTAACATTATCATGACAAGGATTTGGGTAAATTTCAATCTGAGTTTCTTTGTTTTGTTCAAAGACACTCATGCCTTCCAATACATTACCATAACTTCCAATATATTCTACAGAACAATCGTAATACACATTGAATTCCCAAAACCTTCGATACATGCATCCATTCAAACAATCACCCCATCCATAAGAATACGTTAATTCAACGAATTCAGAGTTGATTGAGAAATCAATTCTATCACCATCTAAAACTGTATTCACCAATGTATCTACATATTGTACCCCATAAATCGGCAAAAACAACCTGCCAAGTGGGCCCATGTTTAAATTTGATTCGCCGTCAAACCTTGGCCAATCCTCCCAAGCATGACTATAATAGTTGGTAAGATTTAAGCTGTATCTGTTAATCAGACTATCTACTGTATCATTACCACATGGTATGTTGCCTGCCTCTAGCTCCTGCATCCAAGCTAAGGTAGAGTCTGCGCCAATAAGTATATAATTCACAGCGTACAATTCTCTTGAATGGATGTCAAACATCTCAACAACCGTATCACGTGCTGCCAATCCATCTGCATTCCATACAGCCAGCAAGGCATTTAAAACGGTATCGGAATGTTCATCAGGAATTTCAATGCTGTCAGCCCAGGGCAAATCATTTTCATAAAATTTACGCAAAGTTAAGACATCAGCATCATCCTGATATTTTTGCACAATGCTGTCAGGTGCCTCACATGAAGACTCCACTATCTGCCCGTATGTTAATGTTGGGATTGTTATACACAAAATAGTCAATGTAAAAATCAACTTCTTCATAACAGGTTGTTTTTTGGCATTATTGTAAAACGTATCCATTCAAATATACGCCATATTGCCATACAAAGACAAAATTATTGCTATTATATTGCAGGAATTATACGACAAGCCCCCCCCGCTATACATAGTGGTCCTAGTATAATATCCAAAATACCGTAGTGGTATATACGTGCATGTTGTGTGGTTGTGGGTGTCGTTTGTGGCATGAAAAGCAAAAAACCGCTGCGGTACACAGCGGTTTTTTGTTGGTATGGGTTTTGGCCGGGAAATCATTCCACAATCACATTTGCACTGCTGATTACCACATCA
This sequence comes from uncultured Bacteroidales bacterium, assembly GCA_964418565.1. Taxonomy (GTDB): domain Bacteria; phylum Bacteroidota; class Bacteroidia; order Bacteroidales; family ML635J-15; genus JAQIBY01. The sequence goes on along the minus strand of CAYQMB010000006.1, from coordinate 7,189 downwards.
TTTTCTAAGTAGTAAAGGGTGTACTGGCCTTGGGTGAGGCCAGTAATCCGGATATTTCTCTATTCAGCTATTTGCAGATAATGGCATATGAATTATTCATAGAAATAGTCATCCATTGGCAGGCTGCAGGCTGTTATCAGTTCAGCTTTGTTTTCAGCTTCGGCATTCATGGTTTTGAGCCGTATCATGATATTGTCTGCTGCTTTGTCATCGGAAAACTGCATAAGAATGATGCAGTTGTACCCGGGCCATACGGCTGTGTTCAGGCGTGGAGATCCCAACATGGGTTTTGCAGGCACTTCGTCTATGATCTGATAATCAAGTATGCCGGCATTCTCCAGTGTTTTGATCACTTCTTCCTTTTTGCTCAGATTGCATGTGCAATATACAAATTTCATTTGTCTTCCTCCTTTTCCTTTTGGATGCGTTTGCGGTAAAACAGCGAGTATAAAGTTGGAATAAATACCAGGGTAATAATCATGGATACCAACAGGCCGCCAATGATGGTGACACCCAGTGGCACCCAGATTTCATGTCCCATGGATGTGCTGATGCTCATGGGTATCATGGCCAGAATGGTTGTCAGGGATGTCATCAGCACAGGCCGCAGACGGGATGCCCCGGCATTGATGATGGCCTGCCGTGTCGGCTGATTCCGTGCCCGCAGCAGGTTAGTGTAATCCACCAGAACGATACCGTTGTTTACCACAATACCCAGCAGCATGATGATACCGACAAAACTTACCACACTGAGGGTGATCCCTGTAATGACAAAGGCATACACCACACCAATCAGGCTGAAGGGAATGGCAAACAGTATAATAAAAGGGTCTTTAAACGATTCAAACTGGGATGCCATAACCATATACACAAGCAAAAAGGCAATGACAAATACCAGGTTCAGGTTGGCAAAGGATTCGTCCTGCTCACTGACATTCCCACCCATTTCCACGCTTATGCCGGGAGGCAGGTTCATGTTGTCCAGAATACCACCGGCTACGGTAGCCCCTTCTCCCAGGGATACCTTGTTAAGATTGGCGCCGACACGGACAATGCGTTGCCTTGATTCGTGCATAATTTCAAGCGGACCCGTACCGGTCTTAATATCAGCTACAGCAGATAAAGGTACCTGTTGGCCGGTGAGGCAGGTCAGACTGATGTTGCCCAGCTTTTCTATGCTGTTACGTTGCTCCGGGGCATAGCGTACCACAATGTTAAACTTGTCGCCCTCTTGCTCAAAATCACCGGATTCCACACCATAAATGCTTTGTCGCACCTGCATGGCTACCATGGCCGTGTTCAAACCAAGGTGGGATGCTTTGTCCCTGTTGATGTCAATCCGGAATTCCAATTTACCCGGGTCTGTGCCGGCTTCCACATCTGAAAAAACGCTTTCCTTTTCCATTGCCTCAGCCAGCCTTTCTGCAGTCTGGTTGATTTTGTCGTAATCGCTTCCCAGAACCTTATACTCCACCGGTTTGGTATTGCCCAGCAACACTTTCTGCATCATGCTGCCGCCCATTACCTGATAGTTGACAACCTCAGGCATGGCTGCCAGTCGTTTTCTCATCATATCCGCGATGTCCTGAGCGCTGCGTTCTCGCTGGTCGGGCAGGCTCAGGTGGGCACTGATGGTGGCTTTGTTTTTGCCTTCTGCAAAGCCGATGCTGGTGAGCAGGTTGCTTTCGGTTTGCCCCACGATGGTGTATTGTGATACCATTTCGGGGATTTCGCTAAAATAAATGTCTTCTACTTTTTGGGCAATGCGTCTCGTTTCTTTTGTGCTTGTGCCTACCTCGGTTTCAATCACCGTAATGACATCACCCGCATCAATTTCCGGGATGTAATCCGACCCCGTGTTCGTAGCCAGGTAAGCAGCAGATCCAAGTAGGAGTACTGCCAGAATAACAATCAGCCAGGCACGTTTAATCGCAAAATCAAGGGTGGATTTGTATGCATTTTCCATGCCGGTAAACAAGGCTTCGCTCTTACGGTAAAGCCAGCCGTGTTTTTTACGTTTGGATTTTTTTCGCAGGCGCGATGCCAGCATGGGCGTCAGCGATAGTGAGGTTATTAGTGATGCCAGCATGGTTACTGCCACCAGCAGAGCCAGTTGCTTAAACAGTATTCCGACAAGACCGCCGATAAACATCAGCGGAAAAAATACCGAAATGGTGGTGAGGGTGGAAGCGGTAATGGCTGTACCCATTTCACCCGTGCCAAAAACTGCGGCTTCTTTGGCTGGAGCTCCCTGATCCAGATGCTGATCAATGTTTTCCAGCACCACAATGGCATTGTCCACCACCATGCCAATGGCCACAATAAGAGACATGAGGCTGAAAATATTGATGGAAAATCCCATCACAAACATGGTAATGTATGCCACGATAAGAGAAAAGGGAATGGTCAGTATCACAATCAGGCTGTTGCGCCACTGACGCAGAAAAGCCAAAACCACTATCATCACAAAAAGTCCGGCATACCAAATGGTGTTGCTTAAATTGCGGGTTACTTCAGTAATCACTTCAGATGTGCCAAACACCATGTCGTACTTCACATCTGAAGGCAAATCTTCAGCAATGCTTTCCATTTCGGCTTCTGCTGCTCTGAAAACCTCAAGAGTATTGGTACCCGTTTGTTTTTGCACAAACAGGCCCACTCCGCGGCGGCGTTCGGAATACACGTATTCATCCTTGTCTTTAAACTCATCTTTGACTTCCGCAACGTCTTTCAGCCGGATGATGCGATTGTTCATACTGGTAAGCGCAATGTTTTCCAGTTGATTCAATGATTCTATATCGCCGGGGATACGTACGGAAAAATCGTGTTTGTCCAGCTTGATGTTTCCGCCGGGTATGGATATGTTTTCTGCCTGCAGGATGGTGCTGATTTGCTGAATGGACAGGTTGTATGCCCGCAAATCGTTGGGATGTACCTGGATTTTAATTTCACGTGTGGGCTGACCTATCATAAAAGCTGTACCAACGCCATCTACTTTTTTCAATGGGTTGATGATGCGTTCCTCCACGATTTTTTCCAGACCGCTGTACGATTCATCGGCAGTGATGGCGTAAACAGCCACGGGAATCATGGAGCTGCTTACTTTCATCAGGTACGGAGCGCGGGCATCAGCAGGCAAATCGGATTTTACCAGTTCCATCAGATCGCGTGCAGAATTGGCTGCATCCCCGATATCGGTGCCCCATTTAAACTCCAGGGATATAAATGATACGTTTTCACGGGATGAGGATGTGATGCGCTTAAGGTCTTCGGTACCGGAAAGGGTTTTTTCAAGCTGGTCGGTTACCTGCTCTTCTACCTCTTCGGCTGAAGCTCCAGGATAAACGGTTACCACGGTAAGGGCAGGTATCTCAATGTCCGGTAGCATATCCCGCGGCAGCATGCGCCAGCTTACTATACCAAACAAGAGGATGGCAAGAAATATCATGGCCGTGGTTACCGGCCGGTTGACGGTCATTTTTGGTAAGCGCATATTACTGCTGAGTTATCTTGATTTTACATCCGTTTTCAAGTTTGCTTTTGCCTTTAACCACCACCGTGTCCCCGTCGGCTACACTGTCAACAATGATGCGTTCTCCGCGGGTGCCAATCCGGCGTATCTGTTGCCTGATCACGCTGTCTTTTTTCACCAGCCAGACATACTCTTCAGGCGTACCCGATTGTCTGAAAACTGCGTCCATGGGCACAAAAATGCCGCCCCGTTGTCCGGCGTCCACAATGCAGCGAACATACATGCCGGGTTTAAGCCTGTTCCCGGGATTGGGCACTTTAATTTCCACAGTGGTTGCGCGGGTCATGGTAGAGAGCATGGGTTTGATGAAATGCACCACACCGGTGTAGGATTTGTCAGGGAAGGCATCAGGAATAATCCTGACTTTCTGGCCTTCCTGCATTTTATCCAGTTGCTTTTCATTGACCTGAATTTCCACCTTTACCGGATTGATCTGCATCAGGCGCAGTATGCCGGAGGTGTTGGAGTATCCCGGATCGACATTGAGTGTGAAGAAAAAGTTTTCCCCTTCTTCAAGCAGATATTCAGCGATGATGCCGGAAAATGGCGCCACAACGCTGGTGTTTTTCCGCAGCATCCTGGTTTTTACCCGGGAGGCATCAAGTTTGGCTTTCAGGTGATCGTATTCCATTTCGCTGACACTGTTTTTTTCGTACAGGCGTTTGATGCGCTGGAAATCCTTTTGCAACGCCTGATGTTCAATTTTTGCCTGGGTGAGCATTTCAGAGCTAAGGCTGACAAGCGTGTCGCCTTTGCTGACATGGCTGCCTCTGGGATAATGGAATCTTTCCACTTTGCCGGGCATGGATGAGCCCAGGTTGGCTTCCCGCATGGCAAATACGGTTCCTGAAAATGTCAGTTCGCCCCGGTAACTTTCCCCGCTTGCAATGGCAGTCATCACCGGGACAGATTTTGATTTCTGTTGGCTTTCTCCGGCATCCTCATCCGTGCAGGCAGAAACCAGCAAAGCAAGTGTGATGATCAAAACGGTATATTTCATGCCTGTATGTATCATAAGTTTCCACTGTGTTTTTTGAGTTTGATTTCCTGCGTGCGAAGTTCGGTTTGGGCCTCAATCAGTTCGCTGCAGGCTTCCTGCCAAAGTGCCTGTGCTTCCAGCAAATCACTGGTTGTTATCATGCCTTCATCAAATTTATCCTGCATGATGCGCAGGTTTTCTTTGGCCTGTTTTACACCTATTTCCTTTACCTCTACTTTTTTGAATGATTCCAGATAAGCATTCCAGCTTTGTTGCACCTGCAGGCTGATTTTTTCCTGCTTTTCCTGCCGGTTGACTTCTGCCAGCTCCCGCAGGTATTTTGCTGATTTCAAACTGTGTATCCGGTTTCCCCACTGCGTGATGGGAATTCTGCAGGTTAACCCCAGATTGTAATCTCCGCCAAAATCCTGAGTGAATCCATTGTACGGATTGGGTTTGTAAAAACTGTAATTTCCGGTTGCGATGATGTTGGGCAAAAAGCGCGACCATGCCAGCTTAACGGTCTGATCGGCAAGCTGTATGCTTTTGTCCAGTACTGCCAGTTCAGGCCGGGTCTGAATGGCCTGTTCTGTCAGGCGATTTCTGTTAAGGAATATCCGGACACCATCCAGACTTCCTTCAAGTCGGGGAACAGAATCCAGGGGTAAACCAATGGTCTGATTCAAGGCCATACCGGCCAGCCGTATGCCGTTTTCTGCCTGAAACTGCTGATACATTACCTCGTTTTGTTTTTTCCGGGCCTTTAACAAATCGTTTCGGGTGATGATGCCTTCTTCGTAAATGTTTTCAAGCTCCATTACCAGCGTGTCCAGCATGGCCCGGTAGGCGTCGGCGAGTTTTTTCTTTTCCTGCAGACTTACAATTTTCCAGTACAGTTTTTCAACTTCAAACAACACTTCATCTTCGCTGAGGTTTGCCCGGTCGTGTTGCATGTCTTCCACAATGCGGCTCATTTTATACTGCCGGCGGAGTTTGCCACCCATGTATACCGGCATGGTAACACCACCATTGATGATGTAATTGTCTTTGGAGCCATAGGTCATTTCATCACGCGGGATGTAACCGTACTGCAGAAATACCGGGTTGCCCTCCTCATCAACCATAACTTCGCCTGTGTCAGGGTCAATCATGGCGCCGTATATCAGGGGTGTTTCTGCCACATCTGGCAGCAGACTCATGTCCTCCTGATCAATGGACCAGAAGGGAACAACCGGAAAAAACTGATTTTCATCCAGAAGGTAAAATGGTTTGTTGGTGCGCAGATACTGGGCCGTGACATCAAGCGAGGGCAAAAGGCGCGTAAAAGCGGATTTGGTGTTCTGATCGGCGATGTTGATCTGCAGCTCCGCTTTGCGCAGTTTGAGATTGTTTTCCAGTGCCATGCGTTTGCAGGTGTGCAAATCCAGTATGCTGTCGGATAACTGCCCGCTCAGGTGAGGACTGATGAATAGTCCTGCTGTAATGAGTAGCAATATGAGGGTTCCCTGCTTCATTATTGCTGTTTGGCTATTCCGTAAAACAATATGTCCAGCAGTGCATCAATGCGCTCGGTGAGTTTTTGATCGTTGGGATTGAAAAACAAGGGGAATTCCAGTCCCTTTAGCGCAGAAGCCAGTGCAAAACTGGTGTCCGTGATGCTTTTTACCCGGAATTCGCCTTTTTCTACGCCTTCGTGCAGGAGCGATTGAATGAATTCCAGCTCCTCACGGTCATAATTCTCTCTGATTTTTTCAACGAAATCCAGCTTTTTCAGGTAATCGTTGCGCATGGCTGCGTATAGATTTCCTACCTCTTTGAAGCGCTGCATGCGGATGGTAAAATAAATGCGGATGCGGGTTTTTAAATCCTCAATGCCTTCCAATGCTTTCTCAACTTCGGATTTAAAATATTCTGCTTCAGTTTGTACCACAGCTTTAAACACGTCTTCTTTGCTGGTGAAATAGTAATACAGCGATGATTTGCCCTTTCGGGCTTCTTTCGCGATATCGTTCATGGTTGCTTTTTCAAACCCAAAGCGTGAAAAGCTGCGTTGCGCGGATTTTACCAAATGGTCTCTGACTTTATCTGCTTTATCCATAACAAGAATATTCGACCGTTATCGTTTTATGGTCCAAAAATAAGCAAAATAGCAAAGCAAATGAAAATAAATTTGACTTTTTTATCAAAATGGTCGAATGGTTTGGTTTGGGGGAGGTTGAAAAACAGGAATGATAAGGACATGTTTGTTGCTAAAAGAGAAAGGTGGTGGTAGTTTTGATTTATTGCAAAAACCTTCAGGATCAAAATAAACTTAAGTTAAATCCACCTGTATTGGGATTCCTAATCACCACACCAGGCATATTTTATGTGCTTATGCCCTGCGTTAATGATGATGTGGGAGATTTACTTATCTGATTGCACTAAAAAAGGCTCCCAAAAATAGGAGCCTTTATTTTTGGGTGGAAGATGGGACTTGAACCCACGGCCTCCGGAACCACAATCCGGCGCTCTAACCAAGCTGAGCTACATCCACCGTTTAAGGATGGCAAAGATAAACAATTCCTGAGATTAAATCCAAACTTTTTTGCAAATTTCAATCTGCCAAACAAAGTGGAATGCTATCTTTGTCAAAAACACGGATTTTGCGCTTAAGTAAGTATATAAACAATATCGATATT
>CAYQMB010000005.1:0-60516 GCA_964418565.1 uncultured Bacteroidales bacterium | reverse complement strand
ACGCTACACCAACCGCTACGGCCGGCAGCAATTCACCAATCTGTGAAGGTGGTGATATTAACCTGACCGAAACCGCAGGCGAAGCAACAAGCTGGAGCTGGAACGGCCCTGGTACATTTACTTCTGCCCTGCAGAACCCAACCGTTACAGCCGCAACGCCCTCAGAAGGCGGAACCTATTCCGTTACCATCACGGATGTGAACGGATGTACAGCTGCAGCCACTACGGATGTTATTGTTAATCCATCTCCTGCAACGCCAACGGTATCTGTTGATTGTTCAGGTGGTGTGGATGCAGGAATTATTTCCGTGACAGCGCCGCTTGGTGCAGAATACGAATATTCCATAGATGGAAGCTGGCAGGCAACAACGGACTTTGGTCCGCTGGCAAATGGCACATATACCGTTACGGTTACCAATATCAACACTGGTTGTATAAGCTCCGGAAGTCCGATAAGCCTGGATTGTGGCTGTTCAAACCCACCAATGCTTAGTCTGAGTGCGAATTCAGATGCGGTATGTGAAGCCACCGCTGTGACACTGAGTGGAAACACCTTTGGTGGCAGCGCTACCCTGGTTAACCTCACCCATGACGGCAATGGTAGCCTGAATCAGACCAGTTTCAATACAACTCCTTTTGAATTTACATACACACCTGATCCCCTGGATGAAGGCAGTACAGTAACCGTTACCTTAACAACGGATAACCCGCTGGGAGCTCCCTGTGCAGAAGCTCAGGACACATACAGCATTACGGTAAATCCTGCACCCACAGCAACCGCCGGCAGCAATTCGCCCATCTGTGAAGGTGGCGACATCAACCTGACAGAAACCGGTGGTGAAGCTACAAGCTGGAGCTGGAGTGGTCCCGATGGCTATGTTTCTTCAGAACAAAATCCGGTGATCGCATCCCCTGCAACAGCAGCAGATGGTACTTACACCGTAGAAATCAGTGATTCAAATGGATGTATTGCCAGCGCAGATGTTGATGTGGTTGTTAATCCGCAACCTGCCTTAAATATGACCTGCACTTCGCCGGTATGTGAAGGAGAAGATATAAACCTGACAGAAAACGGGGGAGATGCCGTTGCATGGTCATGGGTAGGTCCGGAAGGATTTACGGCTGATGACGACAGTCCGGTGATTTCGCCTGCAACTACCCTTCACAATGGCAATTATAATTGCAGCATTACCGACGCAAACGGATGTTCGGCCAGCGGAAGTATAGCAGTTGTAGTGCACAGCATGCCGGATGTTAACATAGTGGATACGAATGCACTTTGTTCAACAAGTTCTCCCTTAAGCCTTGAGGCGTCTCCTGAAGATGGTGTTTGGTCGGGTAACGGTATTACAGATGCCAGTGCGGGTGTGTTTGACCCCTCAGAAGCTAATATTGGCATTAATACCATTACCTACGAAGTTACAGAAAACGGATGTACTGCCTCCGATCAAATTGAAATGGAAATTGTCGAATCACTGGATGCCAGCATTACAGATCCCGGTTATTTCTGTTCTGATGATGCAACAATACAACTGCAAACAGCAGATGATGGCGGTAGCTGGAGCGGAGAAGCGGTAGATGATTCAGGGTATTTTGATCCCAATGATGTTGGTCCCGGAGAATATCAGGTGGTATACACTATCGACCAATACTGCGGCAGTACTGATACACTTTTAATTACCGTTTATGAGCGGGCTGATGCTACCATTACAGGTGCTCCGGACTCCTTATTCATAAATGATCCTTCAGTAATAGTATATGCTACTGACCAGGGCGGAATCTGGTCTGGTCACGGCATAGATGAAGTAAGTGGAGAATTTATTCCCTTTGATGCGGGTTTAGGATCTCATCAGATCATTTATACAATTGCCGAAATGTGCGGAGATTCTGATACCACAAGGATTGTTGTCAGTGAAGAAGTTATTACAGATTTAAAAATCCCGGATGTCTTTACTCCAAACGACGACGGCTACAATGATACCTGGGAAATCCAGGGAATTGAAGCTATTCCGAATGTTGAAATATTTATTGTTACCCGCTGGGGTGATCAGGTTTTTGAATACAAAGGCAGCGGTGAAGGTTATGCCGATGCTTCTGCCCGGTGGGATGGAACGTATAACGGACGTGATTTGCCCTTCGGAACTTATGTATATGTTTTGAAATTCAGTGATGGTGAAATACACAAAGGCACTGTCAGTATTGTAAGATAAAAAAACGACTGAACCATGAAAAAGCTATTGTTAATAATTGGAATAATTGGTGGAATGAGCCTTCACGCTGTATCGCAGCAACTACCGCTATACAGTCAGTATATGTTTAATCGCCTGCTGCTGAACCCCGCGGTTACGGGTAGTCATGATGATATTCCTATCCGGCTGACAGCACGGCAACAGTGGGTAGGCATTGATAAAGCACCTTCTACTCAGATAATCAGCGGGCATTTACGCCTTAAAAATGAAACCATGGGGCTTGGAGGCATCATTTTTGCCGACCGATTTGGACCGGAATCCCGCATTGGCTTACAAGCAAATTACGCTTATATTTTGCCCGTGTTTGGGGAAAATGGCCGGCTGGCTTTTGGCTTGTCCTTTCAGGTGTTTCAGTATCAAATGGATTATACTCAACTGACAGCAATTGAAGCGGATGATCCAGCTTTGATGTACAGCAACGAGAACGCATGGCTGCCGGAAAGTGATTTTGGACTATACCTGTATGGTGATAAGTATTTTGCCGGTATGTCTGCAAATCAGATGATAGAGTTGCCTATGAACGTTGGCGGTCAGGAGGTTGAAATGAATACCCTTGTCAGACACTATCATGTCATGGGTGGATACCGCTTTGATACGGGCGAATATTTCTCTCTGGAACCATCTCTACTGGCAAAAGGTACCTTTGATACGCCTTATCAGGTGGATGTTAATCTGAAAGCTATTTACCGGGATAATTACTGGTTAGGCGTGTCATACCGTACCAGCGGTGATGTAATTGCTATGCTGGGTCTTGAGTTTAACGATATCATCTTTGGTTTTGCTTACGATTACTCTACATCAAAACTATCGCATTATCAGGATGGCACCTTTGAGCTGATGCTTGGTTATAATATTAGTCGTAAAGGAGCTGGTAGCCAGAGCTTTTTCTAAATCATTAACTGAAATTATAGTATTCCCCCGAAAAAATAAAAACTATGAAAACCTTAACAGTAAACAAAACGCTATTAACACAAGTAAACATTATGAAACCAAATCAAAAAACCATTAAAACATTCCAGACAAGATTAGCAATGGTTCCAGCAATGCTTCTGCTGCTGATTTTCTCGTATTCATCCCATGTCAATGCACAAAATGTTGGGATTAATACCGATACTCCGGATGCATCTGCTATGCTGGATGTAACTGCTACCGATGCAGGTATTCTTATCCCCAGACTTAGCCTGGTCCAACGTGATGGTATAACATCACCAGCTACGGGCTTATTGATTTATCAGACCGACAATGACCCCGGTTATTATTACAATGCCGGTACGCCTGCAACGCCCAACTGGGTGAAATTGATTATTCCTGCAGATGTGGAGGGAGAATGGACAGATGACGGTACATACCTTTACCCTAATGAGGATACCTGTCCGCGAGTATATGAAGAAGACCCTGATTATGGGTTTTATTACATTGGCCCCGCTGCTAACCCCGGATTCTTTGTGAATAATGTACTGGATACTGATTATTCCGGTGTCTATGGACAATGTGCCAACTCCGATTATTACGGATTTGGTGGATATTTCGTTGGCGGATATACCGGCGCTATGGGAACAGTTACTGCAACAGGTGCAGAATCCTACAACGGCCTTATGGGCTCTGTCGATGGTGGCACCGGAAGTAACGTTGGTGTAATGGGTACAGCCAGCGGAGGTGCCAACAATTACGGCCTTATGGGAACTGTCAGTGATGCTGTCGGATTTGGTGTTCACGCATCAAATACCAATGCCAGTGGAACAGGCCTGCTTGCAGTAGGAAACAACCTTGATGGTGCCTACCTTACAGGTGGCTCAGGTGTAGCCGGAAAAGGCAGTGACGTTGGCGTATATGGTACCGCAACAGCAGCAGAAGGTTCAGGTGTATACGGTGCCGTGGATTTAGCTGATGGATTTGGCGTAGAGGCCAGAAACGCAAATGCGGCAGGAACAGGTCTGTTGGCTGCAGGAAACAATGCTACTGCACAATTCCTTACCAATGGTACTGGTGCTGCTTTTACAGGTGAAGATGGCGCTTTGTCATTTGCGAATACCGCTACAGGTACCGGTCTTATCGGTGTAGGTAATAACGTGACTTCGATTACGACGCTGACAAATGGCTCAGGTGTTTGTGGACTGAGTGATAACGCTGGGGTTTATGGCCTTGGAACCAGCGCCGCTGGTTCAAATGGAGTGTATGGTGAAAGCGAAGCCACCGATGGGGCAGGTGTCTTTGGAATTAACTCACAGTTGAACAGCAATGCTACCGGTGTTTATGCTCAGGTAGGTGATGGTACCGCTGCTACAGTTGACCCCACCGCCGTTTTTGGCTACAGCAACGTTACCGATGATTTTTATGGATACGGTGGTTATTTTAGTGCTGAGTGGAATGGTATTTATGCTGAAAATCGGACCACAACCTCAGGTTATGCCGGTTATTTTAGTGGCGACATTAACGCTACGGGCGATGTGGCTGGTGGAACCAAAAGCTTCCTGATTGATAACCCGGAAAATCCTGAAAACGAGGTACTCCGCCACACATCTGTTGAATCAGACGAAGCCATGGTGGTTTATCGTGGTAAGGTAAAACTCAATGAACAGGGTGAAGCCGTGGTTGATCTGCCTTCATACTTTAAATCATTGACCAAAGAAAATGAAGCGACCGTTCAGATTACCTGCATCGGCAGACCTTTCCCCATTGGGTATGAGTGGAATTCTGGTTTTACCTCCTTCACTGCCTATGGTGATGCCGGAGAGGAAGTATCCTGGATGGTTATGGCCGACAGGGATGACCCCTACATCCGGAAAAACCGTAAACCGGTAATTACCCCTAAAGACGGAAATGACAAAGGCTACAAAGACGGGTATTATATCCATCCGGATGCGTATGGACAACCCAGAGAAAAGGGCTATAATTACCTGTGGAATCACAAAGGCAGAACCCGTCCCGGAATGCAGAAAAAAGAGGATGGTCAGGAACTTAATTCCTTTGATGACGAGCGCAAGGATAAACGCACAGAACAGAATGCTCCGGAATACAAATCCTCGAAAAAACATCCGGAAGGCATAAAATAAGCATTTTCCAACCATAGAATTGACATTTGAAATGCTGTTTCGCTCATTTGGCGAAGCAGCATTTTTACTTGGATGCGGATTTGGTTAATTCCGGAAAAATTCGGACTTTCACAGCAATAATGCGTTGCGTATGAAGATTCACTTTATTGCCATCGGTGGTGCTGCCATGCACAACCTGGCTATTGCCCTGAAAGAAAAAGGCTATATGGTCAGTGGCTCGGATGATGAGGTTTTTGAACCGTCACGATCCCGGCTAAAAAAGCATGGTATCCTGCCTGAAAAAAATGGTTGGTTTCCTGAAAAAATTGATGCCGGTATCGATGCTGTGATATTGGGAATGCATGCACGCAAGGATAACCCTGAGTTGAAAAAAGCACTGGATGCTGGTGTGAAAGTGTATTCATATCCCGAGTACCTTTACGAACAGACCAAATATAAAAAGCGGCTTGTCATCGCCGGTAGCCATGGAAAAACAACCATTACAAGCATGGTAATGCACGTGTTAAGAAAGCAAAACATACGTTTTGATTATATGGTTGGCGCAAATATCGAAGGCTTTGATACTATGGCAGGCTTATCAGATGAAGCGGAGATCGCTGTATTTGAGGGAGATGAATATTTGTCCTCTCCCATAGATCCACAACCAAAATTTCTATGGTATAAACCTCACGCCGCTGTTATTACCGGTATCGCATGGGATCATGCCAATGTGTTTCCGGATGAGCATGTTTATACTCAGCAGTTTGAGACATTTATTAACAGCATTATGCCTGCCGGTAACCTGTATTATTATCAGGAAGATAAGCACCTGCCCTTACGTGTAGAGAAGAACAGGAACAGCATCTGTTCACAGGGATATTCAGCACCGGAATATACAACAGAGGATGAACGGGTAGTTGTCTTTTATGATGGCAATAAATATCCGGTATCTGTCTTTGGCAAACACAATATGGAAAATCTTGAAGCTGCACGCCTGCTTTGTCAGGATGCCGGAGTTAAAGCGGAAGAATTCTACCGGGCACTGGAAGATTTTAAAGGTGCCGCAAGAAGGTTACAGCGGTTGGCTGAAAACAAAAATAGCGCTGTGTTTCTGGATTTTGCTCATGCCCCCTCAAAAGTAAAAGCAACCTGCCGGGCACTTAAAGAACAATATCCTGACAGAAAACTCATTGCCTGCCTTGAACTGCACACCTTTAGCTCCCTGAATCAGAATTTTCTGCCGCAGTATGCCGGAAGTCTCGAAAGTGCAGATGAGGCCTGGGTGTATTATAACCCCTCTGTAGTTAAGCACAAAAAACTGCCGGAACTGGATCCCGCTTTTGTCAAAAAAGCATTTGACAGCGATGTGAGCATTTCAACCGACTCAGATGACCTGATAAAAAGCCTTGAAAAAACCCCCTTAACTCAGGCAAATCTCCTGATAATGACCTCCGGTAATTTTGACGGACAGGATATCCCCGAGCTTGCAAAACAAATCATTTCCAATAAATAACCTCATCATGCAAAATCACAAAATATCACGTTTTCTTATCCTTCTTTTATGCTTAAGCCTTGCAGCATGTAAAATACAGGCTCCGGTAATTGGAAATCCCACAGATTATCAGGTTGAAACATTGAATTTACAGGAAATAAAACTAAAAATATGGCTGCCCATTGAAAACCCCAACAACATTAAGTTTAACGTTAACGATGTTGATCTGGATATTTTTGTAAACGGACTGAAACTGGGTAAAGTTACCAGTATGGAAAAAGTTCATATCCCCAAAAAATCATCTGGCACCTATGCAATTAAGCTGGATGTGAAAATGAAAGATCTGAGCGTGTCAGCTTTTTCAGCGCTCAGACAACTTAAAAGCAAGTACGTTAACATAAAAATAGACGGGGATGTGACGGTATCAAAATTTGTTATTATCAAGAAGGTTGAGGTACAAGTTGACGAAAAAGTAAAAATTTGGTAATTTAGCATGAGATTTGTTGAATGATGAACATGAGAAAACAAATAATCAGTATAGCAATGGTGCTGGTAACAACAGCACTGATGGCTCAGCAGGCACCGGAAAACAAAGAAAATGCATCAGAGGGTATCGAGCCCGAAGAACTGGTATACTTTGAAAGCGATGCCTATGGTGGAAATCTTATCATACATCAGACTGACGAAATTGAAGAGCTGGTTGGCCTGCGAATGGCCATACTGGAAAAACAAAAAGGGTTCGAAGGTTACCGTATTCGCGTGTTTGCGCAGGTTGGGAGAGGAGCCAGAGATAAAGCCAATCAGCTTAGAGTGTCTTTTGAAGAGAGACACCCGGATGACCAGGCATACCTTGTTTACAACAACCCCAACTGGGAAGTGCATATTGGTAATTTTCGGGATAGGTTTGAAGCTAAACACAGCCTTGAAAAACTGAAAGACCAATTTCCGGAGGCATTTATTGTCAAATCCATTATTGAATTTCCGAAGTTGAAACCCAAAAATGATGAACCATCAGAAGATTAAGAATATTGCTTATCAAATCAGAAAAGATGTGCTCATCTCATTGCATGAAGCAGGCTCAGGGCATCTTGGTGCATCGCTGGGGCTGAGTGATGTCTTTGCTGTCCTGTATTTCCACTTCCTCAGGCATAAACCTGATCAGCCCGATTGGCCCGACCGCGACCGGCTGGTGCTTTCCATTGGTCATGTGGCGCCTGTTTTGTATGCCAGCCTGGCCAGAGCCGGGTATTTTAGTCGCGACGAATTGATGAGCTTGCGTAAACTTGGCTCCCGCTTGCAGGGACATCCTGCTACCGCACATAATGTACCCGGCCTTGAAACTACCGCCGGATCGCTGGGACAAGGTTTGTCCATTGCTGTCGGTATGGCTTTGGCAGACAAAGCAGATAAAAAAGACCGACGTGTGGTAAGCATTCATGGTGATGGCGAATTGCAGGAAGGCAGCATCTGGGAGGCAGCCATGAGCGCCGGGCATTATCAGCTTGATAAGATGATCGCCATTGTCGATAGGAATAAAGTGCAGATCGATGGCAAAACAGAAGATGTCATGCGGCTTGAACCCCTGGCTGATAAATGGAAAAGCTTTGGATGGCACGTTATCTCATGCAATGGAAATGATGTGAAAGCATTCAACCGCGCACTTAATAAAGCCGATAAAACAAAAGGTAAACCTGCGGTTATCATGGCAAAAACTAAAATGGGAGCAGGCATCAAAAGCATAGAAAACGACCACACATGGCATGGTAAACCACCTGCCGACGAAGCTCAGCTAAAAACCTTCCTCAACGAACTTAAGTGATTATTTCACAACCCGAAAAACCTTGCGGTCACCACGTTCAGTGCTTATCCTGACAAACAGCATTCCGTTTTGACTGCATGGAACGTTAATCCTTTGTTTTCTATTTGCCTCAAATTCAATAACTGAAAGCTTCCGGCCGGTTAATGTAAACAACTCTGCATTACCATTGCTGATTTTACTTTGTTCAAGCGTAAAGCTGATGTTTCCGTTTCTTGTTTCGATGGATGATACCTTCAGATTTCCTGTAGCAGCAACATCTGCGATGCCACTTGATTCACCCACTGCAAATTTTGCAATAACAGGCAGGTGATCGCTGTTGTTGTACAAGGCTTCAATCACACTGGACGGGGCAGATGAGTTGTTTCCGTCAATCAGTGAGGTGTTGTAATGGCTTCCGTCTTGTCCAAGCGTTTTATAACTGTTCAGCACATAGGTAAAATCGTTTGTACCACTTAAGACATCTCCGGAAACCAAAATAAAATCAAACCGGTCATCAAGTCCGCCACCGGAAGGGCATTGATCGTAAGGGGTGTGAGTAGACTGGGTATGATAATTCCGGTATGAATAATTGGTATGCCAGTCACCTTCTTCATTTACAGGATCAGTAAACGTTATGCTCCCCTGTGATGGATTAACCAGATTCTGATATGCCTGTTCGCTACTGGTATACAGATTTAAATCCCCGGCAAATATCCAGTTGGTCTGGTTACTGAATCCGGAAAGATACGTCATGAAATCATCCGTCATGTTAGCACGGGATACTGCATCACTGTCTTCATTTCCTGCTTTCAGATGAGCCACGGCCACGTTAAAATCTACCGGATCTGCTGTTTGCAGGCTCCGCATAACGTATATATCAATATCTCTTACCTCCGTGCCTACAACGTAATGATCGGTTAGCTCCAGCTTGTTGCTGTTGTAATACATCATGTTGATCAGATAATCCGACCCGGGGTATGACATGCTGTAATACGTGGTACCGTCAATGTTCAGTGCATTGCCAAGCAGATGACCGGCGGCGTAGTTGCTGCCATCCATTTCATTGACAGTGAAAATATCCGGTTTCACATGATCAATTATGGTGGCAATGTAGTCAGCTTTATTGTTCATGTCATTGTCGGTTTCTGTGCACCACTCCGGATAATTTCCATAGTACAGCAAATTATACTGCATCATCTTGATGGTATCCTGTGCATTTGCCAAAAGTCCGGCAACCAGTACAAGCGCTAATGTTAATCCTCTCTTCATCATATCTAATTCATTATTGCGTCCGTTTCAAGTTCAATTAGCCTGCCATGGGTTTTCAATGCGTCCATATCAATGAGCTCTGAATTACCGACAATGGCAATGACCATAGGCGACTGTCGAAGATGTGTGGTGTGGAAGACATTGATCGTTTCCATACTGACATCATCGTACAGATTATACCGGTATTTACGGGGATCGTGTTTGTATCCCTGATTAATCCATGACTGTGCAAGATAGGAAATTTTTCGAAACCCGGGGTTTTCCATATTAACGGACTGCATTAAGGATTTTTGTATTCCACGGATACGACCTGGCTTTTGAGGCATGTTTACCAGCAGGGAATCAAAAACCCGAATGGCCTCACCTGTTTTGTCGGCCTGTGTGCCTATATACCCTTTAAAATGTCCGGGCTGATCTTTGTATGGATGTGGCCTGTAAATAGCATAAGCTGTGTAAGCCATGCTTCTGAACTCTCTGATTTCCTGAAAAACAATCGATGACATACCAAGCCCAAAATACTTGTTAAACGCTTTTGCCATTACACGGCTGCGTTCTGAATCGCTTGAGCCAGGGATGTAAAAATATATGTTGCTTTGCCTGGCATTTTTGTCATTGACAAAATATATGACAGATTCATTGGTTGTTTTTGTGACCGGAATGCGTGGCTTAAATCGGGGTTTTTCTGGCTTAAGGGCTGTTAGTGAGTGCTTAATATGCGATGCAACGGCATGTGATGGCAGGCTGCCGGAATAATGCACCGAAAGCGGGGCTGTTTTTAATTCTGAAACAAGCCGTGTCATATCGGAGTAATCCAGTTTTCTGACAGCTTTTGTATCCAGACGATTAAGATAAGAGGACAGGCTGTCATACATCACATAATCAATCAGGGCTTCGGCTTTAATGGATGGCTTGCGCCTTTCATACTTACTTTCCAGTTTACGCATTTTTACCAGGTTCTTCAGGGCATCTTTATTCTCCGATGGAGCTTTAAGCAATCCGTTGACCAGGCTAAGACAGGTGTCCAGATGATTATCGGGACCATCTATTAAAACATTGAAATATTGGTTGTCTGCTGAAACTGTCATGCTGCAGCCATTGTTTTGCAAGGCAGTGGCAAGGGCTGTTCCGGGGTGAAATTTGCTGCCGGATTCGTTCAGGTATGCTGCCACTTGTGCATAGGCAGGTTCACTGAGTTTGCCTTTCTGAAATTTCAGCCTCAGAGTAAAAATCGTATTGTATGGGTTGGCTGCGTGATAAAGTGTGTAATTTGATTGTTCTGTAATGCTCAAATCTTCATCAAAATCAATAAAATCCGGCTTGACTGCGCCCGAAGGCGTGTTCTCAAGTTCTTTTGCAAATACCGATTGTGCTTCCGGGTGCTTTGGTTTTACCGGATCATATCCGGGTTTTTCAAGTTTGGATTTGTCGGGAAATCCCATCCGGGAGCGAAATAAAAAGTAATCCTCACCATAGTATTGACTTGCCACTGATATGACATCGGATTTTGTAATGCCTGAAATTTTATTGGGATAATCCCGGATTTCCTGCCACGACTTTTCAAAGAAAAAGCCTTCCATCAACTTGCTGATTCTGCTGCTTTGCTTTTCCAGGCGGAGTTCGCTGTTCTTTATAAGATGTTGTTTTACAGCTTCTAAATCCGATGCTTCAAAATCGCCTTCTTGTATGCGCTCAATTTCATTGAGCACGGTGTTCTCTGCCTTGCGAAACGACTGAAATATCAGTTTGGGAACAAAGAGAATAACGGTGGAGCCGTAATCTATGCGCATATCATTCAGCGCCATGGCATACAGCAATTCATTTTCTTTTCCCAATTTGTCCAGATATCCGGTTCCGTTTGGGTTCGTAAGCAATGCATTAAACACGTCGAGGGCAGGTTTGTCTGCATGGTTAACAGGTACGGTGCGGAATCCAATCAATCCGGCACGTACAGGAGTAAGCCGTTCGGTATGTACCTGTCTTCCTGTTATGTGTGGCTCTTCGGGTGGGGTAAAGGCAGGAGCTGTGCCGGAAGGTAAGTCAGAAAAATAGCGTTTAATAAGGGGCTTTATTTTTTCTGAATCAAACGGCCCGCTTAAAATTAGTGCCATATTCCCGGCCACATAATACGTTTCGTAAAACGATTGCATTTTGTTGAGCGAAGGATTTCTGATGTGTTCAGATTTTCCAAGGACCGTGTGCTGACCGTAGGGATGAGTCTTATAAAATTGTTCAAAAAACGACTCAATGAGGACGGTTTCAAACTGATCCAGGTACATGTTTTTTTCTTCAAAAACAGTTTCCAGTTCACTCTGGAATAAGCGGAATACCGGATTTTGAAACCGGTGCGCATACAATTGAAGCCATTTTTCCATTTCATTTGTAGGAAAGCGGTTGTAATAGGCGTTTTGTTCCATACCCGTAAAGGCATTAACCCCCGTGGCACCCATGTTGTCAAGTATTTTATCCATCTCATTGGGAATAGCATATTTACCGGCCTCCAGAGCCAATTTATTGATGATTTGATGAAGGCTGTCACGTTTGGATGGCTCCTGCAGCGATTGAAGCATTTCGTACTGATATTTTATGCTGTCAAGCCAGATTGACTCAGCTTTGTAATTTGTGGTTCCCAGACGTTTGGTTCCTTTAAACAACATGTGCTCCAGGTAATGAGCAATACCGGTTGCATCATGCGGATCGTACTTAGCTCCGCTGCGAATTGCAACACAGCCTGTCACGGCAGATGCTTCAGGCTCCTCATTCAGAAAAATTGTCAGGCCATTTTCAAGGGCATAAACTTCCGTTTCATACTGGGCTGATAATGGTGTGGCAATTATCCCAAATATGATAAGTAATAAACATTGGATGTGGTAATTCATTCGCTTGCAAATCATAAGCTCAATGTTGAAATATTTTTA
The DNA here is from genome assembly GCA_964418565.1 of uncultured Bacteroidales bacterium. Taxonomy (GTDB): domain Bacteria; phylum Bacteroidota; class Bacteroidia; order Bacteroidales; family ML635J-15; genus JAQIBY01. The sequence continues at coordinate 47,761 of CAYQMB010000005.1, read as the reverse complement.
ACAATTTAAAAAAAGAAAATACAAAATAACACAACATATTCCGTATTTTTATGCATCTGCTGAAATTTACGTTGCTATGACAAATTTTACACATCTTCACGTTCACTCTGAGTATTCTATTCTCGACGGCCTTGCAAAAACGCAACAGCTTGTTGATTTGGCGAAGGAATACGACATGAAAGCCCTTGCGCTAACCGATCATGGAACCATGTTCGGGATCAAAGAATTTTATAACAATTGCCGGGCAGCGGGAATTAAACCCATTTTGGGATGTGAAATGTATGTTGCAGCACGCGGCAGATTCAAAAAAGAGGGGAAGGAAGACCGCAGTGGTTACCATCTCATACTGCTGGCAAAAAATCTTACAGGCTATTATAATCTGCTTAAGCTGGTAACCATTTCAAGCAAAGAAGGCTTTTATTACAAACCCAGAATTGATCATGAATTGCTGGAACAGTACCACGAAGGCCTTATTGCAAGTTCTGCATGTCTGGGTGGTGAAATCCCCAAATTAATGGCAAATAATCACGCCGATGAAGCATCAGAACGCATTGAGTGGTTCAAAAATCTGTTTGGTGATGATTTTTACCTGGAGCTCATGCGCCACAAAACAGATGACCCACGCATGAAAGCCGAAACCTACGACAGGCAGGTGGCTGTGAATGAAAAACTTGTGGAGCTGGCAGCAAAGCATAACGTGAAACTGATTGCCACAAACGATGTCCACTTTGCTAAAAAGGAAGACGGCGAAGCTCATGATTTACTGATTTGCCTGGTTACAAACAGTTTCAAAGACGAAGAAAACCGCCTTAAATATACCAAGGAAGAGTACCTGAAGTCTCCGGATGAAATGACTGAGCTTTTTAGCGATATTCCTGATGCCATTGAAAATACCATGGAAATTGCGGATAAAGTTGAGGAGTTTGAGCTGGATTCTCCCCCGATTATGCCGGTTTTTGAAATCCCTGAAAGCTTTGGTACAGAAGAAGAATACAGGGAAAAACTGGATGAGGCTGCGTTGCGTGAAGAATTCAGCGATGAAACCTTTGAACGCCTGGGCGGATACGATAAAGTCCTGCGAATAAAATTTGAAGCTGATTATCTGGAAAAGCTTGTCTGTGAAGGTGCTAAAACCCGTTATGGTGATAAGATGAATTCCGACAAATCCATTCAGGAACGCATAGATTTTGAGTTGAATACCATCAAAACCATGGGATTCCCGGGATATTTCCTCATCGTGCAGGATTTTATCAACGCGGCAAAGGATATGGATGTGATTGTCGGTCCGGGACGCGGTTCTGCTGCTGGTTCAGTAGTGGCATACTGCAGCGGTATTACCAATGTTGATCCCATAAAGTATGATTTGCTGTTTGAGCGATTTCTCAACCCCGACCGTATTTCCATGCCTGATATTGATATCGATTTTGATGATGACGGCAGAGAAAAAGTACTGGATTACGTTAGGGAAAAGTACGGCGATGATAACGTAGCACACATTTGTACATTTGGTACCATGGCAACAAAACTGGCCATCCGTGATGTGTCCAGAATCCTGAGATTACCTTTGCAGGAAGCTGACAGGCTTGCCAAACTGGTTCCGGAAGCGCCTAAAATGACATTTAAAAAAGCATTTAAGGAAAACCCCGATCTTAAAAAAGAAGCCGAAAAAGGTGAACCACTTGTAAAGGATGTGTTGCATTACGCACAGAAAATTGAAGGAACCATCCGGCAAACCGGAACACATGCCTGTGGAGTGTTGATCGGAAAAGGTGGCCTTGAAAACAACCTGCCGATGATGAAACTTCCCGATGCCGAAATGTTGGTTACGCAATATGACGGCGATCATGTGGAACCCATCGGTATGCTGAAAATGGATTTTCTCGGCCTGAAAACCCTCTCCATCATCAAAACAACCCTTGAAAATATCCGGCACTCAAAAGATGTGGATATTGATATGGATCAGATTCCCAAGGATAATGAAAAAACCTTTGAGCTCTTCAGTAAGGGGCATACAACCGGGATTTTTCAGTTTGAATCCGACGGCATGAAATCCCACCTGAAAAACCTGAAGCCCAACCAGTTTGAAGACCTGGTTGCCATGAATGCACTTTACCGGCCGGGGCCAATGCAATACATTCCTTCCTACATTAAGCGTAAACACGGGCAGGAAAAGGTGGAGTACGATCATCCCATCATGGAGCGCTACCTGAAAAACACCTACGGTATTACCGTTTTCCAGGAACAGGTAATGCTTCAGGCCAGAGCCCTTGCTGGTTTTACCCGCGGCCAGTCAGACACATTGCGAAAGGCCATGGGTAAAAAGAAATTTGACCTCATGGATGAATTGAAAGTCAAATTTAAGGACGGCTGCCTGGCTAATGATGAATTTGTTGAAGGCTGTAAAACAGTGAAGAAAAAGCCGGAAGACCTTATCGAAAAGATATGGAAAGACTGGGAAAACTTTGCTTCATATGCATTCAATAAATCACACTCGGTTTGCTATGCTGAGCTGGCTTACATCACCGGATACCTGAAAGCCAATTATCCTTCTGAATTTATGGCGGCTGTTATGAGCCGGAACATCAGTGACATCAATAAAATATCCATACAGATGGAGGAATGCCGACGTATGGGAATAAAAGTGCTTGGCCCCAGTGTGAACGATAGCTTTGGTTTGTTTACAGTGGATGATGATGATAACATACGTTTCGGACTGAATGCCATAAAAGGCGCCGGCTCCAATGCTGTGAAAGAAATTATCCGGGCGCGGGAGGCCGATGGAAAATTTGAGGATGTGTTTGATTTTATTGCCAGAGTAGATTTGCATCAGGTGAATAAAAAAAGCCTTGAATCTTTTGTCTATGGTGGCGGCTTTGATTGTTTTGACGGCATAAAACGGCATCAGTTTTTGTGTGATAACGGTCAGGATGGAACGTTCCTGGATGACATTGTGCGCTACGGAAATCAAAAACAGGCTGATCAAAATGGTGGTGCCAGCATCTGGGGCGATATGCTGGAAAATACCGTAAAGACACCGGATATTCCCACTTGCGAAAACTGGTCATCACTGCAAACCCTGAGAAAAGAAAAAGAATACATCGGCATGTACCTGTCTGCCCACCCGCTGGATGAATTCAAACTGGAGCTGGGACAACTTAAAATCACAAAACTCAGTGACCTGAAAGCCAATCCAAAAGCCTACGCTGCCCAGGATTTTTATATTGCCGGCTACATTTCAGAAGCCTTTGAACGGCGCACGAAATCCAATACCCTCTTTGGTGGTATTTTTATCGAGGATTATACCGACCGTGAGCGAATTACCATCTTTGGAAAAGATTATATGGAATTCAAATCCTACTTTTCCGAAGGCTATTCTGTGCTGATACGGGGGCGTATGGAACCCGGATGGAAAGACAAAAACGAATATCGCCTGAAGGTGAAAAAAATCGAGGAATTGTCCACCCTCAAAGAGGGCTTTTTCAAGGAAATAAACGTGCAGATGTTTGCCGATAAGGTTACCGATAAATTTATTGAGGATTTTACTGACCTTCTGAAAAAGAAAAAAGGCAAAATGATATTGAACATTTCGCTGTATGATAATGTTATGAAGCAGCGGATTGATATGTCTTCAAGACAGTTTCGTGCTGACCTTGATCAGGACCTGATTGGATTTTTAAAAAACAATCCGGCAGTGCATCGTTTTAAATTAAAGTAATTTTGTTATTTTTATCACATATCTCAACATTAAAGAAATTAATTATGGTACAGGAAATTACAAGTAGCAATTTTGACGAACTGGTAATGAACTCAGATAAACCGGTTGTACTTGACCTTTGGGCAGAATGGTGTGGCCCCTGCCGTATGCTGACACCGATTATGAAAGAAATGGCTGAAGAGTATGATGGAAAAGCCGTCATTGGTAAAGTCGATGTTGACAGCAACCCGGATATTGCCGCTAAATACGGTGTCCGCAATATCCCGACAGTCTTGTTTGTTAAAAATGGAGAATTGGTTGACAAACAGGTTGGAGCCGTGCCCAAATCCACTCTCACAGCAAAACTTGATCCCCTCGTTTAAAAACAGTTTTTCTTTTGCAATTACGAAAAGGGATTGTCATAAAATCGACCGGAAAGGAATACATTATTCGTTCCGGTCGAGATTTTTATACCTGTATATTGCGGGGACGTATGCGGCTGAAGAACAGTCGCTCTACCAACCCTGTTGCGGTGGGTGATTATGTGCTGTTTAAAGAGGATGATGAAGGGCGGGGAATTATCCAGACTGTGGAAAAACGCAAGAACCACCTGCTGCGTAAATCGACTAATCTGTCCCGGAAATCCCAGGTTATAGCTGCTAATATCGACCAGGCTGTTTTGATTGTTACGCTGGCTTACCCCAAAACTACCCGGCTGTTTATTGACCGCTTCCTTGTTAGTGCCAAATCGTTTGGTATTCCTGTGGTGATGATTTTTAACAAGATTGACCTGTATGGCCCTACCGAAGAGGAAGAACTTGAAGAGCTGAAGGCCATCTATACAACCCTGGTTAAGTCAATTTACAGCATGTCGGCTCAGGATCCCAATGAAAAATCCCGCCTGCAGGATGTGTTAAAAGATAAAACATCTGTCCTGGCAGGGCACTCCGGTGTAGGCAAATCTACCCTTATCAACCTTGCTGATAACTCGCTTGACCTGAAAACCGCAAGCATCTCCGAAACCCACAACACCGGAAAGCATACCACCAGTTACGCTGAAATGCACAGCCTTGGCTTTGGTGGACAAGTGATTGATACACCAGGGTTGAGGGCGTTTGGGATTGTGCATATTGAAAAGGAAGAGCTGTATCATTTCTTCCCGGAAATCTTTGAAACAGCACAAAACTGCAAATACTACAATTGCCTGCATACCGAAGAACCCGGGTGTGCTGTGAAAGAGGCTGTCATCAATGGTGATATCGCTGAATCACGATACATGTCTTACCTGAATTTGTTTTTTGATGATCAGTCAAAACACCGGGAAGCAGACTACGGGTATTAAAAAAAGGCATTTCCTTTCGAAAATGCCTTTTACCGTTTTGTATGTTTTGTACTAGTCTTCGGGATGTATTGCTTCTACAGGACAAACATCTGCACATGCACCACAGTCAGTGCATACATCGGGATCAATTACATAAATATCTCCTTCTGAAATTGCGTCTACAGGACATTCATCTATGCAAGTTCCACAAGCTGTACAATCATCAGTAATTACGTAAGCCATTTTTCTTATTTTTTAAGGTTATAACTAATTACAAACTTATACTTACTTGTTCGAATAGGAAAATATTTTACCTGGTTTTAGCTTAATTTAAAACCATTCTAAAAACAAAACAAAAAAACAGTATGTCAGGTAATTAAAGCAAATGAAAAATCCGTGTTATCCCTCTTAAATTCAAAAAACTGATGGATGTCATTTATTCAGGATGAGTTTTTCTGTTTTGATCACAGATTTTTCTTTGGTCAGGGTGATTAAATATATTCCATCCGCCAGATCTGAAAAATTAACCGTATGCCTTTTGCTGTTAAACTTTTCCTTTCGCAGGGTTCTTCCCTGAGCAGTCTGCACGGTGATTGTGTAATTACCGGTTTCAGGCAGGCGTACCCGTAGCTGCCCGTTTGTAGGATTGGGATACAGTGAAACATCTGCTGAGTTAAATCTTTCGTCAGTGCTCATTTCCTGAATGCTGTATTCTTTCATTATCCAGAGGTTAGGATCAAACACGATTTCCGTTACGGTACGGTCTTCAGGAATTTTGTTTATCACATTAAGATCATTTTGTGGCAAACGAACAGTCAGGCTGTCTCCATTGCTGAAATACAAGCGGTATTCCGGTGGGATGGTAAAAACAGGAGCCTGAGGGCAGGACCCTGACTGTATAGTATTAACATAAACCGTGTCGTATGCCTGATACCAGGTTACATCATATACCGGATATCCTTCACCGTAATACCACTGATTAAAAAAGGGATCAAAATCCATCCCGCTGGCATTTTCCAGAATGGTTTTGAAATCTTCGCCGGTGGCAACAGAATCGCCATATGTGGTCAGGTGATTTTGCAGAACATCAAAAAAGAGCGCATCATCATCCAGCATATACCGAATCATATGCACAAGCATGCCACCTTTTTTGTATGTCAGAATGTAATCAAATATGCGACTTACCGTATTGGCTTCATCGAACGGAATATACACGGAACCGTCATCGTAATCGCGGGCGGTGGATTCATTAATCTCCAACCAGTTTCTGGCGTCAGCATCACTGCGTAATTCCTGATAAGTCAGGTATTCTGAATATACAGCAAAGCCTTCGTTTATCCAGATATCCTGCCAGGTGGCGCAGGTGATATAATTGCCAAACCAGGAGTGCCCTAGCTCGTGAGCCACCAGATTAAAACTGAAATTACCAAGACTGGTCATTGTCTGGTGTTCCATACCACCGTTCAGATCAACTACGCAATGCCCGTACTTTTCCTCGTGATGGGGATACAGGCCAAACAAACCGGATAATGCCTCTATCATGTCGGCCGTGGCTAGTATGTCATCTTCATAATAGTCCAGATAACTTTGATCGTTATATATGTAATTCTGGACGAGGATGGAATCTTCACTTTCAGCAGGATGTGCATAAAATGAAAAATCCTGATAGTTGCCAACAGCCACTGAGATTAGATAATAATCAATTGGGTAAGAAGATTTCCACTCATAGCGTGTCTGGCTACCGCCCATGTCTGTGGTTCCTGTGAGCAAGCCGTTGGAGCCGGCCATCAGGTTGTCCGGAACGGTTACATATACCCTGGAAGAGTCAGCCTTATCTGTTAAATCCTGTTTTACCGGAAACCAGCCCATGGCATCAAACGGTTCCGATAAGCTGTATGTGGCATATTCTGCCAAAACAGCGTAATAACCATGGTACATGCCATAAGGCGGGGTGCCAGAATAGTCAACTTCAACGCTGTAATCTGTCCGGGGATTGTCTTTTCCAAGCGGGATGCTGAGTATATCCGAACTGTGCGTAAACGATACAGAGCTACCGTTAAAACGAACGTCACTTACGCTTAGTGCATTGTCCAGATCCAGATCAATGGATGGCGGGCTTGCTGTGATGGTAAGGTCAATGCGGGCTGTACCGGACACGTCGTTATCTGAATTATCCATAACCAGGTCCAGAAAATAAAAATGCACATCGTAACCCTCACCCGTGCGCTCACCAGACGGGTTATGATAGGCCTGTACCGGCATTTCAGTTTTAAATGCATCGCTTCGCTGCGCAACAGACACATAGTTCAGAGTCAGAATAAGTAAAAACAGAATTAGCTTTTTAATCATAATGCTGAGTTTTATAAAATGCTGATTTTACGGATAACAGACTTACTGTTATGCGTGATTTTCAAATTATAGACGCCTGATGCAAGCTTTTCGACATTTACCTTAAGGCTGCCTTCACCGCCTGCCTGTATGCTGCCTGACTTGATAAGTTTGCCATCAGTACTGCTGAGTTCATAGCGTAACGTTCCCTCTTTTGAAAAATCAATATAAACCGCACCATCATTTACCGGATTGGGATAAATGCTGATTGCTGTCAGGGCGCTTTGCTCTTCCACACCAACATTACCCACGATAATTTCTTTGGTTTCAGTGTAACTTCCCTGCTCGTTAGTAACCGTAAGGCTGACATCGTATATGCCGTCCTGAGTGTATTCGTGCGTCGGGTTTTGATCGGAACTCTGGCTGCCATCACCAAAATCCCAAGACCAGCTTGTCGGGTAGTTGGTAGAAATATCAGTAAAGGTATAAAAGTACTCGTTGCTCTGACTTGCAGAATACACATAATCCACTTTCAAACATTTCCACTGAAGCTCAAAGCCGTCTTCATTCACTCCCGGATCCGTGTATTGTTCTACGAGTGCCTCGGGTCCTTCTGTGATGATGCTTTGGGTGGGCGGGTTACTATTGCAAAATTCCCCGATCAGATAACCTTCATAGGGAATGATGCCATCATAAAGGCTGATGTGATCGTAATCGCAGCTTGTTCCGGGTCCGGCTTCAACATCGAAACTCAGGAAGGTAAGTTCGATCTGATCGGCACCGGCCGGACGGATTTTAACTTTACCGTTTGTATTATCCGAATAATTATTGAATTCGCCACCATTGTCAAACAATGTGCCTTCGCAGCAAAGCTGATCAGGTCCATATCCTGAACCCGGCATATTAAGCTGTGCCACATTGTCGGGATCGAAACTGATGTACTCGGTTTTGGTCTCTGTAACATCAGGACAAAGGCTGGACGATCCGGTAAGGCTAACTGTGAACGTTCCGGCAGAATCATAAGTATGCGCTGGGTTCACGTCATCGGAGACAGAACCGTCACCAAAATCCCACTGAAATGCCTGAAGGTCATCGCTGAGGTTGGTAAACTCAATGGTTCCCGGCTGACACGCGGTATTAACATCACTTATAAAATCAACAACAAGGGCTTCTTCGGTGATATCAACGGGTAAAGTAACCGAATCCGTCCCCAGGTCATTTGAAACAATCAGTTTTACACTGTATGTACCCAGTGCATCATAAATATGGGTGGGAGATGCTTCGTTGCTGCTTGATCCATCACCAAAATACCAGGTGTAGTCACTTGGTGCTCCGCTGGATGTGCTTGCAAACAACACTTCGCCTTCGCAGGCATTCATAATCGTAGCGGAAAAGTCTGCAACCGGAGCTGCAACAAGCTCAAACAAATCGCTTTCCCACACCCCGCGTCCGTAGGTTGCCGCACGCAATTTGCCAACATCATACTGTATTTCCAGCTCATTAACGATTACATTGGGTAGCCCTTCATTAAAAGGAACCCAGCCGGGCATACCCGCATTCCGGTAAAAAACACCCAGATCGGTACCAACATATACCGCATGATTGGTATTGTTTTCATACACCAGGCAATTTGCCGGAATGTTTGGCAAACCTGATGAATAATTTGTCCAGGTATTGCCACCGTTGTCTGAACGGTATACCTTGTCACCTGTGCTGTATCCACTGATGGTTACCCACAACAGGTTTGGATCTGTTGGACTGACAGTGATGTATGTGATGGCACTGCCAGGCAGGCCAGAGCTTACATTCGACCATGTTCCTCCTCCATTGGTGGTGCGGTAAATGTCATAATAAGTGGCTGCATAAATCACATCCGGATTTGATGGAGCAATGGCCAGTGATTGAAGGTTGGTACCTCCTGTAAGATTGTTTGAAATAGCGGTCCATGAATCTCCGCGGTTTGTGGTTTTATACACATTTGAAAAGCCGATGTACAGCGTTTGCGGATCTACCGGATCAATGATGTAAGGAGTTACCCATGCTCCATCGCCAACTGCAGCCGGCTTAATACCGGTAAAATTGTATCCGCCGTCTGTGGAACGCCGGATATCTCCGTAGTACACTGATCCGTACATCACATCTTCATTGGTATAATCGATCAGGCATTCCATGCCATCACCACCAATAATTGCCTTCCAGTCGCCACTGTTTAACCGCATGGTACCATTGTCCTGAGATCCGGTAACAAGGCGTTGCGGATTGGTTTCCGAAATACCCATGCGATAAATTTGCAGTATCTGTAAACCATCTGAAAGGTCTGACCAGTTGTTACCACCATCTGTGGTTTTGTGAAGGCCACCATCGTTTCCGGAAAACAGTGCGCCGGTAAGGGGAGAGAAATCTAGGGTATGATGGTCGGCATGAACATATGGAACACCATCGCCGCCATACCAGTGAGTTACAATACCCCATGAGCTTCCGGCGTTGGTTGATTTCCATGTATTTACACCGCCGACATAAACGACATTAGCGTTGGTGGGATCTGCTGCACAGGCTAGGTCATACCAGCCCTGTCCGCCTGAATCCGAACCATCAGTTGACCAGCCAAGCAGGTTGATGCTGCTGTTATCGTGCACCTGAACAAAGCTTAAACCACCGTTATCCGAGCGATACATGCCGTAATATCCACTGTCATCAGACCAGGAGGCTACAGCATAAACCCGTTGGGGATCATCTGCAGTAACAGCCATTTCTATGCGATTGGACTCCCCAATGGCAATGGCCTGTTGCCAGGTGTCACCACCGTTCGATGAGCGGTAAATGGCTGCTCCGCCACTGTATTCATATGTAGATGCATAAGCAACATCCGGGTTTCCGGGCATAAACTCAAGATCTTTAAAATGGCCTGAGGCAACGGTTTCCCAGTTATCGCCACCATTTGTACTGCGAATGATGCCAAAATTTGTGGCAGCAATCATGATTAAGGGGTTGTCCGGGTTGATTTTCATCCGTCGGATGATGTATTGTGATGAAATTTCCAGGTCAAGGCTTACTTCTGTCCAGGTTGCGCCGGCATCCGTGGATTTCAGAATCCCTGCGCTGTAAGTATCACGTGCATCACCATCGCCCGTGGCGATAAAAATAACATCCGGGTTTGTAGGATGAATGGCGATATCACTGACACCAATTGAGGGCAGGTTGTCGGTGGTGGTTGCCCATGAGTTACCACCATCAGTGGTTTTCCATAAACCACCGGAAGGTGCTCCCACGTACATAATATCGGGGTCTGTGGGATGAAAACTAACACAGTTTATTCGTCCGCTACCCCTGCGGTAACTCGGACTGTTGATGTTGGTGGGGGTATCGTCAGGTCCCAGGTGAGTCCAGTTTGCTGTTTCTGTGCGATCCAGGCTTTTTGTGCTGATGCGGTACTGTTCCCAGGCCTGGTACAAGGCATCCTGATCGAGGTATCCCGCCTCATTAACACGTGGCTCCATAAAGTATTCCCAGCGTTTAAACTGTTTGAATCCTTTGCCTTTTTCGTAATCGCGCTTTGCCCAATATTGATTAAAAGCTTTTTGTATCTCGTAAAAACCGGGTTCACCGGATTTTGTGTCAATGTTTTTCATCCATGGTTGTGCAATCAACTCTCCTGTAAGAAAAATCACCCCAAGTAAAAGAACGTATTTCAAAATTTTCATAATATAACATTAATGTTTCTGTAAAAGTAAGCAAAAAAGGCACCCTTTGGTTCAGTATTTAAGCCGAAATTCTCAAATCATAACGTTTTTATTTAAAAAGTGATGCACAAATTGTGTGTTTAGCTGCATAAATAATCAAAAATTAATTGTCATTTGAATCATGCATCTGGGTTTTATTGAAGATTTTTATTACTTTCGGAAAAACGAAACGAATGAACAAAGTAACACGCTATATCGTAGGAATTCTCAGTCTGATTATTCTGGGGTTGTTTCTCTGGCATTTTACAGAAATTGTTGCCTATATCCTGATTGCGGCAGTAATTTCCATGATCGGGAGACCTGTAGTAAACCGGTTGTTACGCCTTCATATTAAGAAATTCCGCATGCCCCGCTGGCTGGCATCCGGCATTACCCTTGCGGCAATGATTTTTGTACTGGTGCTGTTTTTCCGAATCATCATTCCTCTTGTCGGGGAACAGGTGTCAGACCTCAGTAGCATTGAGGCAAAAACCCTTTCCACAAACCTAAAGGATCCTTATCAGGAAATTGACAACTGGGTACATTCCATTCCATTAAATCAGGCAGAAGAGTTTTCATCGCGGGAGTTTATCAGTGAGAAAATCGTAAACCTCGTCCGTTTTGATGAAATTTCTGACCTCATCAATAATGTTGGCGGCGCTCTGGGTAGTGTTCTCATTGGCATTTTTGCCGTGGTATTCATTAGTTTCTTTTTTATGAAAGAAGATCAGTTGTTTGACAGGGGTGTGCTGCTGCTTGTTCCGGAGGGATATGAAGATAAAACGAATAATGCCCTTAGAAAAATCCGAAAACTCATATCACGCTATTTCATTGGATTGTTGGGACAGGTTACCGGAATAATAATTCTGGTAACTACCGGTCTGACAATTTCCGGCATAGAGTTTTCCCTGGCACTGCTTATTGGTATAATTGCCGGGTTTCTGAACCTGATCCCATATTTAGGGCCCTGGATTGGGGCTGCTATTGGCCTTGTTCTGGTGATTGCCGGTAATCTGGGGATGGATTTTTACGGTGAAATGCTTCCATTGCTGATTTATGTATTTATTACGTTTGTGATTACTCAGGCAGTGGATGTGGCTGTCTTTCAGCCAACAATTTTTGGCAATTCAGTAAGAGCTCATCCCCTGGAGGTTTTCCTTGTCATATTAATTGCCGGAAAACTTGCCGGTGTTATCGGTATGATGCTCGCAATTCCTTCTTATACTGTTTTACGTGTGTTGGCAATGGAATTTTTCAATCAATACAAATTGGTTCGGGGCATAACAAAAAGCATTGAAAAGGATTGATTATGAACGTATACAAATTTGGCGGGGCTTCGGTAAAAGATGTTGCCTCAATAAAGAAAATCAGTAAGCTGCTTGGTGATGCTACACAGCCTTTGATTATTGTTATTTCAGCAATGAACAAAACCACCAATGCTCTGGAAGCATTAACTGAAGCGTATTTCACACGGGAAACGGCTAAAGCACAGGCGATATTTCAGGATATCAGCTCCTATCATAATGAAATACATGATGAATTATGCGGTAAAGATCAAACCGGAAACCCACCGGCCTACGTTGGTGTTTTGAATTTCCTGGAAAACAAACTCCATCAGCCACCATCTCTGAATTACGATTATGAATACGATCAGATAGTACCCTGCGGAGAGTTAATGTCTACTCACATCATTAGCGATTATCTGAAAAACGATGGCGTTGATTTGCAATGGACCGATGCCCGTGATATCATCCGAACCGACAATGCCTACAGACAGGCCAATGTCGATTGGGATACCAGCCGCGAAGCATTCAGGCGGCATATTAGTGCTCTTCGAAAAACCATAATTACACAGGGTTTTATTGGCAGTACACCCGAAGGCATTAATACAACCCTTGGCAGAGAAGGGTCTGACTATACTGCCGCCATTTTAGCAGTGCTCGCCGGCGCCGAGGATGTTACCATCTGGAAAGATGTACCCGGTGTAATGAACGCTGATCCCAAAGAGTTTTCTTTCAGTGAAAAACTGCCGTTGATATCCTACCAGGAAGCTATTGAGCTGGCATACTATGGTGCAAAGGTTATTCATCCACGCACCATCAAGCCCCTGGAAAACAAAAAGATCCCCTTGTATGTGAAATCATTTGTTGATCCTGGCAGCGATGGAACCGTTATCCGGCGGGTGAAAGATGATGTTAAACTGGCACCTGTCTACATTGTCAAAGATAAGCAGGTGCTGATGTCAATTTCACCACGGGATTTTTCCTTCATCATGGAAAAACACATCAGCCATATTTTTGATGTTTTTGATCAGTACAATGCGCATGTGAGTGTCAGCCAGAATTCTGCCATCTCTTTTTCGGTATGCTTCTCCTGCGATAAGCGAAAACTACCGGGGCTTATTAAGAAACTGTCAGAAAATTTTAAAGTTCTGTACAATGAAAATCTCTTGTTGATAACCATTCGCCATTTTACCGATGAGGCGGTGAAAAAAATGTTGTCTGGCAAAGAAGTTATACTCGAGCAACGATCGAGAAATACGGCCAGATTTGTGGTGCGGGATATGACAAAGCACTGATTAATCAGAGCTTTGGGCCATATGCCAAATCTCCGGCATCTCCAAGCCCGGGTACAATATAGGATTTTACAGTAAGCTCATCATCCACGGCGGATGTCCAGATGGTACATTTATCAGCGGGCATGGCAGCCTGTAGTTTTTCTATGCCTTCTTTGGATGAAATAATGGCTGCCAGGTGAATGTGTGCCGGCTCACCATATTTTAGCATGGCTTTGTAGGCAAGTTCAAAACTGGATCCGGTAGCAAGCATAGGATCCACAAGAATCACATCCCGGTCAGTAAGATCGGGGGTAGTGATGTAATCCATTTTTACTTCAAAAGAATGATCCCCGTGATACTTGCGAAACCCGGCAATAAATGCATTGTCTGCGTTGTCAAAATAATTGAGAAATCCCTGATGAAAGGGTATGCCGGCGCGTAAAATTGTCGCCAGAACCGGTTGTTTGTCCATAACAGGGACTTCCGCCACACCCAGAGGCGTCTTTACATTTTCCCGCTTAAAAACCATTTCACGGGATATCTCATACGCCATGATTTCACCAACGCGTTCCAGATTTTTGCGGAAACGTAGCCTGTCTTTTTGAATCGTTTCGCTCCTGATTTCCGAAACAAACTGGTCAAGAAGACTTCCTCGCTCACCTAAATTTACAAACTTTATCATAATACCCGTTTTTATTCAGTTGTTTATCCCCTGACAGGGATGGCTTTTCTGACATGTAAAGATAACCCGAATCCTGAATCTGTATGAAAAAATTGCCTGCTATACAACAGATGCACGTTTTGCTGGTAAAAATATACCTGAAAATAACCGTTGATTATCAGGAAAAAACATAATCACCGTCTCCGTCATAAGCAAGCGGACTGTAACCGGATGGCTGCCAGGATGCGTATATGTTTTGGGCTTTACTTTTGTGATAAACAAACTGCTTGCCATGCATGGCAAGGGCTTCGGATAAAACCGGATCGTAAATAATCATGTATTGCACGTGTTTCTTACGGCAATATCGTATCAGCCAGGCTGCCAGTTCTTCATGCCCACCTTTGCTTACCTGAAAATACGGAACCTGCAAGCGCCCGTCACGGTACTGCAGCATGGCTAATCCGCAGGCTTCACCCTTGTCTTTTAGTACCAAAAAGCGATAAAAAAATTGTTTTGCCCGGTGAGAAAAATAATATGCCTGATTTTGTTTACTATGGCTTATCCAGGGATGGTTTATTATCCATTCCAACTCATTTTTGCCCCGCTCAAAACCAAGCATATGCCTGTCAGCAAAAAGCCGGTAAAATTCTTCATCCGGTTTTGATTTTATATCAACCTGCAAGCGAAGTGAGGGCGCAGAATAAACCAGGCGTTTTGCAGCAGCCACCAGGGCAAAGGCCATATCGCCAAAATGAAGAAAAAACCACCATGGCTTTTTGACACGCTGCCTGTAGAGTCGGCTGGGTTTTGCATACAGATAAAATCCATACCCCTCGCGATGGGATATCAAATGAAATTTTCCGCTCTTTTGATACAGGGCATGCGATTCAGGTGCATAATTGGAGTACATCAGGCGGCCGTTCCAGTCTTTCATAACCGCATCAAGCAGTTGCCGGGATAATCCCTTGCGCCGGTAATCCGGGTGCACCCAGTTGCCACTCAGCCAGGCAAAATGTTCGGTCTCTTTGCCATAATAATAATCCGGCAAAACACTGCGGTAAGCCACAAGCTTTTTCTCATCAGTCAGCATATACAGCACCACATCATCCGGCTTTGCATTGGGATTGTTTTGATAAGATGCTATACGCTCACGGGACAAAGGCTTTTGTCTGAAATCCTGAAACCTGCGGGACTGAGCAAAGTCACCGAGTTTGGTATGTGTTACTTTGTGGAGCCTCGTGTTCATGATGATTTGATGCGTGATTTGATGTTTGCTGCCATGAGTTCTCCGGCCAGAATTTTCTTTGCCGGAATGTTACGCGTGTGTTCCATTGGCATACGTTGAAAGTGATTCAATGCCGGATGTTTTCCCGTACCACTCGTACCAAAACTGATATTCAGATTAGCTGATTCACTGATCTTTTTGAGTTGATTGCTGCTGATGCCATCATCTGAAAACGGAAAGGCAAAACTGCGAATGCTCAAATTTGCGAGCAGCTCCAGGGCCTGCATGCTTTCTTTTACTTCCTTGATTTGCTCGTCTGCAGAGATGTTGCTGAATTCCGGATGATGCTGACTGTGCGCACCAATATGAAATCCGTCTGCTGCAAGTGACTGCAATTCTTTGCTGTTAAGGTACACGCGTGTCTGAAGTTTCATAGCCTGCCGGGAAATCTGCATGCGTTCCATGATTTTGTCCAGGATATCGATGGAATTGTAATTTACCTGTCTCAACTGTTCCTGATAGCGCAATATTTCCTTTTCTTTCATTTTTATCATCGTGCATGAAGCATCATCAGCGGGCTCCTGCGTTTTTAAATCATGAATAAGCCATGAAGCTTCATAGCGGTAGAACCAGGCTTTGTCATCTATAAATGCAGGGTTGATAAAAAAAGTTGCCGGAATGCCTTTTTCTTTTAAAACGGGAGCAATCACTGAATGGCATTCTTTTAGCCCGTCATCAAAACTAAGCAGCATATGAGCTTTGCTTTTATCATACGCTCCACTGATAAAATCCTGCATGCTCAGTGGTGTAAAATACCTGAGCAGATAATCCAGGTCGTTTCGAAACCTTTTGCTGGATTTTACGCTGTACAATTCTGCAATGTGAGGAAGAACCTCATCACTAACCGTATGATAAAACGGCATTACTACCGGTGGACTCATTTTTTTTACCATACCGGCTGAATTAACAAGCGGGTGCAACCATCCAAACAGGTTTATCTTTTGCTGATGTGTCATTTCCGTATGTATTTTACCAGGCGCATGCCTTTACTTAACAACACGGGATACGACTCATTTGTTGCCCCAAAGCCGCGGTAAAATCGCTGTATCCCTTGATTCTGACTTCCTTCAAAATCCAGTGTGGTGTGGGTGTTGGCGTAGGTTTCAATCATCTCTTCTACCAGTAAAAAGGCGGATGCATATTTTTTTCCTTTTTCGCTGCTGGCTGCCTGAAAATATACCAGCCGGTTAAAATCCTTTATCCAGCAAACAGCTGCCAAAAGTTCATCCTTAAGCCAAACACCACGCAAAATCAATGCGTTATTGGCATGAAGCTTCTGCAGGATGTTTTCAAGCTTTCCGGTTTTTTTCCCCTCCAGAATTTTGCTGTTCTCCGTTTTAAACGCCATGTATGTTTCTATGCCCACGTGCTTAATTTCCGGCTTTATCTTTTTTGCCTTTTTCAGGTTGCGCCTGTGATTTGTTTTTAACGCAGCATAAAGCGTTTCCTTTTTCTTGTTTAGCGGTAAAACCATATTCGGTTTTAGCTCGAGCCCTTTATATTCGGGAAAAAACCGGGTATTACTGTTCAGGTTGAGTTCATAAAATGGTGAGGATATATTCTTTTCCATCGCATCTAACAAGCCCGTGGGATAGCTGTGAATCCAGAATGGACCAAGTTGCTGGCTAAACCAGGGTTGCATATAAAACCGGATGCCTGCTTTTTTCACATATGGCAGAGGCATTACTGCTCTGTAATCATCAAGCACAAGGCCGTCCCACCTTTTTCCGGTTACGCTGTCAAGGTACCAGCTCAAAGCATAAACCCGTCTGTTCTCAGCCCTGGAAATGCACTCATCCCAAGCGGTTTTGTCTATTTTAGCGTTGGCTAGCTTTCTGATCTTCATCAATTGCCTGCTTTGTTCAGCATGTCAATATAGACTTTTTTCCAGCCTTTCCAAATACCGGTATCGGATAATGATTCGTTGTGCCACACAGGAATGAAGTCCCCGCCATACTCACGGAAAATATGGATGTAATTGGTGATAGCACGTTTTGCCTGATCCGGCTTGAGGTTGAGGTGGTATTTCAGGGTGGCATCCATGATGGTTACCGGGTAGGTTTTAAGCTTGAATGGCCTTTCATTTTCAATATCATAGGGATAATACGCAAAGGTTGCCCCCGATCTGAACCCTCCATAAGAAGAAAATCCCATTGAATAATCTTCTTTAATACCCAGTTTTTCCAGCCGGCGGAATGTTTCCGGTACTTTCAGACGCAGGTAGTGCTGCCGTGACTTGGTAATGGGGGTTTGAAGGATTCTTTCCAGCCGTTTCTTTTCTTTTTGCATGTACCGGAATGACTTCCCCGACTTGTACGATGGATGAACACCGGTATCAAAATGCTCATTGAGCCGTTTTATCAGGGATTGCTGATGTTTGTTCCACCAGGGTACATTTTTGTCAAAGCGGGCATAGTCGCCCATCAGCCAGAACAGCATGCACAGTGGTGTTCTGTTTTTGTGTATCTCGATGATTTCATCGTAATTTTCAAACGGATCCGGCTGGTGTCGTTTCAGTACTGCTTTGCGTTCCTTAATGCTGCTGCCGTTGTTGTTTAGTTTGTCACGTAACATGGCAGCAAATAAGCGCCAGCGGGGTTTATGCAGGTATGCCCAGGTATTATCAATATCCATGCTGGTTCTGAACCGGTATGCTGGTCTCGACCATGTGAATTTTGCAAAGCGTGATGTGAGTTTTGTTAAAAAATCCTCGATCCATAAATTTACCAATGGTGTTTCAAGGTATCCTGCACGCCAGGCAATGGTGCGTTCGGCATGATACCTGCCGTGCTGATCGACATCATTAATAACATACTCCTCGTACCGGCTGAGAAAGAAAAAGCAGGCTGAAAAGACATCGAAATGTAAATTCTCACCTTTGGTTTTAAAAATCACAGGCAGTCGCTCATATGGTAGCTCGGGCAGATTTTTACGGATGAAATCCTCATGTAACAGGCCTTCGGGGGCAATGTTAAATGCATTGGCAAAGAATGTGCCGCTGTAATTGATAAAAATTTCGCCTTCAGGAATGCGGCTGACATCGCTGTAAAATTTAACCGGCTCTTTGCTGTATTCGGCAAATATGAGATTAGCAATATATCTTAGGCGGGGTGTAATGTGTGTGCTGTATATACAGATCATGAAAATGGATTTATATGGTTTCTGAATTATCGGATAGTAAACTTTCATCGGCAAAGCTGTAATAGCCGTTGCCTGTGATGATAATGTGATCAAGCAAACTAATATCCATCAGTTCGGCGGCATTTTTTAATTTCATTGTGATGTTTACATCGCTTTGGCTGGGCTTTTTATTTCCGGATGGATGATTGTGCATCACAATTAAGCCCTGAGCAAGTTTTTCCAGGGCAGATTTGAGCACCAGTTTTACATCAATTACAGTGCCGATGGTTCCGCCTGATGAGAGTTTTTTCTTATCAATCACTTTGTTTGCCCGATCGAGAAATAAAACCCAGAACTCTTCATGCGGTAAATCACCAATTACAGGTTCCAGGAGTTCTACGGCATCAAAACTGCGGCGTATGGATGGGTATTCCTTGCGGTTGGCTTTTCTGCGGCGGCCAAGCTCCATAGCAGCGGCAATGCTAAGTGCCTTTGCATGGCCAACACCCTGAAAACGGCACATTTCGTCGATGGAGGCTTTGCCTAGCCGGCTGAGGTTGTTGTCATAGGCCGCCAGCATATGACGGGCCAGTTCCACAGCCGACATTTTGCGGTTCCCTGAGCCCATTAAAATGGCAATTAACTCTGCATCGGTAAGGGCCGGGGATCCTTTTTCAAGTAGCTTTTCACGGGGCCTGTCCTGTTCAGCCCAGCTTTTAATGGATTTTAGATTCATTAATTCAGATTTGATTGATCTTAAAGATATAAAAATCCTGATGGAATGCAAGAAAATTGTGCATTTTGAAGGTTTTTGATTTTTCCTGAGGCTGTTATGGCATTATTACACTACAAAAGCAGATTGCACCCGCGGATGTCACTGTAATCAAGACGCCCGGACACATTAAATCCTGAATCGCTGCGTTTGCCGAGGTCTTTGGTTTCCAGAAAGGCACAGCTATGGATGTTGGACAGGTCAATCACGTTGATCAGGCCTTGTTGCCCTTGAACTAAATACTCCCGCGGGTCGTGTATGTCACGTATAAATACCTGCATCCAGGGTGGAGTTCGAAATATGCTATCACCCTTGTTATACGCCTGTGACAATAGCTCAGTCATGCCGTATTCCGAATGTATGGCTTTGGGTTGTATTTTTTCCTGCAAAATGGCATGAAGCTCGTCGCGTATGATTTCCCGTCGCCGGCCTTTCATGCCACCGGTTTCCATAATTATGGTGTCACTGAGTTGCATGTCGCCTGCATCTGCAATATCCAGCAGGGCAAAACTCACACCAATCAGCAGGGGCTTAAATCCCTGTGAAAGGGCAGCATCAATGGCTTTTTGCAGACCACTTTTATGATTTAGATAAAAGCCGCCATGGTTTTGTGGATTGTAATCCATCAGAGTTTTTGCCATATAAACCAGAGAGGCATTTTCCCGCTCCAGATAGGAGGGTAACAAGGCAAAAATGGCGTAATCTTCAGGATTTCCGTAGAAATACCTGAATGTTTTTGTCAGGCTCTCCCTGTATAAGCGAAGGCTTTTAACATGATGAACAGAGCGTTGCTGCTGCCCAGTCCCACTGCTCATAAAACACTTTTCTGCATTAAAATCACCCGTTTTTACCTCATGACGTTTGAAAAACTCCACCGGCATGCAGGGAATGTCTGCTGCTTTTGTGATCTCTGAGAGGTTCATCCTCAGGCTTGATATAAATTGACGGTATACTGTGTTGTGCCTGAACTGATAATTGAAAAGCCGGACAGCCAGGGCATCAAATTGATCCTGGTTTCTAATCTTAAATATGTCCTGTTCGAAATCGGGCATGACAAATACAAAAAAAGGAGAACCCAAAGGCTCTCCTGCAAATATAAGGGAATTTATCCTTAGCGTTTTTCAATTTCCACAACATTATCCCCATAGCTCAGAAAATACAGGCCGGAAGGTAATTCTTCAATATTGATGACCATTCCGCCACCGAAACGTACGCGTTCGCCAAACTCATTATACAGTTCGTAAAGGGTTTCTTTGGAAAAAACTATTTCATCGTTAACCTTATTTCTTGTCTTAAGCTTTACAGCATCAAAGTCAAGCTGATATTTAAGCGTATCGGAGTAATGTATGCGGTTGAGGTGATCCACCTGATGGATGCGGTACATGTTGAGACCGTCATGGGGATAAACTTCAACTTTGTAGGTGTTGTCATCCGGGCCGCCTTTTCCCATAAACTCATCGATAACCAACCACCTGTCCCAGCGGTATTCTTCAACATAAAATTTCAACTTACTGGACTCCCGGGTGGTACGGAAAATCAGGTAGCCATCTTTCATCTCATGGCTTAAAATCTCATAGGTACTCAAGGGTTTTAACACTTCGGGGTTGATAATCAACGGAGAACAATCTTCCTCATGTTGAAATTCAATGCTGATTTTTTCACCAAGCAGGATATCCATTCTGTTAAGTGAAATCACAAACGCACTGGAGCGGATTTCGTCAGGTATGTTTTCCCCATTCACCGTAACATTGGTAATGCAGAATTCTCCTTTGTTATCATCAACAAGCGTGTTTTTTACAAAGAGATTTTTTCCCTGATAGATGCCTTCAACACTCATATTTTCAGCAAACAAACTGGAAATACATAACAAAGAAATAAGGGCAATAATAAGGCGTTTCATCATGATCGGTTTTGTATTTTGTAACAAATTTAATAATTATCAGGAATCAAGCAAGTTTCATGCCGTGATTCCTAACGATAAAACCTGTATTTTGCAACGAATGTCAAAATTAAACCGGTTTTGTAAATCAGGATTGCTGATTTGTTTCTTCATTTAAAAGCTCCCAGTATTCCACTGCCTTTCTCAGATGCGGTATCACAATGGTACCACCCACCAGGTTTGCCACCGACATGGCTTCCATCAGTTGCCCTGTGGTAACACCCAGCTCATAACACTGTTCCAGATGGTATTTCACACAATCGTCGCAACGCAGCACCATCGACGTACACAGGCCAATGAGCTCTTTACTTGTTATGTCAAGTTCACCTGCTTTATACGTGTTTGTGTCAAGGTTAAAAATGCGTTTGATCACAAGGTTGTCCTTTTCCAGAATTTTCTCGTTCATTTTCTCCCTGTAAGCACGGAATTCCTCAGTTTTTTTCATGATGATATCTCCTTTCCAAATAGAGTTGCTGATGTACAATTGCTGATCTCAACTTTCAGCTTGTCTCCCGGATTAAAACCACGATCCGGTACGATAACCATTTTATTCTGACAGGTTCTGCCAAACATTTCCTTGTCGGAACGTTTCGAACGGCCTTCAATTAATATCTCAAATTCTTTTCCGATGTCACGATTGTTGCTGGCTGTTGATAATTCATTTTGCAAAGCAATGAGCTCATTCAACCGGCGGGTTTTGACATCTTCCGGCACATCATCCTTGAGCTTAGCTGCAGCCATAGTGCCCGGCCTTTCGGAGTATTTAAACATAAAGGCAGAATCATAGCCTACCATTTTCATTAATTCCAGGCTTTGCTGATGATCCGCTTCGGTTTCTCCCGGAAAGCCGGAAAAAATATCTGTACTCAAACCGCAATCAGGTATAAGCTCCCGGATTTTTGCTGCCCTGTCAAGGTACCATTCACGGGTGTATTTGCGGTTCATGGCCTTCAGAACAGCATTGCTGCCCGACTGTACCGGCAGGTGAATGTGATTGCAGATGTTGGGAACAGTTGCCATGGTTTCAATCAGCTTGTCGGAAATGTCCTTGGGATGGGATGTGGTAAAGCGTATACGCATTGATGCAAAGGTTTCCGCAACCTTTCTTAGCAGATCGGGAAAATCCATTGCTTGCTGTTCATCATTCCAGCGGTATGAGTTTACATTTTGCCCCAGCAGGGTGATTTCATAATGTCCCGTGTTGTAAAGATCCCTGACTTCATTCAGGATATCCTCCGGATTTCGGCTGCGTTCCCTGCCGCGGGTGTATGGTACGATGCAGTATGAACAGAAATTGTTGCATCCGCGTGTGATGGATACAAACCCGTTAATCTGAGAAGATTCCACGCGTTGGGGCAGAATGTTTTCATAGGTTTCGGTACGGCTGAGCTCCAGATCAGACACAAATTCATGTTTGCTGATCTTTTCCAGCAATTCGGGAAGGTGCCTGTAGCTGTCAGGTCCGGCAACCAGATCAACAGCTCCCGAATCTTTAAATTTATTGCCTACATGTTGAGCCATGCAGCCCAGGATACCGATTTTTATATCGCCCTGCTTTCGTTTTATACCCTTGAGGTTTTCAAGCTTGTTCCAGATGCGCTTTTCAGCATTTTCCCGAACAGCACAGGTATTCATTAATACCAGACTGGCTTCAGAAACCGTGCTTACCGGTGTGAATCCTTCTTTTGCAAGAATGGCTGCCACTACCTCACTGTCGGCAATGTTCATCTGACATCCGAAGGTTTCTATATAATAGGTCTTCCTGTTTTTCATGCTGCAAAATTAGCTAAATTATTGCATCCGGCAGATATAAGGAAAAAAACCATACTTTGTTATTTTTGTCGTATGATAAAACTGAAGTCAGAATTTCCTTGTCCCTTGTGTCAAACAACCGGAAATGCGTATTTTACACATCCACTGGGCAGGCGCTACCTGAGCTGTCCAAATTGCCGGGTCGTGTTTATGCATCCCGCAGATTTGCCCTCTCATGAGGAAGAAAAATGCCGGTATGAAGAACACAACAACGATGTTTTCGATCCACGGTACCGGGATTTTGTCAAACCGCTGAGCGATGCCGTACTGCAGGAGTTCCCGTCAACTGCAAAAGGTCTGGATTACGGGGCAGGTACCGGCCCGGTAGTTGCTCAGGTTTTATCCGAAAAAGGTTATGACATCCGCCTGTACGATATGTATTTTCATCCGGATACAGATGCACTAAAAACAAGCTATGATTACATTGTGGCATCGGAAGTTGTCGAGCATTTTAAATCCCCGTTTCAGGAATTCAAACGCCTGAAATCATTGCTTAAACCCGGTGGTGTGTTGTACTGTAAAACCAGCTTACTGGATTTTGCTCCCGCTTTTGATGCGTGGAAATACAAAGATGACCAGACTCATCTGGTGTTTTATCACAGCCAAAGCCTGGAATGGATCAAAACTACGCTTGGTTTTTCCTCACTGACATACAATACGAACCTGATCCGTTTTGTAATCTGATAATTCGGTTTGTTTTACCGGTTGGTATTTTTGTTCCCGTCAGAAATTTTATTTATTCGCGATTTTGGGTATTTTTAACCCTTCAAAATGGAAGTGATAACTTAAAAACATACATTATTATGTCCGGACACAGTAAATGGTCAACCATAAAGCGTAAAAAAGGAGCGGCTGATGCCAAACGATCAAAAATCTTTTCACGTTTATCAAAAGAAATAACCATAGCCGTTAAAGAAGGTGGAGGCAGTGATCCTGAAATGAATGCCCGTTTGCGTACCGCTGTTCAGAATGCCAAAGCTCAGAATATGCCAAAAGATAATATTGAGCGTGCAATCAAAAAAGGCGACTCCGATGAAGGCGGACTGCAGGGTGCAGCGTTTGAGGGATATGGTCCTGGTGGTGTTGCCATCTTTGTAGAGTGCCTCACCGATAACAACAACCGCACCGTTGGCAGCGTGCGTGCCATTTTCACAAAACACGGCGGAAGCCTGGGAAAAAACGGATCTTTAAGTTTCCTCTTTGAACGCAAAGGTGTTTTTACCATCCCCAAAGGCGACATCGATCCGGAAGAATTTGAGCTGGAAATCATCGATGCCGGTGTGGATGAAATTGAAGAAGAAGAGGATGTGCTTATGGTATACTGTCCGCTGGAGGCTTTTGGCGATGTACAGAAAAAGCTGGAAGAAATGGGCATTGAACCTGAAAGCTCAGAACTGCAGCGCTTACCCAACAACACAACAAAAGTGGATGTGGAAACGGGCCAAAAGGTACTGAGAATGATTGATGCTTTTGAAGACGATGATGATGTACAGAATGTGTTCCATAATCTGGAAATGACCGATGAATTGATGAACGCACTAAATGACTGATAATAAACCCCGAATGCTCGTTGTGGTTAAGGGTGGCAAAAAAAACCATAAAAATCTGAAAAAAATACTTGCAGATTAAAAATAAATGGTTTTTCTTTGCATTCCCTAATTCAAGATTAGGACACAGGCTGGTCCGTTCGTCTAGTGGTTAGGACGCCAGGTTTTCATCCTGGTAACAGGGGTTCGATTCCCCTACGGACTACGCAGAAGGCTGAATACGAAACGTGTTCAGCCTTTATTTTTTCCTGTCCTTTTAATTCATCCTCCTCCTCCCGGAAAATTTGCTTGATCCGAAATATTTGTCTGATCCCGTATTTATTGTAACCTTGTCATGTAAAACAAAACGTAAAAATATTATGAAATTTTGCTGGAGTACTTTGCGGGTCAAAAATTTAGAGGAATCGTTGAGATTTTACACTGAAATCATCGGATTGAAAACAGAAAAAAGATTTGCGGCTGGTCCGGATACAGAAATAGCATTTTTGGGGAATGGTGAAACCAAAGTCGAGTTGATTCATCACAAAAACGGAGAAGCCATTGATGTTGGATCGGATATTTCATGGGGATTTGAGGTTAAATCACTGGACAACATGATTCAATTGGTAAAAGACAAGGGCATCAACATTATTAGCGGTCCCGTACAACCAAACCCTCACATCAGATTTTTCTTTATCAGTGATCCCAACGGCATGAAAATACAGCTTGTGGAGAATATGTAAATTTCAAATAATATGATAAATTCAAAGTTGCTGTTTACCTTGTAATAATGAGGGATTTTATCATCATGATCTGTGGGTTCACAACAACACACAATCCTTCCTGGCTTTATGAATCAACATGTCCACCACTGTATTAATGTGACGGCCGCCTACTGACCATCCAGAAATTCCCGCATATCATCCTTGCTGGATGTGAACTCAAATATGTCGTTTACTTTGTAGTAATTGGCCTTGTCAATCACATACGGAAATGCAAATTTTGCCAGCTCCAGACGACTGTTTTCATAATCCATTGTTTTCAGCATGCGTATAATCTGTTCCGTACGGAAACACCGCTTGCGCTTGATAATGCTTTGTGCTTCCTTCATACGTGAACTCTCAAAATCAATGTCATTAAGCACCGATAGAATTTCCTCCATTTCACGGGCAGGTACACGGCAATCCGCTTCTGCAGGCTTTTTTTCCACCATGTCAGGTTCGGGTTGCTTGTTATATAAAGCAATTAATTTGTCTTTCAGAGCCTTCGATTGCAGCATCCGGGCAAACTCACGCCTGTTTCCCAGATCATACACAAGGTTGTCTGCTGCTTCAAACAAATCGTAGCGCAGATTTTCATCCCGGATAAGCTGTGCCATCTGCATTACCTGCCCTACTGACATGCACTTTGATTTTACCTGCTCACGGGCAAGTTTTAGTTTCCCCTGCGGACTTTTTACCTGCATAAGCCTGGCTTTTAGGGATGAAAAAGCCTTATCAGACATTGGACTTGTACAACCTTCCGGTGTTTTGCCATCATAGGCAGATGCATCCGGTAATGTGATCTGCACCAATTCTTCGGGATGGTGAATCTCTGGTTGATTGATATGGTTGTTTGGGGATTCTGACTCCATGCGTTTTACGGCATCCGCAAAACGAAAAGCGGTAGACCTTAAATCAAAAGCATCCAGTACCGTATAATAATGCTGGGGATTTACAGCATTTTCAAATGCTTTCAGGGCAAACTGAAACCGCAACTTATCGTTTTCCAGCATCAGAGCCATTTCCTGTATCTGACCTGTATAAAAATGTTCCTTAGTGGCAATTTCCATGGCCATGGCAATGCGTCCGGCAGGGGTTTTTATCATTTGCATCTCCTCAAGATAGGATGCAAATTGTTTCTGACTCATGGCTTTTGTTGCCTTGTTCTGTGCCTGCAATCCGCTAACAGTTACCGCAAGGGTAAGCAATAAAAATATCATCCGTTTCATAACTCAAATTTACAGAAATTAATGAAACCATCAGCTCCTGAGAAAATTAAAATTCCGGATTATCAACAAAATAATCCCCCTGACTGTTAAGCTAAGCAGTATGACGCAACAAAATAATCATACAGGCGTTTTTTTAACACTGTGTGTTTAATTTTAATAGATTTGTGAACAAATTAATAGTATGGGAATAGGAAGCTTTTTCAGATTGCCCTCCTACTCGGTATTTGACTATCAGCCGCGGTATTACGATCCCGAAAAAGAACGACGGGAAAAACGCCGCAAGGAGCTGAGACTCAAACGGGGCAAAGACATAGAATACGATTCGGAATTAAGCGCTGAAGAACGAATCAAAGGGCGGATGAGTTATGTCATCCCGCCTGTCAAAAAGGCACGCCGCCGGTCAAATTTGCGGCTGTTTGGTATATTGGCAGTACTTTTGTTGCTGGTGTACATTATAATGGCAATTTGATTTATGACGAACAGCATTCATTTATTATCCGATGCAGTAGCAAACCAAATAGCGGCCGGTGAAGTGATTCAGCGGCCGGCTTCTGTTGTCAAAGAGCTTGTGGAAAATGCTGTGGATGCGGATGCTGATAAAATTCAGATTATTGTCCGCGACGCAGGCAAAACCCTGGTGCAGGTAATTGATAACGGAAGTGGAATGAGTGAAACCGATGCCCGTATGGCATTCGAACGCCACGCCACATCCAAAATTAATACCGCTGCCGACCTGTTTGAAATCCGTACCAAAGGCTTTCGTGGCGAAGCCCTTGCATCAATTGCAGCCGTTGCTGAGGTTGAGCTGAAAAGCCGGCATGCAGACGATAAAGTGGGAACAAAAATCCGGATGTCCGCATCAAAAACTGAAAGTCAGGAGGCTACAGCATGCCCGCAGGGAAGCAATTTTGCCGTGAAAAACCTGTTTTTCAATATTCCGGCACGCCGTAAATTTCTCAAAAGCGATCAGACAGAACTTAAACACATCATCACAGAAGTACAGCGCGTGGCACTTACCCACCCGGAAATTCACTTTGTCCTGACGCACAACGACCATGATGTGTTTAACCTTGGCAAGGGAAATGTAAAACAACGCATCGTCGGGATTTTTGGACGGCACATGGAAAACAACCTGATTGACATTAGGGTTAATACCGATCTGGTGAAAATTCGTGGCTACATTGGTAAGCCTGAAAAAGCCAAAAAATCATCCGGCGAACAGTTCTTTTTTGTCAACCGGCGTTACATGCGTCACGGGTGGTTTTACCGCGCTGTGATGGATGCCTACGACCGGCTGTTGCCTGAAGGTGCGTATCCCTCTTATTTTATTTATTTTGATATTGATCCGGAAAAAATTGATGTGAACATTCATCCTACCAAAACGGAAATCAAATTTACCGAAGAACGGCCGGTGTACCAGATGTTGCATGCTGCTGTTAAAGAAGCCCTCGGGAAATTCAACCTGGTGCCGTCTCTGGATTTTGATCAGGATGAAACAATCAACATGCATCTGGACAAAACCACAGGAGTAAAACCCCCAAACGTTTCTGTTGACCCGGATTACAACCCCTTTGAAGAGGACAAAAAGTCGGGGCAGCAGTACAATCCGCAGACAAGCAGCCGGGAAAAAGCGAACATGAGAAACTGGGAACGTCTTTATCCCAATCAGCCGGATAGTCAGCAGCCTGAGTCTGCTCATTCCGGCCAAAACCCGGAGGAGGGCGACAAATCCGATGCCAGTTTCTTTCAGCTCAAGCAGCGTTACATCATTACCTCGGTGAAATCCGGTCTTATGCTGATTGATCAGGTGAGAGCACAGGAGCGGGTACAGTACGAAACCTATTTGCAAACCCTGCAGACACGTCAGGGCATAACCCAAAAAGAACTTTACCCTAAAACCATTGAAATGCCGCCTCAGGACAGTGCTCTGATTATGGAGCTGATGGAAAAACTTACCAGCCTGGGGTTTGATTTGAGCATTTTTGGTGATAACAATTTTGTTGTAAACGGGATGCCATCTGATCTTAGCCCTGCTGATCCCAAGGAGGTGCTGGAAGAAATGGTGGAAAATTATAAGCATCATGCCGGCGATCTAAAACTGGCACTGGATGAGCGCATTGCTTTTGCCATGGCACGTACATCAGCACGACGCTTTGTGCGTAAACTGGAACCCCTGGAGATGAAAGATTTATTCTACAGACTGATGTCGTGTAGTGCGCATAATTATACACCCTCTGGTAAGCCAATCATTCAGATAATTACCATGGAGGAATTAGAAAAACGTTTTAAATAGTAAAGCAAACAATGAATCAATTCAGATCATCACCCTTTCTCAGTCTTCCACCGGTAGTGAAAAACCTGCTGCTGATAAACCTGGCCATGTTTTTACTTCTGGTGCTTGCCGATGCAATATACCAGGTTGATTTAAACTGGATTCTGGGCCTGCATTACCCCGGCTCCGAAGCATTCAGACCATATCAGCTTATTACACACATGTTTATGCATGGCGGGCTGGGACATATCTTTTTCAATATGTTTGCCCTTTACATGTTCGGTAACGTGCTGGAGCAGGTGTGGGGCGGAAAACGCTTTCTGACCTATTATCTTGTCACTGGTTTTGGAGCGGCTTTGCTGCACATGCTGGTAGCTCATATCCAGATACAGAGCCTGCTCAATGATATGCCTGCAAGCACGCTTGAAACGGTGAAAACTGACGGAATGGAGGCCCTGAAAATCGGGAAAAATTACATCGATGCAAAAATGGGGACCCTCAATGCCGCTTTCAATGCACCGACCGTCGGTGCTTCGGGTGCCGTGTTTGGCCTTCTGCTGGCCTTTGGCTGGCTGTTTCCCAATGCTCAGCTTATGCTGATTTTCCCGCCCATACCCATACGTGCCAAGTATTTTGTGATTGGTTATGGTGCCATTGAACTTTTCCTGGGATTTTCACAGCCCGGAAGCAATGTGGCTCACTTTGCCCACATCGGAGGTATGCTTTTCGGTATCATCTTTATCCTGCTCTGGAAACGAAATCAGTTTAACCAAAACCGCTGGAACTGATGAAGCTGTGGGATAAAATAGTGGATAACTTTAAACAGGGTTCCATGCTCACCAGGCTGATTTACATTAACCTGGGAGTGTTTGTCGTCATCCGGCTTCTCATGGCCCTGATTACCATAACAGGAAACAATCCCGATGTCATTCTCGACTGGCTGGCACTGCCCGCCAACACCGACATCCTTTTGACGCGCCCCTGGACACTGATCACAACCATGTTTGTCCATTACCATTTTTTCCACATACTCTTTAACCTGATTGCACTCTATTTCTTTGGCCTGATGTTTACCCGCTACCTCAGTGAAAAACGCTTACTGGCGGTATACATCATTGGTGGTCTGGCCGGAGGTGTGGCTTATCTGATTGCTTACAACAGCTTTCCCAGTCTGATAATTGGCAATACCGCTGCCAGCGTGATAGGTGCAAGCGCTGCCATTTATGCCATAATGGTGGCAATTGCCATTATGGCACCAAATATGAAAGTGTATATCCCCCTGATTTCAACAGTGGAGCTGAAATGGCTCGTCCTGGGTTTTATTTTTATTGATCTCATTAGCATCCCTGCAGGGGCAAACATCGGCGGACATATCGCACACCTCGGCGGCGCCCTTTTTGGGTTGTTGTTTGCGTATCAGCACAAGCAGGGTAAAGACATAACACAGTGGTTCGATAAGTTGATACAATGGTTGAAGGGACTTTCTAAACCCCGGCAGCGCATGCACGTCAGTTACAAAAACACTTCCCGCAAAGGCCGGCCCGAAACCGACATGGAATACAATGCCCGCAAAAAGAAAGAGCAGGATGAGATTAACCGCATACTTGATAAGGTGTCAAACTCTGGTTACGACAGCCTGACAAAGCGGGAAAAAGAACTATTGTTTAAAAACAGCAACAAGAAGTGAAATTACTGAATAAAATATTCTGGATGCTTAACTGGCTGATGGCATTGCTTTTATTTGTCAGTTACCTTTCTCTTTATATCAACCCGCAAACCTCAGATTTACCTGCATTTCTGGGCTTGCTTTATCCCGTTTTGCTTGCTGTTAACGTATTTTTTGTACTCTGGTGGCTGGTGTTTAAGCAAAAGTTTATCATCCTGAGTCTGTTGGTAATCGGGCTGGGATACGCGCACCTGGGAAGAACATGGCAATTATCAGGAAAAGAACTGCCTGCTGATGCTACTAAAAAAGAAACAGCCAAGGTCATGTCATACAATGTGCAGCTTTTTGGTTTGTATAACTGGGAGCATAACCGCGACCTGAGAGACTCCATTATCACATTTCTGGAAACGGAACAACCCGATATTTTGTGCATACAGGAATATTTCTTTGGTGACAATGGCAATTTTGAAACAACCGGCATTCTGGCTGATAAAATGCAGGCTTCGAATGTTCATATGGGGGTTGCTGTGGAAGCCATTCAGCAACAAAAATTCGGCATGGCCAGCTTTTTAAGCTATCCCATTGTCAACAAAGGGGAAATGCAATTTGATTCATCCAATAATATGGCAATTTTCACTGATTTTATCTGGAATGAGGATACCATAAGATTGTATAACATTCATCTGCAATCTGTGCATTTTGACAGTGATGATTATTCGCAGGTGGATGAAATTGTTATTTCGGACATGGATCGCGAAAAGCTATCAGGTTACAACTCCATACGGAAAAAGCTAAGTTGGGCATTTAAAAAGCGGGCAAGCCAGGCTAAAGAAATTGGAAACCACATTGGAAACTCCCCGTATCCGGTGATTGTCTGCGGGGATTTTAACGATTCACCCATCAGTTACGCCTATCATCAGATAGCAAAAGATCTGAATGACAGTTTTAAAGATGCAGGTGAAGGCTTTGCTTTCAGTTATAAGCGCACTTACCTGCGTATGCGCATTGATCACATATTATTCGGGGATTATTTTGAAGCATTTGAACATAATACCTCAGAAATTGGATTTTCTGATCATTTTCCTGTATATTGCTTCCTCAGAAAAAAATGATATTTGATGCGGTTGATTAAGGTAGTTGGGATAGCCATAATAATGATGCTTTTATCATCATGCCTGTCTTTAAAACAAAAGCGGTATGAGTGGCCCGAAGTACACCGGAAAGATAACCTGGTGGTGCATAAATATTATGCGCTTACCTATAACGAAGATCATGAAATCGCCAACTGGGCAGCGTATTCTCTCACCAAAAAGGAAACTCATCCCATCGTGGATCGCTCGTATTATTACGCTACAGACCCCGGGGTTGAAACTCAAACGGCCACAAAAAATGATTATAACGGCAGCGGATACGATCGTGGCCACCTGATCCCTGCCAGGGATATGGCGTTTAATCAGACCGCTCAGGATGAGGTCAATTACATGAGCAACATCACACCGCAAAATCGTGGGTTTAACCGGGGCATCTGGCGAACGCTGGAAGCCAGGGTCAGAAAATGGTCGGTACAGTACGATTCTGTTATGGTTGTTACCGGCCCCCTCACCGATAGCATCATCGATACGATAGGAAAAGAAAACACCGTTAGCGTTTCTGCCGCATTTTATAAAACACTCCTTGTGCGTAACGATACGCTGAATTCTGCCGTGGCCTTTGTTATTCCCAATGAAAAAGCATCCGGAAAGAGCCACCTGGATTTTGCCATCACCGTCGATAGCCTTGAAACCCTGACAGGATATGATTTTTTCCCACTGCTGCCGCGCAAACTTGAAAACAACATAGAATCAAAAATTGATACGGCCTTTTGGGATTTGTATTGAACATTGACGAATATTTGTATGTTCGGCTTTTAAATAAAACAAACCTGACATGGAAAACAATTTACTTTGGGCACTCGGATTAACACTGTTTGCCGGATTATCAACCGGAATCGGAAGTTTTATTGCCGTTTTTACCAAAGGTGATAACCAGCGGTTTTTGTCCGTAGCGCTCGGGTTTTCTGCCGGAGTTATGATATACATCTCTTTTGTGGAAATCCTGCCCCATGCCGGTGATACCATGCATGCTTATTTTCAGTCGGGAACAAGCGAGTGGGTTACGCTGGCAGCCTTTTTTGGCGGCATGCTCATTACGACAATCATTGACAAACTTGTACCCAGCTACGAAAACCCCCACGAAATCCCATCAGTTTCCATTTCAGATCATGAATCAGCAAAAATGGCCCGTATGAAACGCCTTGGTGTCTTGTCGGCCATAGCTATTGCTGTGCATAACTTCCCTGAAGGCATTGCTACCTTTATGGCTACCATTGAAGATCCGGAACTGGGTTTGCCCATTGCCATTGCCATTGCCATTCATAACATTCCCGAAGGTATTGCAGTTGCTGTGCCCGTGTTTTACGCCACCAAAAGCCGGAAAAAAGCTTTTAATTTGTCGTTTCTGTCCGGACTGGCTGAACCACTTGGCGGACTAGTGACATTCCTGATACTCATGCCTTTTCTTAACGAATTAATCATGGGAATTGTATTTGCTGCCGTGGCCGGGATTATGGTGTTCATTTCATTGGATGAGCTGCTGCCTGCCGCTGAAGAGTACGGCGAGCATCATCTGTCAATTTACGGCCTTGTTGTGGGTATGGGCGTTATGGCTGTATCCCTGGTTATATTGTAATGAAATGGCTTGCATACATATCAGCCCTGCTTTTGCTTTTTGTAGCATCCGGCTGCGACCGTGACGAAATACCATCTCTGGATGAGGCATATCAGATCAAACAACTGAACATTGATGCACCCGGCGAAATCCGGCAGTTTATGATCATCAGTGATTCGTTGTGGTTTCTCTGTGGCGGTGATAAAAGCAGCCAGGGGTTTATTTACCGATCCACCAACCAGGGAAACACCTGGGAACGTGTGCTGAAAACCGAAAATCTGTCTGTCAATGCAATGTTCTACAGCCCTGATGCCGGATACTGGGCCGGCGGTGACAGCATCAGCCTCTGGCGTAGTGAGGGTGGCATAAACTGGACACAAAACCCGGAAGCACCTTGCTACTGGAGCAATTGCCGAAACCCGTACCACGCTGTCCACGTCTGGAAACAACATCTTTTCTTTGGCGTTGGAGGAGAGTATTTTCAAAGGGGGATTACAAGCCGCTCAACCACCGGCAACAGCTACTGGGTGCAGCTATACTGGCCCAATCAGTTTAACGATTTGCTGGTTGCCAGCAAAGGGGATGGTGAGCATGTTTACATAGCCGGCTATGCCATGGTTTTGCATAGCAGCGACAGCGCACAGAATTTCAGCGATATGAACATGCGTGAAAAAAATTACATCGCCATCAGGCAAAACAGCAAGGGCATTTTTATGCTATCGGAAGATGGGTCGGTATTTCAGCTTGAGCAGGATGCCTGGGAGCATGTTTCTGCTTCTGCCGGGCGTTTTCGCGATATGGATTTTAACACACGGGAAGGTTTGGTTGCTGGCGATGATGGCCGGGTTTTTCGTGTCAATCTGCTTGGCCGGGAGCCACGATTATACGCATTCCCCGATGGTAAAAACCTGTCGGCAGTAAAAGGGATTAATGATGATTTTCTGATCGGTACACGCTCAGGAAACCTGTATTATTTGCAAGGCAATGAATGATCAGAGGTAATCACCATCCTGCTCCGACTGGACAAATACCTCAACAGCACGATCGTATACACCCTGCACCCAGGCAATAGCCATGCCGTAATTGGTAACAGGAACACCGGCTTTTATGGCGGGTTGTATTCGATTGATCAATTGCCTGCGCGTAATGACACAACCACCACACTGTATGACCAGAGCATAGTCGGTAATTTCACGTGGCAGGTCATCCAGACCGCTCACCACCTCAAATTCCAGTTCTTTTCCGGTAAAGTCGGATAACCAGCGCGGAATTTTCACCCTGCCAATATCATCGCAGGAAACATGATGCGTGCATGATTCCAGCAGCAGCACTTTGTCGCCGTCTTTGAGCTCTGAAATCTTTGGTGTGCCACTCAGGTAAGCTGAAAAATCCCCTTTGTAGCGTGCCAGTACAACGGAAAATCCGGTTAGCGGAATGTCTTTGGGCACCATGGCATCGGCTTTCAGAAAAATCTGAGAATCCGTAATGGCCAGGGCGGGTTTTATGCCGGTTTTTTTCAGAAAAGCATCCACTTCGCGTTCTTTCAGTACCACTGCGATGGCATCATTATCCAAAATGTCCCTGATGGACTGTACCTGGGGCAGAATCATACGTCCTTCAGGTGCTTCAATGTCAATGGGCGTAATCAGCATGACAATATCACCATAGCTTATGACATCTCCAATCAGGGCAGGCCGGCTCATGGCGGCTTCAGGAATGCTTTCCCGAATGGCGGATATCAGTTTTTCCTTATCATCACCGGGTTGCAAACTGCTGTAATCCAGAAGCGCGTGTTTGTACCGGTTGTTAAGGTACGCCCGCAGATCGTCGGATGCGCTCTTTTTATCGGACTTGTTATGTGCGACCAGGTATGGAATTTCCAGGCGCTCAAATTCGGCAATCAGTTTTTCCTCCGGGGCATCGAACTGATTGTCACTCAAAAGCAAAATGGCAAGATCTATGAGTTTAAGAGAATCGTAACTTTTTCGGATTCGCAGGCTACCCAGCTCACCTATATCGTCTATGCCAGCCGTATCGATCAGAATGACCGGACCAAAGCCTGTGATTTCGAACGACTTTTTTACCGGATCGGTGGTGGTACCGGCCACATCGCTGACAATGGATATTTCCTGTCCGGCAAGGCTGTTGATGAGTGAGCTTTTACCGTTGTTTCTACGGCCGTAAATGCCAATATGGACCTTGTTTTCTTTTCCTTTTTTCATAGCAATAATAAAATCAATAGCGTACTTACCCACAACAATAAAGCAGGTAAATTGATCAAATATAAACAAATCAAAGCAAATTTACAGTTTGAGATAAAAGGTATCTGTGCGGATAATACATATTTCCTGGAATAATCTTTAACCTTAATACCAATAAGTGGAGCCATTTGAGTCAACTATCTGCTTCTTCGGTTTATGCTAAGCACAGATACAAAGTATCCGTTTTTTTTCTGCTTTTATACGGATGAAATGAAAATTTTTTACCTTTGAACAGAATAGTATATGAGATAAATAAAACGTTATTGAATGAAAAAATATCTACTTTTTTTACCTGCAATTTTATTTGGGATGCAGGTAATAGCGCAAACGGAAGATGGTGATGATACCACCCGCAATGAGAGTGATGTCCCCGATACGGAGGTGGAATTGTTCACAATTACAGAATCGGAGCTTGGAAGCGGAGAACAGGACCAGAACATTTCAGGCCTGTTGAGCTCTTCCTCTGATATATTTGTTCAGCGTGCTGCATATACCTTTAGCCAGGCACGCTTTAACATCAGAGGATACGACAGCCGCAACCTGGCAGTGACAATCAACGGACTTAAAATGAACAATATGGAGTCTGGTCGTGCTTACTGGAGCAACTGGGGCGGACTTAACGATGCCGTCAGGAACAAGGTGATGTCCATTGGTCTGGAATCCAACGATTACGGTTTTGGTGGCGTGGCCGGTCTGACAAACATTACAATGCGGGCGTCAAAAGACCGCAAGCAAACCAGAGTAACCTACTCCCGGGCCAATAAGAGCTATTTCAACCGTGCTATGTTTATTCACAGCACCGGTATGATGGACAATGGCTGGGCAGTCACACTTTCCGGCTCCAAACGCTGGGCTCAGGAAGGCTATGTGGAAGGTTCCTTTTATGATGCTTATGCCTACCTTCTGTCTGTTGAGCGTAAAATTAATGACAAACACAGTATTGGTCTGGTTGGTTTTGGTGCCCCTTCACGCCGCGGCAAAAACGGTGTGGGTACACAGGAAGTTTATGACCTCACCGACAACAATTTTTACAACCCTTACTGGGGATATCAGAACGGCGAAAAACGCAATTCCCGGGTCAGTACTTACCATAAACCAAAAGTGATACTGAACCATTACTGGGACATTAATGAAAAACAAAGCCTGACCACCGGTGTACAATATACCTTTGGCCGTGGAGGCTCCACTCGCCTAAACTGGTACGATGCTGCTGATCCCCGTCCGGATTATTACAAAAAACTGCCCAGCTACTGGGAGTACGATCCTCAGATGTATCAGTACTACCAGAACCAATGGGCCAGTGGTGATACTGATTTTACTCAGCTCGACTGGGATCACTTCTATTTTGCCAACCGCAAAAACCTGTACACGGTTAACAGCGCTGAAGGCATTCCGGGGAATGATGTAACCGGTATGCGCTCAAAATATATCATTGAAGAAGGGCGGACCGATATTGATCAGTATGGTGCCAACTCCACTTACACCAACCAGGTCAATGAAAACACAACCCTTACCGGTGCATTGAATTTCCGCTTTTACGAAGGCCATCATTACCAGACCATTGTTGATCTGCTCGGTGGTGATTACTGGCTGGATATCGACCAGTTTGCCGAACGCGACTTTGCTGACATGAGCTATGCCCAGAACGATCTGGATAACACCAATCATATTGCATATGAAGGCGATATCATCGGATACGATTACACAGCCAACATCAACTCTCACGATGCTTTTGTGCAGGCTCAGTTTGTATATCCAAAGGTGGATTTCTATACTTCAGGAAAACTGGCATACACCGAATTCTGGAGAACCGGTAACCGCAGAAACGGTAAATTCCCGGCGCAGTCATACGGAGAATCAACCAAAGAAAAGTTTATGGATTATGGTGTAAAAGCCGGCGCTACCTACAAAATTACCGGTCGCCATTTTATCCTTGCCAATGCAGGCTACATGACAGTAGCTCCTTACTTCTGGGATGCTTACATTTCTCCCCGTACACGTGATCACGCGGTGGATGATCTCAAAAGTGAAAAAATCCTTAGTGCAGACGTTTCTTACATATGGAGAGCTCCTTCAATTGATCTGAGACTGACAGGTTTTTACACCACCTTTGAAGATGGCATCTGGAACCGGAGTTTCTATCACGATGAACTCAACAGTTTTGTGAACTATGTCATGACAGGCCTGGATAAAACACACTATGGTACCGAGCTTGGTCTGGAAGTGGATATCACATCCACCTGGTCAGTAAACGCTGCCGGTAGCTGGGGACAATACATTTACACATCACGTCCGCAGGTAACCATCGCTCAGGACAACAGCTCTGAAATTATTGCCGAAGACCGTACCGTTTACATCAAAAATTACCACGTTGGAAATATGCCGGAAGTTGTTGGTAGCTTTGGCGTGAAGTACGATTCACCAAATTACTGGTTTGTGGGTGTCAATGCCAACTACTTTGACCGTATTTACCTGGATTTTAGTCCGGACAGACGGACCGAAGAAGCCCTGGAAAATTTCGTGGTTAGTGATCCCCAGTGGGACCGCATGCTGGATCAGCAAATGCTTGATCCCGGATTTACAGTGAACCTGTTTGGTGGAAAATCCTTTAAATGGGATGACTATTATGCCGGATTTACCCTTAGCGTTAATAACCTACTCAACACCACCGATTTTGCCATCGGCGGATTTGAACAGTACCGCTATGATATTTCGGATATTGATAAATTCCCGCCCAAATACTTTTACATGTACGGCACCACATTTTTCCTGAACCTTTACTTTAGTTTCTAATCACATCAAAAACAGATACCAATGAATAAGAATATAAAAATAACCGGCCTTATCGCATTAATCCTTCTGAGCTTTACCGCTTGTGTTGATGATTACGACGAACCACCGGCCAATACCGTCCCCGAATCCATGAAACTCAACATCGGAGATGTGTATCAGATCTATCAGGACAGCGGCGACAATTACACCTTTGAGGAAGCATACATGCTCTACGCTACTGTAATCATGGACGACTCCAAAGGAAATATTTATAAAGAAGCCTACCTGCAGGATTCTACCGGCGGTATTAACATGTACCGTCTCAGCGGTGCCGGCCTTGTTGAAACCGGCGATGTGGTAAGAATTAACCTGAAAGACGTTGTGCTGACAAATTACAATGGCAAAATGGAACTGGTCTTTGATGATATCCTTCACGCTGAAGAACGCATCATCGTGCAACAACACGATCAATACATTGATCCGTATCAGACCAGCATTACAGAAGTCAAAACCGGCATTTTCGATTGCGAACTAATCACAATCAACGATGTTCAGTTTGCCGATGGCGCTTTGGGAAAAACCTACGCGAACATGAATGGCTCTTCTGCTCAGAACCGGACACTGGAAAACTGCAGCGGGGAAAGCATCATCGTAAGAACAAGCGATTATTCTGATTTTGCCGGCGATTCCATTCCATCCGGAAAAGGTCAGATTACCGGTGTGATTACAAAATATTCATACCCCGATAGTCAGGATGTGATCTGGCAACTGCTCATTCGCAACACCGACGAGGTTATTATGAACGATCCGCGATGCGGGGAAAACAAATAAAATGATTCAAGAACGTTAAAACTTTTTTATTGTGAAAAATACAGCATATAAACTCGGAATTCTGACGGCAATAGCTTCTATACTGTTTGCCGGCAGTTGTATCCACGATGATTTTGATGCCCCGGACTCTCAGACAATACCCGAAGGAAATACCCTTACCATCGGTGAGTTGAGGCAAATGTATACCGACAGTGTGGAAGCAGGAGCCTATCCAGAAGGCTATAAATTTACCGACGATTACTCCGTATACTGCGTGGTAACCATGGATGATAAAAGCGGTAACATTTACAAGTCTTCCTATGTGCAGGATGAAACCGGTGCCATCAATCTGCACCTGATGTCATCCGGTGGTTTGTACGAAGGCGACTCCATCAGGCTTTATCTGAAAGACCTTATCCTGGGTGACTACGAAAACATGTTGCAACTTGATTCGGTCTTTGTGGATGAAAATATTGTAAAAATTGCTACCGAAAAAGGGCGTGAACCCGAAGTGGTGGAAATCAGCCAGATTACCGGTGCATACCAGGGACAACTCATTAAGCTCGAGGATGTGCAGTTTGCTCAGAGTGAACTTGGAAAAACCTTTGCGGATGCCGATAACCTGCTTACCGAAAACAGAACTCTGGAAGATTGCAACGGACAAAGTATTGCCGTGCGTACATCCGGTTATGCTGATTTTGCCGATTATCCCATACCCGAAGGCAAAGGTTCTCTGATTGCCATCGCCAGTCAGTTTCGCGATGAATGGCAGCTATACATCCGCCACTATCACGAAGTGGATATGGATGGACTCCGCTGCGGTGAATACGATGATGTTTTCTATGAAGATTTTGACAGCCTGACTGTTGGTGAACCGGTTGATCTTACCGGGTGGACCAATGTTGCCAGCGCAGGTACAGTTGTCTGGACAGGGAAAAACAGCGATAAAGAAAATTCGGCTTATATCGACGGTACTAGCACAGGAGAAAGCGATGTGCAATCATGGCTCATTACTCCGGAAATTGATCTGACCGGTCTGACCGGCGGACTGAGTTTCTCTACCCGTGGCCGCGACGACCGTGGCGCCGTGCTGAAAGTGATGATTTCAGAAGATTATGACGGTGGTGTTGATCCGCAAAATGCAACATGGACCGAGTTAAACGCCGATATTTCGAATGCTCCGGTTAACGGCTTTGCACAGGACTGGACTGTCAGCGGTGATATTGACATCAGCAGCTATACAGGACCGGTTTACATTGCCTTTAAATACGAAGGCACCGATACCAACACAGGTAAATACTACCTGGATGAATTCATGGTATTTAATCAGCAATAAAAACTTGCTTCAATACATACAAAAAGGCTGTTCGTACTTAGCGGACAGCCTTTTTTGATTCATCACATTCATGATTATTCCCGTATGCGTCGTTTCAGGCGTTCAGATGCATACTTTTGCAGATCTTCAATATCATCGGTTTCATCCACAATTTCCAGCCCCAAAATGGTTTCTACAATGTCTTCCATGGTTACAAGGCCGGCTGTGCTACCATATTCATCTACAATTAAGGAAATCATTTCGCGTGAAGTCATCATTTTTTCGTACAGACGAAATACAGGCATGCTTTCCGGAAAAACAAGGATTTCACGCTTGAATTCCGATATGGGTTTCTCGTAGGCATTGAGAATCATTTGCGCCATAACATCCTCTTTCAGCAGGTAGCCGGTTACATTTTCCGGACTGTCTTTGTATACCGGCAGGCGGGAAAACCCCACCGTGGCAATATTATCGTAAAACTCTTTCACCCTGGTTGTTTCATCTATACTTTTCATCATCACACGCGGGGTCATGATATCACGGGCGCGGACAAACTGAAAACGCATGAGGTTCTGAACAATCAGACTTTCGTTTTTTTTCAGGGCTCCTTTTTCAGCGCCATGACGCGCCATAGCAAGAACTTCTTCCCGTATCTCATCCTCAGAAGCATCCGATTTTCGAAAAATCCGTGTAATAAACTGACTTAGCAGAATGAAAGGGTATAAGGGCGAATAAATAAGAATCAACAATGCATAAGCCGAAAATTTTAACATCTTTTTCCAGTAATTGGCTCCCAGGGTTTTGGGGATGATTTCTGAAAAAATCAGAATAAGTAAAGTGAGAATTGCTGAGGTCAGTGACAAGTATGTATCTCCCCAGAGTTTTTGTGCCTGTGCTCCAACACCGGCAGCGCCCAGTGTATGGGCAAATGTATTGAGCGTAAGAATGGCAGCCAGCGGGCGATCGATTTTTTCCTTAAATCCGGCCAGAATGATGCCGTAACGCTTGCCCTCATGCCTAAGCATGGTAACATAACTCGGTGTGATGCTCAGCAATACTGATTCCAGCAGCGAGCACAAAAAGGAAAAACCCAGGGCAATAAATAAAAAAACCAATAACAGTTGCATGCAAATACAAAGGTAAATGAAATTTTTAATTTATTACCTTTGCAGCCCATGTCGGAAAATTTTAATCTGGCGTATCAGGCACATCCTGCCTGTAAGCGCATCTTGGAACATTGCGAAAAGCGAGAGGGAAACCTGTTTCTGCAGGGGTTGTCAGGTTCCTCCCTGTCCATGTTATTTCATGCCGTATATCAAAGCAAAAAACGTCATCACCTGATTATTCTGCCAGACAAAGAAGCTGCGGCCTACGTTTACAATGATCTGCAGAAACTTACGGATAAAGATGAATACATTCAGTTTTACCCTTCTGCATACAAACGCTCGGTGGAGTACAATCAGGTGGATAATACCAACATTCTGCTAAAAACTGAAGTGCTGAACCGCATCGGTGCTACACGGAAACCGTACGTACTGGTTACACATCCCGAAGCCCTTATCGAAGCCGTGGTGCCACGAAAATCACTCAATGAAAACACCCTTTTTATTAAAATTGGTGATGAGCTTTCTGTGGAATTTATTCAGGAAGTACTGGAATCATACGGTTTTAAGCAGGAAGAGTTTGCTTATGAACCCGGTGATTTTGCCATAAGGGGAGGTATTGTGGATGTGTTTAGTTTTTCCAATGAGCAGCCCTTTCGGATTGAGTTTTTTGGCGATGAGATAGAAAGCATTCGAAGTTTCGATCCGGAAACCCAGGTATCAACCAATAAGCTCAAAAAAATCAGCATTGTGCCCAACATTCACGAGCGGCTTGAAGATGAGAAAAAAGTACCTTTTCTGCGCTTTCTAAGCGATGCTGCTACCATCTGGATAGAAGATTCTGATTTCATTTCCGGCCGGCTTGATGAGATTTATGAAAAAGCCACGGAACGCTATCAAAACAGCGCAAACCCGGATGTGGATGAATCGCCCATGCTCAACCCTGAGGAAAACCTTACGCATCCCGACACCATCCGCAAGTACATCAATACCTATCCGCAAATTTTCAGCGGACAGAAACCGGCAAAGGAGGATTTCGAGATGATTCCTTTTCACACAGCGCCACAACCGTCATTCCAGAAAAATTTCGATCTGCTCATAAGTGTGATCAGGGAAAAAAAGGCGGACGCTTATCGCTGTTGCATGCTATCGGATAACGAAAAACAAATACAGCGCCTTAGGGATATTTTTACCGATAAAGGTGTGGATGTCAATTTCGAATCGGTGTTTTATGCTCTTCACGGAGGATTCTCAGATCATGATATCAAGCTCTGCGTATTTACCGATCATCAGATTTTTGAGCGTTACCACAAATATCAGCTTAAAGGCAGTTTTGCGCGCAAAGATTCCATCACCTTAAAAGAGCTTAACAGCCTGAACCCGGGCGATTATGTTGTTCATGTTGACAATGGCGTAGGTAAATTTGCAGGCCTGCAAAAAATTGTCAACGACGGTAAAAAACAGGAAGTCATCCGCATTGATTATGGCGAAGGTGATACCCTTTTTGTAAACATTCATTCGCTTCACCGGATTTCAAAATACCGCGATCAGGACAGCGAGCCGCCAAAGGTTCACCGTTTGGGATCCGGGCACTGGCAACGCATCAAAAATAAAACCAAGAAAAAGGTTAAAGACATCGCCCGTGACCTGATTTTGCTTTATGCCAAACGTCAGGAGGCAGAGGGTTTCTCGTTTTCTGATGACAATTACCTGCAGAGGGAGCTGGAATCCTCATTTATTTATGAAGACACCCCCGATCAGTACGAAGCTACCCGCCTGGTGAAGGAAGATATGGAAGAATCCACCCCCATGGATCGTCTGGTATGTGGTGATGTGGGATTTGGAAAAACTGAAGTGGCCATACGTGCTGCCTTTAAAGCCGTCAACGACAGCAAACAGGTGGCAGTACTTGTTCCAACTACCATCCTGGCATTTCAGCACTACAACACATTCAGAGAGCGTCTGGAAAATATGCCCGTGCGCGTGGATTACATCAGCCGCCTGAAAACCACCGGGGAAATCAAAAAAAGCCTGCAGGCAACGCGCGAAGGCAAAGTGGACATCCTGATAGGCACACACCGTATTGTCGGTAAGGATGTGAATTTCAAAGACCTCGGATTGCTTGTTATTGATGAGGAACAAAAATTTGGTGTGTCAGTAAAAGAAAAGCTCAAACGCCTGAAACTCAATGTTGATACCCTTACCCTGACAGCCACACCCATTCCTCGTACCATGCAGTTTTCGCTGATGGGCGCACGGGATCTGTCCGTTATCAACACCCCGCCACCAAATCGCCACCCCATCATCACTGAGTTGCACAGTTTCAATGAGGATATCATACGCGAAGCCATCATGTATGAGTTTCAGCGCAATGGTCAGGTCTTTTTCATCCACAACCGGGTACAAAACATCCGCGAAGTGGAAGCTATGCTCGAACGGGTTGTCCCTGAAGTGAAAATTGCTGTAGCCCACGGGCAGATGGAAGGAAAAAAGCTGGAAAGCGTTATGCTTTCTTTTATGCGTGGTGATTTTGATGTTCTGATCGCTACCTCAATCATAGAAAATGGCCTGGACATTCCCAACGCCAACACCATCATCATCAACAACGCCAACAATTTCGGGCTCAGCGATCTCCATCAGCTCAGAGGACGTGTGGGCAGATCAAACAAAAAAGCATTCTGTTACCTGCTGGCTCCTCCTGTCAGCCACATGACCAGCGACGCACGACGCAGGCTTAAAGCCATTGAAAGTTTCACTGAGCTTGGCAG
Organism: uncultured Bacteroidales bacterium; assembly: GCA_964418565.1. Classification (GTDB taxonomy): domain Bacteria; phylum Bacteroidota; class Bacteroidia; order Bacteroidales; family ML635J-15; genus JAQIBY01. The sequence continues at coordinate 3,364 of CAYQMB010000005.1, read as the reverse complement.
TGGGTTTAACATTGCCCTGCAGGATCTTGACATCCGGGGCGCTGGTGATATTCTGGGTGGTGAGCAGTCCGGGTTTATCAGCGATATGGGATACGAAACCTATCAGAAAATTCTGAAAGAGGCGGTACAGGAGCTCAAGGAAGATGAGTTTAAAACGCTGTTTGCATCCGGCCAAAATTCCGACAGTCTGCCACGCGATCATAAATACGTGACGGATTGTCAGATAGAAACCGATTTTGAAGTTTTGCTGCCCGAAGATTATATTGAATCCGTATCAGAACGCATCCGCTTATACCGCAAACTTGACAATATTGAAACCGAAGCCGGTCTGCTGAAATTTGAAGCGGAAATGAAAGACAGGTTTGGCCCGATGCCACCTCAGGTTGAAGGCATGATGGATGTTGTGCGTCTGCGCTGGATTGCCATGAAAACCGGCTTTCAGCGTATCATCATTAAAAACGATGTGTTCCTTGGTTTCTTTCCGAAAGATCAGGAATCCGTTTTTTATCAGTCGCCTGTGTTTGCAGGATTTATCAAACACATGCAGGAAAATCCGGGCGGCTTTGACCTGAAAGAGGACAAAGGCAAACTGCGGCTTAAAATAAAACCTGTCAAATCATTGAAACATATCCGTGAGTTTTTAGAAAAAATGCATGAGAAAAATGCATAGAGAATTACCAGGGCATTGATTCTCTCTCTGATGCTGGTGGCCTGGACTTCGCTCAGCCTCCTTGCTGGATCATGGTAGGTGATTGATCGAAGCCGAAATTACCGGTATCTGAAAAACAGGCCGTTTCTAAGGTAGTTATTTATCGGATAAGCGTTTTCTCGCCAGCATGTAGTTCTGTTTGCGATCTGTCCAGTGATAACCGATGGAAAAAGGCAGCTCCCGTTGTTGATAGCTTGTGTCGTTGAAGGCTGCGGCCAGATCGTGTTGCATCAGGTAGGGGCCAAAATCGGAAATGGGGCGCTGATAAGCACCAAAGAGAGTAATGTTCCAATGTTTCGTATCAAAATGCCTGAACGGAATGCCGGTATCATCCTGAAATACAGCATCGCTCTTGTTTAGCACCAGGTTTCTGATGTCACTAAACGTACGGTAGTGCATCAGGTAGGAGGCTGATTTCACAAAGGTGTTGCATGTATCCAAACGGCTCAGCCAGCGCTTAATTTCGGGCATATTGCGAAAGCCCTCGTTGGAAATATCGCAATACAGGTATGTCAGGCTTTTAACATCTGGTGAATCTGCATGCTTTTTACGAATGGTAAACCGAACTGCTTGTCCCTGCTCGGTTCCGCTCCAGACTGAATCAGTCAGAATCCGGGCACGTGCACTGCTGTCAATTTTCAGATATTCAACTTGCAGAATTTCATGATCTGTCTGATGGAGAAAAACATAAAATACGGGCATAATGCCTTCAAATTCACCTTCACCTATGTCTTGCTGCATGCGGCCGGTAATGAAATAGGAGCGTTTATAAATATCACGTAAAAAAAAGTTGACGTAATTGAGGTACTGCATGTTTTCTTCCGCTGAAAGGTCTGCAAAGTCAGGAATTTTACCAATTTCCTCTTTGGCCAGCAAAATATAATCCTTTGCTTCCGGAAACAGATGAAAGGCATGCAGAAAATCCGGACCGGAAAAAGGATAAAACACGGGCAGGCTGTCGCGGATTTGATGTGTAAAGTAATCTGAAACCCATTCATCCATTACACTGAGGCGGGCTTTTTCCAGTTCCTGCCAGCTAGCGTCTACCTTTTCAGAAAAAGTTTCCCAGTTTTTTTCTGGCAAATTCTCAACATCGGGAGCCGGTTTTTCTCCGCACAGGTAACTGGCAATACGATCCAGACTGCTGTCTTTGGGGGGATGTACCGGTTCTACAATCCGTAAAGGCCTGGATTTAACCTGCATGGCTTCCTGCCGGGGATCATCACAAGCTGAAAGAAGCATGATAATTCCCGGAACCAACCAGCAGTATGTGCGAATCAGACGCCTCATTTTCCGGCTCTATTTGAAAGTTTTTTATTAAGATGCCTGCTGATGAGCCAGAATACAGTGCCTGCCAGCAGTGTGATGAGAATGGCAACCAGAATTTCTGGTTTCATCCGGAGGAAATATACGATCATCCAGCCTGTAATCAAAAGAAAAACAGCCGGTGTTACCGGGTAGCCCCATGCTTTATAAGGCCGCTTGAGCTGTGGCTCACGTATGCGCAAAATAAACACTCCGAGTACAGCCATGAACGAAAATAAACTCAGCAAAACAGAGGTAAACTCTATCAGGTTTTCAAAGGATACAAGCCATATCATCGGCACAATCAATATCAATTGAAATATTACGGCTTTGTGGGGAATGCCATGCTTGTTGCGATGGGATAAAAACCCGAAAATCCGCTTGTTGTCTTCACCGATGGCAGCGCTAACCCGTGGTCCTGCCCAGGTCATCGAGCTGATGGTGGATATCAGGGCAAAGGAAATTAACCCGGATACCACAGCACCGCCGGCATTACCGAAAATAAAACGCGCAGCCACATGACCGACATCTTTTTTCATGGCCAGCTCCGAAATGGGAGCAGCGTAAAGAAATACAGCGTTGAGCAAAACGTAAAGCAGAATAACCAGCGCGGTACCGATAAACAGAGAACGTGGCAGATCTTTTCCGGGATTGCGCAAATCATCTACAATATATGCGGCTGCATTCCATCCCGAATAGGCGAGCATTACCCATACCAGACTAGCAGCAAAAGGCATGGATCCCATGTCCTGAAAGCTTTCTTTTACAGGCATAAAGCTGATCTGAGGGTCATCTGTTAAAACAAATCCTGCCACAATCAGTCCCACGATCAAAATCAATTTAAACAATGTAAAAAAGGTCTGAAAGCCACTGATGGCTTTAAGGTGCATAAGGTGTACACCTCCAATAAACAGAACGACTACAGTGGCAATGGTTTTCTCCTGTACAGGTGCTACCGTATCAATACCCAGCATGCCCATACTGTAATCACCCAGAGCCAGGGCAGCAGCAGCAATGGGAGCTGCAAATCCGATAAATATGGAAACCCAGCCGGCCAGAAATCCCGGCAGGGGATGATAAATGCGCGATAAAAAATTGTATTCGCCACCATTGCGAGGCATAGCAGCACCCAGCTCACCATAAGCAAAAGCTCCGAACAAGGCCAGAACACCACCAAGAGCCCATAACATTAAAAGTGAAAAACCATCGGTAATATCGGTAACCTGAAATCCCAGACTTGTAAACACTCCCGTGCCTACCATATTGGCCACAACCACCGCCATAGCAGCGGTCAGACCGATTTTATACATTTTCTTTCCTGCTGTCGGTTTGCTTCCCTTCATCTCGTTC